>SVOI01000071.1 GCA_015066465.1 Oscillospiraceae bacterium
AAAACGTAGTAGATAAAATGCAGGGCAGAGCAATTGCTGTTTCAGATAATTCGGGGCGTGGAATTTCACTCTTTTGCACAGTTGATTGCATCGGTATTACAAACGGTGATATCCGTGAAATAAGAGCAATATTTGTTGAAGAGTTTAATAAGAGATACCCTGACAAAACACTTGCTTCTGTAAACGTTTGCTCAACTCATACCCACAGTTGTGTAGATACAGAAGGTTTGTGGACTGACTTCCCAGGTAAAATTTTAAGAAACAGAAAAAAGAATCTTAAAAAGAATTTTGATTTAGAGCAGGGTACAGATAAAGAATATATGAACTTTCTTCGCAAAGCGGTTTCAGATACGTTTTTTACTGCGATTGAAAATATGTGCGACGGTGAGCTTTATTTCGCACAGAAGGATATTGGTTCAGACTATTTCAGAAATACAAACAGACCATCTGCAACAGGCATTGTAACTGATGTTTCAAGGTTAAGATTTGTGCCAGATGATAAAACAAGAAAAGAAACTTTAATAGTTAACTTCCCTGCGCACCCTGACGTTGCAGGACTTCCTACTTCAGATGGCAACGGTACTGGTAGAGAGCTTTCTGGCGACTATGTTTATTATATGGGCGAAACCATAAACAAAGCCGGTTTTAACTTTATGTTCTTCAATGGTGCTATTTGTGCAATTTATTCTGACAGAGGTAAGGCACTTGACGGTCATACCTTCGCTCACCGTTACGAGCAGTCAATCCGCTATGGCGTTGAGGTTGGTAAAATTACATTAGCACTTACAAAAACACTCGACGAAATAAAAAATGATTCTCTTCTTTATGATGAAGAAGAGATTAAAAAAGATATTGAAAAATCAAAAGCCAATAACGCTGAATACACTTTGTGGTGTGAAAACTGGGAGCCGGTAAAAGAAACAAAAGTTGAACCGATTTTCAACATAAGATTAAGAGAAGTAAACGTACCGGTTACAAGTACGCTTATGGTGGGTGTTGGTAAGTTAAATATTGCAAATTACAAAATGCTTAAAGATAAAGACGGCGCTTACAGTATGTTTACTGAAATCGGTTATATTGAAATTGGTAGTGATATTATGGTCGCTATGGTGCCTGGTGAGTTCTGTGCAGACCTTTTAACCGGTGGCGCTTCACTTAAAGCAGAAGGGGCAGTTACAAAAACTGAATTCCCATACCCGACAGTAAGAGAAATCTTTGGTAAGGATACAATTGCTTTCGGTCTTAGCAACGACGAAATCGGTTATATTGTTCCCGATAACGATTTTACAATGGGCGACCCCGGAAGACATTACCACGAGCTTGTTTCATTAGGTCAATATGTTGGTTCTTCAATTATGAAAGGCTTTGTAGAAATTAAAAAGGAATTAGGGTGAAATGAGTTATCCGAATCTGCCTAAAAGCGAGTCTTTTCAAGTCTTTTTGGCGTTTCGGTCTTGCAAGGCGTCAGCCTTACTTCACCCTCAACACCAAAAATCCAATAAAAATCCTTTGCTTTTAGGTCGAAGATTTTTTACAGAACGGATTTTTGGTCATTCAAGGCAAAAACGGAGCAAATCCTTTGCGGATTTGCGAGTATTATAACGAGGAAGGAGCGGAAATCCGTCTGTAAAAAACACGGTTCGGATAATTCAATTCACCCTAAAATGTACGTAAATGAAAAAACTTTTGACAAACATCCAGAAACTACAAAAACTCAAAAAGAGATGGATGCATATTTGTTCTTAGAAGAAAATGGTGTTGAGTATATTCGTGCAGAGCACGATGAAGCGGCTACCATTGAGCTTTGTGAGAATGTTGAAAAAATAATAGATGCTAAAATCTGTAAAAATCTTCTTTTAACAAACAGACAACAGACAGTATTTTACTTGTTACTTATAAAAGGTGATATGGTATTTAAAACAAAATATCTTTCATCACAAATAAATTCTGCAAGGCTTTCTTTTGCAAATGCAGAGCAGATGGAAACACTTTTAGACGTAACACCCGGCTCACTCACAGTTTTAGCATTGTTAAAAGATAAAGAAAAACGAGTTAATCTTTTAATAGAAGAAAACGTTTTGAAAGAAGAATTCTTTGCTTGTCACCCAATGGTGAATACCGCAACTGTAAAGTTTAAAACAGAAGATTTAATTAATAAAATCCTTCCCGCTTTAAACCGTGAATATAAACTTGTTAATCTGGAGTGCAAAGATGATGAATAATAAAAAATGCGTTATATTCGACCTTGACGGCACACTTCTTTACACTCTTGAAGATTTGAAAAACAGTGTAAATTTTGCACTTTCCAAAAATGGTTTTAAAGAACGCTCTATTGATGAAGTGCGAGATTTTGTCGGAAACGGAATTGAAATTTTAATGAGAAAATCTGTGCCACAAAACATTTCTGAAAATGAGTTTCAACTTTGTTTTAGCGATTTTAAAAGTCATTATAAAATTCATTCTGAAGATAACACGAAAGAATATGACGGAATTACTGATATGTTAAAATCGTTAAAGCATAACGGCTTTTTACTTGCAGTAGTTTCAAATAAAGCCGATTTTGCTGTGCAAACCCTGTGTGATAAATATTTTAAAGGTTTGTTAGACGTTGCAGTGGGCGAAAGAGAAGGCATAAAAAGAAAACCTTGTCCCGATTCGGTAAATGAAGTAGTGAAGCTTTTAAACGTAGAAAAAAATAATTGTTTTTACGTTGGCGATTCTGACGTCGACGTTAAAACTGCTCACAATGCAGAAATAAAATGTATTGCATGTAGTTGGGGTTTCAGAAGCAGAAGTGTATTAGAAAATGAAAACCCTGAATATATTATAGATAGTGTAAATGAAATTTTAGAAATTGTAGGTGTTAAAAATGAAAGTATTACTTATTAATGGTAGTCCACACGAAAAAGGATGTACTTACACAGCATTAAGTGAAATAAAAAAGACGCTTGAAAATAACAACATTGAAGCAGAGATTTTTCATATAGGAACCAATCCTGTACGTGGTTGCATAGGTTGTGGTGGCTGTGGCAAAAACGACGGCAAATGTGTTTTTAATGACGACGTTGTTAATACAATTATCGAAAAAGCAAAAACTTCAGATGCATTTGTTTTTGGTTCACCAGTTCATTATGCTGCTCCAGCGGGGGCTTTATGTGCAGTTTTAGACAGAGTTTTTTATGCAGGTAGTAGTCACTTTAAGTTTAAGCCAGGTGCTGCTATTGTGAGTTGTCGGCGTTCTGGAACAACGGCTTCAGTTGATTGCCTCAATAAATATTTTACAATAAGCAATATGCCTGTTATTTCATCTTGTTATTGGAATATGGTTCACGGCTCATGTGCTGAAGATGTTTTGAAAGATGAAGAAGGTCTTCAGATTATGCGTGGTATTGGTAACAATATGGCGTGGATTCTTAAGTGTATTAAACTTGGTAAAGAGAACGGAATAAATCATCCTATACCAGAACCAAAAATTAGAACTAATTTTATTAAATAAGATTATTGATTTTAGTGTAACAAATGTTGTATAATTGAAATGTTGAGAAAATTATACCGAAAGGGTGTTTAATATGAACGATATTCATGCACTTTATGATTTGTGGTGTGAAAAAGCGGTTTTAGATGCAGATTTAATTGAAGAATTAAATTCTGTTAAAGGTGATGAAGAAGCAATTCTCGACCGTTTTTATAAAGATTTAGAATTCGGTACTGGTGGTCTCCGTGGCGTTATCGGTGCGGGTACTAACCGTATCAACGTTTATACAGTAGGTCAGGCAACACAAGGTCTTGCTGACTATCTTAATGAGGCGTTCGAAAATCCATCAGTTGCTATTGCTTACGACTCAAGAATTAAGTCAGACGTTTTAGCTCACGCTGCAGCGGGTGTTTTGGCGGCTAATGGCATCAAGGTTTATATTTACCCAGAACTTATGCCAACACCAATGCTCTCATTTGCAGTAAGAAGACTTCATTGTTCTTCAGGTATTGTGCTTACAGCAAGTCATAACCCTGCAAAATATAATGGTTATAAATGCTATGATTCAAAGGGTTACCAGATGACTGACGAAGCGGCAGCTAAAACTCTTGAATATATGAAAAAAGTTGATATGTTCACAGGCGTTAAGCGTATGGATTTTGAAGATGCTTTAGCTGAAGATATGATTGACTTTATTGAAGATTGGGTGAAAGACGAATTCATTGAAAACGTTTTAGCACAATCTGTTAATAAAGATGCTGTTAAAAAATCTAATTTAAAGGTTCTTTATGCTCCACTTAATGGTACAGGTAATAAGCCTGTAAGAAGAATTCTTAAAAAATTAGGTGTTAAAGAATTAGAGGTTGTTAAGACACAGGAAAAACCAGATGGTAACTTCCCGACTTGTCCATATCCTAACCCTGAAATTCGTCAGGTGTTTGAAGAAGGTCTTGCTTTAACAAAAGATTTCCCTGCAGACCTTATGATTGCAACTGACCCTGACTGTGACAGAGTTGGTATTGCTGTAAGAGTAGACGACGAATATAAGCTTATGACTGGCAATGAGGTTGGTGCTATGTTCTGTGAGTACCTTCTTTCAGAGCTCAAAGCAAAAGGTGAGTTGCCAGAAAATCCTGTTGTTGTTAAAACTATTGTTACAACACCACTTATTGCTGCCATTGCTAAAGAATATGGAGCAGAACTGCGTGACCTTTTAACTGGCTTTAAATATATAGGCGAATGCATTACTGAACTCGAGGATAAGGGCGAAGAAGACCGTTACGTTATTGGTATGGAAGAAAGCTATGGTTACCTTCGTGGTACTTATGCAAGAGATAAGGATGCAGTGGTTGCAGCTATGCTTGTAGCAGAGGTTGCTGCAGTTTGTAAATTAAAAGGCATAACTCTCTGGGATTATATGAATGAGATTTATGAAAAATATGGCTATTACTTCAATCGTCTTGATAACTATGCTTTTGAAGGCGCTTCTGGTATGCAGAAAATGGCAGATATGATGGAAACTACAAGAAATAATATTCCATCAGAAATTGCTGGTAGCAAGGTGGTTTGGGTAGCAGATTACAAAACTGGTAAAATCAAGGATTTAGTAACTGGCGAAGAAAGCGAAACAGGACTTCCAAAATCTAACGTTCTTTCTTACAGATGTGAAAATGGTAATACTGCTATTGTAAGACCTTCTGGCACAGAGCCAAAAATCAAAATTTATATTACAGTAAAATCTGATTCAAGAGAAAATGCAGAGAAAGCATTGGATGTTGTTTCAAACGGAATGAAAGGTCTTTTAGGTATAGAATAATGTTTTTTTCAAAGAAGTTTATAAAAGCAGTATGCTTAGGACTTGCAGTTCTTATGGGTCTTGGCGTATTTGCAGTAGTATTTAACGTAGTATTTTAAAAACAAAACACTGTCAAGGTTTTGGCCTTGACAGTGTTTTTCTTTTCAGCTACTTCACTTGTCGTAAGACAAACTTAGCTGAAACACTTTGTGTTGTATTAGTGATGTTTTGCACAAGTGCAAAGTGATGTTGCAGTGATAATACTGCAGTGAAGTTTTTGTTTTCAACAAAAGTGATGTTAAGTTTTTCACTGTGCTACAAGCACAACTTCACTACGCAGTAACTTCACAGCTTCAGCTACTTCACTTGTCGTAAGACAAACTTAGCTGAAACACTTTGTGTTTCTTAGCAGCAGCCACAACCGCAACCTGTGTTGTTGCAATTTGTTTCGCAACCGCAACCGCAACCGTTATTTGTACCGAAAAGAAGAACGATGATTATAAGAATGATAATCCAAGAACTTGAATTGTTGAAAAAGCAGCCCACTAAATTTCCCCCTTTCTCTGTTCTACACTTCATCTTATGAAAAATTTAAAAAAGTGTTACATAAAATTATATTAAATTGACAAAATACTAAAAAAGAAAGGGGTTATTTTATGGGCTTCATATTTAATTTTGATAATTTCAAAAAGGGTAAAAAGAAAATAAATCCGTTTGATTTAGTAGAAGATTTTGATTATGATTTCGCAGAAAGCTTTGAGATGGATGATTACGGGCTTGATGATGATTTTGACGAATATGATGAAAGTAATTTTTATAGAGGCGAAGATTAATAATTAATATTCGCCTCTCGTCACCTTTACCAAATATTTAAACAGTATTTCTATAATATGGAATACTGTTTTTTTGTTATTTGCATTGACTAAAATTGTGAAATGAAGTATAATCTACTATGTATTGTGATATGCTTTTGCATATCAACTTGAAAGGAAGGTAAAAACATGAAAAGAATTTTATCATCAGCTCTTGCGATTGTTATGATGATTTCAGTATTCTCTGTTCTTACAGTTACTGCAAGTGCAGCAGAAGATGCTTCGAAATATCAGGTAACAACAGCAGGATTCAAAAACGGCGAAATTACATTTAATATTTCATTAGCGCCAAATCAGACAATTTACGATGCTATGGTCAGCATTAAGTTTGATAAAACCCAGGTATCTGTAAAGGCGGGCGGTCCGGCTACAACAACAGATTCTGACGGAAATAAAGTAGACGTAGTTGATGGTTTACACGCAAGTGGTATTTCTTATTATAATGATTCTTGCTATACATTTGCTTACACAACAAGCAAAGAAAGCGGTTATAAAATTGGTAGCACTGCAAAATCAATCTTTACAATTACATTCAAAGCATTAAATGCAAATGTAGCACCAAGCTTTAGTTTCTATGCAGGTGACAATGATTCAACAACTCTTATTAAAGCGTTTAAGAACGTTTCTCAGTTAGCAACTCCAGAAATTGCATCAGCAACTTCAACTGCAAATTCAGTAGTTTTAACCTGGAAAGCAGTAACTGGTGCAAAACAATATAAAATTTACAAGCAAAATGGCTCAACAATGACAGTTGTTGCAACAGTTGGTGCTGATGTAACAAGCTATGAAGATAAAGCTGTTGAACATGGTAAGAGTTATACTTATGGTGTTTCTGCAGTAGATAATGCAAATGGTGAAACATCTTATACAACAAAAAAAGTAACTCATAAGTTACCTGAACTTAAAGCACCAGTAATTTCATCTGCAAAAGCAACAGCTTCAGGTGTAAAGGTAGTATGGGGCGAAGTAGAAGGTGCAGCAAAATACAATGTATACAGAAAAGTATATAACGCTTCAACAAAGAAGTGGGATAAGAAGTGGAAAGCAGTAAAAACAGGCTTGACAACAACAGAGTATGTTGATGGTTCAGTAACACTTGGAACACAATACAAGTATCTTGTAAAAGCAGTGAATGGTGATGTAACAAAGAATT
>SVOI01000017.1:0-31290 GCA_015066465.1 Oscillospiraceae bacterium
AAATAGAAAGAGAGCGAACTGAACAGGTCAATTCGCTCTCAAATCTACCGAAATATGGGCTTTTTCCGCTATATTTAGCTGAGTGTTGAGGACTTTGAGGTGTAGGTATCATCAATTTACTTATGTATTTTTAAACGACCCAACAGGTGGCTACGGCATTTTTGCTGAAACAATGTTTGAGACAGCAGATGGGTTGGCAGATGGAGTCGGTGAATTAGAAAAAGCATCTTAAAAAATTGAGAATTAAAAATTAAGAATTGAGAATTGTGGGACCTGCGGTCGGCATTATAATAAAAACAACTACATTCTTTCATTTTTAGATTTTAAAGTAATCTTTAAATGATAGAATGTAGTTTGTGTTGTACATATTTAATTACAATCAAACGCGTAGCGTTTCCGAAATTCTTAATTCTAAATTCTCAATTTTTAATTAATTACAAGTGTCCCACTTGTAATTATGAAGCTCGCCTTTATTACTAAGCTCAGGGTAACCCATCTGCCGTAACGCTTCATAAACGCCTATTGCAACCGAGTTTGAAAGGTTAAGACTTCTTGCATCGTCAATCATCGGTATTCTTACACATTCATTGGGGTGCTCTAAAAGAAGTTCTTCCGGTAACCCTTTTGTCTCTTTACCGAAAAATAAAAATGATTTGTCGGTGTATGTAACGTCAGAGTGAGTCTGCCTTGCTTTTGTTGTAAAAAAGAAAAATTTACCGTCTTTGTTTTTAGAAAAAAAGTCGTCTAAATTATCATAATAAGTAATGTCTAAAAGGTACCAGTAATCAAGACCGGCTCTTTTTAATTTTTTATCGTCAATAGTAAAACCCATTGGTTTTACTATGTGAAGTCTTGCACCGGTAGCCGCACAGGTTCTTGCAATATTACCCGTGTTCTGTGGTATTTCTGGCTCAACCAAAACAATGTTTAATTCGCTCATATCTTTTTTAATTCCTTTAATAAATATGGTATTCCACGTTCAAAATCAACGCCGTAGTGTGTGTCAGGTGAACTTTCTTTAGTTCTTTTAATGCAGTCGCAAGTAAATCTTACCGCAATACACATAGAGTCGAAAAGTGAAAATCCATTAAGAAGTCCACCGCAAAACGCACTTGCAAAAACGTCGCCGGTGCCGTGGTAGTTTTCTGGGATTTTTTCGTTGAAATAATACTGTGCAATTCTGTCCTCACCCATACAAGCCGCACCAATTTGATTTTCTTCGAAAGTAACACCAGTTAATACAACATTCTTAACACCTAAATCCATAAGTGCATTTAAAAGCTTTTCAATATATTCTCGTGTTTGAACGCCATCAATATACTCCGTGTCAGTCATAAAACACGCTTCTGTAATATTAGGGAGAATAATGTCAGCCATTGAACAGAGTGAAGTCATTTTTTTAGCAAATTCTTCATTGAAAAGCACATACATCTTGCCGAGGTCTGCCATACAAGGGTCAGCAATTAAAATATTGTCATTTGTCTTGAATTTTTTAACAAAATCCTTTACAATGTCAATCTGTTCTATTGAACCTAAAAAACCGCTGTATATAGCATCAAATTTTAAGTCAATGCTTTTCCAATGCTCTGTAATAAGTGGCATATCGCTTGTTAAATCTCTGTAAGTGTAGCCGGTAAATCCGCCTGTGTGAGTTGAAAGAACAGCTGTAGGCATACAAACACATTCAATTCCAGAAGCCGAAATCAAAGGCGAAGCAACCGTTAAAGAGCATCTGCCAAAGCCTGAAACATCATTTATAGCAACAAGCCTTTTTTGTTTTTCCATAAAATCATTCCTAAATTTTTCAATAAAATAAATGTAAGATTTTTACTGATTATGTATTATAACACTTCCCATAATTTAATGCAATCAAAAGTGTTTAAAATTCTGCTTCAGGGTAAAAATAATTTTGAAGGGGAGTGAAAAAATGAATAAAAAGAATATGGATATGCTTAAAATCGGTGGAGCAATTATGGCAGCTGGTACTGCTGCAGCAATGGCAACTGGTATGACTAAAATGAAAAGTAATCCTAAAAAAACTATAAAAAAACTTGCAAAAAAATCTGCAAAAACAGTTGATGGTATAATGAATAATATGCAATATATGTTTAAGTAAAAAATCAGGCTATTAAACGAAATGTTTAATAGCCTGACAGTCTTGAAAGGAATTAGCTTATGAAAAAATTTTTATGTTTGATTTTAGCAGGAATTCTGTTATTTTCTGCGTGTGGAAATAAAAATGAAAGCGACTCAACAACAGAAAGTACCACAGAAACTATTACATCTACAACAAATGAATTAACCGAAACAACCCATCTTTCAGATACGACAGATGCAACAGAAGCAACTGAGGCTCCAAATCCCGAAGGTATGGGTAGCGGAATAAAAGAAAATAAAAAATCAATTTACGGCAAAAAGACTGGCACTAAAGAAACCTACACAGGTCTCGAGCCACTCCCTGAAACTACAATACCTGTTGTTGATAAAGATAATTTAAAAGGCTTAAGTGAAAAAGAAACAGGGCATTCTTACGGTGTTTCTAAAAATGGCGTACCACACGAAATTTCTGTGAATAATCAGAAAATATATGAAAAATATAACGCCATTTGCTTAGATACAAGTGGCAAAAAAGTTATTTATCTTACGTTTGACTGTGGTTATGAGAATGGATGTACTAATGAAATTTTAGATGTTTTGAAAGAAAAACAAGTACCAGCAGCATTTTTTGTGACGTTGCCATATTTAGAATCTGCACCCGAGGTTGCTTCACGAATGATTTTAGAAGGTCACGTTGTTGGTAACCATTCAGACACACACCCAAATTTTTCAACTATTAGTAGAACAGAAATGGCAAAGGAAATTGAAAATGTCGATAACTATCTAAGAACTCATTTTGGTTATTCAAGTAGCTATTTCCGTTTTCCGCAGGGTGTATATTCAGAAAGTGCTCTCGATTTAGTAAATAATGCGGGTTATACCTCGGTTTTCTGGTCAAGTGCCTATGCCGATTGGGATGTAAATAATTTGAAGGGTAAGCAGTATGCTTTTGACACAGTAACAAGTCGTCTGCACCCAGGCTGTGTGCTTCTCTTACACGCTGTATCAAAAGATAATGCAGAAGCGTTAGGTGATATAATTGACTATGCAAGAAAAGAGGGCTATGAATTCAGGCAACTGCCGTAAAATCACAAAGTGATTTTAACTAAGTTTGCCTTATGGCAAGTGAAGTTACTTCGTAGTGAAGTTTCTGCGAAGTGATGTTTGCTTTGCAAGTTTCAATGGCAAACTTAACATCACTTTGCAGTTTTATTGCAAAACATCACTGTAACTTCTTACAACTTCACTTTGAGTTTAACTCAAAACATCACGAAAAAATTCTATCATTTTCAAAAATTGAGATGATAGGATTTTTTTGTTTTAGTTTTAAATAAACTATTGAAAAATAACAACTATTATGTTATATTATAGATGTTACATAGATTATTGGGAGTTTTCTTTGTAGCGTTTTGGGAGTAATTGAATAATAATGGAGGAATTGAATATGAAAAAGGCAATAAGTGTATTGCTATGCTTTGTTATGGTTATAGGTGTATTCTGTTCTACCCCTATGACCGTTTTTGCTGTTGAAACGAGTCCACTTAGTTTTTATTATAATGGTGATAAAACTGGGTGGATTGTTGCTTTATCTGACACTTCATTCGAGGGCGATGTTGTTATTCCTGCTATTCATAACGATTTGCCTGTTTTAGCAATTGATGACTACGCTTTCGATGGTGGTTGGTATGTAACATCAATTTCTATTCCGTCAACTGTTGTGAGCATCGGTGAGAGTGCTTTTGATGGTTGTAGTAGTTTAAAAGAAGTTACAGTTGATGAAGCAAATGAGAATTTTACAAGCATTGATGGTGTTCTTTATAATAAGGCTATAACAGAAATTATAGTTTTACCGGCAGGCTTTACAGGCGATTATGTTATGCCCGAAACAGTCGAGAGCATAAATTTTGATATTTTTGGTAGCCTTCAGCTTTCGAGTATTACTATAAACAGTAAAATAGAAGAAATAAATATTTGGGGCTTGAAATACAGCAAAACGATTAAAGCGGTTAATGTTTCGCCCGAAAATCCTGCATATTCTTCAGTGGATGGTGTTCTTTTTAATAAAGATAAAACCACCTTGCTTTACTGTCCGTATGGAAAAACAGGCAATTATACTATTCCTGAATGTGTTACCATAATCGCAGAAGATGCTTTTTACTGCTCAAGCTTAACCTCAATTACAGTCGGTGGTAACGTAAAGAAAATTTTAGATTCTGCATTCAGTTTTTCAACACTGAGTAGCATCATATTAGAAGAGGGTATTGAGTATATCGGTAATAATGTTTTTCGTTGCTGTATTAATCTCAGTGATGTAAAAATACCATCAGGTGTAAAATATTTAGGCTCTGCCTTTAATGAATGCTATTATCTTAAGAACGTTGAAATCGGCGACAATATAGGCAAAATCAGTTACAGTCTTTTTAATGAGGTTGAGGGTTTAGAAACACTCACCTTAGGTAATAACTACGAGGAAGTTTCTGAAAGTACCTTTAGCGGTTTAGGTGGTGTTAAGTCACTTTATATTAAAGATGTTGAAAGCTGGATTCCTATAACCCTGTCTTCTAATGCTGATATATTCCGTATGGCTGAGAATATCTTTATAGATGGTAAAGATATAACTGGAATAACAGAGTTTGTAATTTCAAAGGAACTTGACTTTAGCAAAGGCTCTTCTATTTTAAACAGGTTTACTTCTCTTAAAGAATTCAAACTTTCAGAGGATGCACCATATATCAACTATGCTGTTCGTGATGGTGTGTTATTTGATGATAGTGTAACAAATATCATTAAATATCCTACTGCAAAAACAGGTGAATATATTGTTCCTGATTCAGTAAGAACAATAAGCTCCTATGCATTTTCGGGTGTAACAGGGCTTTCTGAAATCAGAATTCCCGATGAGGTTATTTACCTTAACGAGTATATGTTTAGTAACTGTGTCAGCTTAGAAAAGGTGACACTTCCATCCAATACAACTGAAGTTCCTAAGTTTGCTTTTTATAATTGTAAGAATCTTAAAAGTATTGATTTGGGTACTTCTTTAGAAAAAGTTAATGTTGCTGCCTTTTATAATACAGCCCTTGAAGAAATTGATTTTCCTGATACTTTAATTGGTATTTATGACAATGCTTTTTTAAATTGTAAAAATCTCAAAACAGTAAAATTGGGCAAGAGTTTAGAGTTTGTGATTGACGGCGCTTTCAGAGATTGTACCGTAGAAAACTGCTATATTTCTAACGAAGTTGTTACCGCGAGAAGCGTTTTGGGTGTGGATTCTTCTAACATTTATTTTGAAGATGGTGTTAAGGAAATTGAAGCTAAAGCGTTTAAATCCGATTACGATATAAAAGAATTACACTTTTCTGATACTGTTGAAAAAATCGGTGAGTCGGCTTTTAATAACTGCATTAATCTCCAGACTGTGAATTTTGGCACAGGCTTGTTAGAGGTTGGCACCGAAGCCTTTTATAACTGTAAATCACTTGACAAGGTTAATCTTAAAAATCTTCATTTCTGGTGTAACGTAAGATTCTCTGACGAATATTCAAATCCGTTGTATTATGCTGAGAAGCTTTATCTTAATGACGTTCTTGTTGAGGAACTTGAAATTCCAAAGGGTGTTATTGCAATTGGAGATTACGCCTTTTATAATTGCAAGTCTATTAAAAAGCTTATTATCCCAAGTAGTGTGAAATCAATGGGTGTATGGGGTTTTTATGATGTGGAATTAGAGGAAATTCATCTTCCGTCTGTTGAAGAATGGTGCGATGTATCTTTAAAAGACGGTGCTTTTAATCTTACACGAGATGTAACAAAAGTGTTTATGGATGGCGAAATGATTACTGACCTTGTTATTCCTCAAAATGTAACCCAAATTCCAGATTTTGCATTTAAGGGTTGGTGGTTTTTAGAGAGTGTTACTCTTAATAACATTACTGAAATTGGTAGGGGTGCTTTTACAGTTTGTGTAAATCTTGAAGAAATTAATATCCCTGCTACTACAAAAAAGATAGGTATGGACGCATTTTGGGGCTGTACCTCACTCAAGGCAGTTAATATAGAAAATGGTCTTGAATTGATAGATGCATACGCTTTTAAAGGTTGTGAAGCATTAGAAAAAATTGTTATTCCCGATAGTGTGAAATCAATAGAGTTCTGGGCTTTTTCGGAGTGTATAGGTTTAAAGGAAGCTGTTTTGGGTGATGGTTTAGAGTTTGTTTCAGAGCATACTTTTGAGGATTGTATTTCACTTGAAAGTGTAACCTTGGGCAAAAATGTCAAAGGTATGAATTACTGCTTCGGTGGTTGTACCTCATTAAAAGAACTGAAAGCACCTGATTTGAAAATGTGGTGTGAATTAGCACTTGATTTCTACCCATTATCAGCGGTCGAAAAGTTCTATGTTAATGATGAACTTGTAGAGGGTGAATTGATTATACCTGATGGAGTAACTAAAATATCAAGTGGTGTTTTCGGTGGTTATCCATTAATAACAGGTGTAAAAATAAGTGATTCTGTTACCGAAATCGAAGAAAATGCATTTTATATGTGTGAAACCTTAGAAAAGGTAACAATCGGAAGTGGTGTAAAAACTCTTTCTGGTCATATCTTTTTAGGATGTGAAAACCTTTCAGAAATCGTGTTAAGCGAGGGTATTGAAAGAATTGAGGGTCCGGTATTCGCAGCAAATGATAAGGTAACAAAGATTGTTTTACCAAAGTCGCTTAAATATATTTCGACTGAAGCCTTCAGCCAGAATTATGAAGAAAAAGAAGTGTATTATAATTCAGATTTAATTGACTGGATGAGCATTGAGATTGGTAATGGGAAATCTGCACTCTTTAACGGAGCACAGTTCTATCTCAATAATGAGCTTTTAGAAGAGCTTATAATACCTGAGCAATTTAACGAGATACCTGCTTGTATCTTTTCAGGTGCAGAGAGTATTAAATCTGTCACAATGCACGACGGAATAGAAAAAATAGGTGATTTTGCATTTGCTGGTTGTGTAGGTATAGAGAATATTACGCTCAGTAAAAACTTAACTGAAATTGGTAATTATGCTTTTTATGGTTGTAGCAGCTTAAAAGAAATAGATATACCAGAAACTGTTTCAGCTATTGGTGAATATGCATTTGCTTCCTGTAAAAGCTTAACCTCTTTTAAAATTCCTGAGGCAATTGATAGAATAAGAGAAGCGACCTTTTATGGCTGCAAAGGGTTAGAGGGTATTAATTTACATTCTAATATTAAAAGTATATATAACATGGCTTTTGCTTACTGTGAGAGCTTAGTAAATGTAGAAATCCCTGAGTCTGTTACAACTATAAATTCTGCTGCATTTATGAACTGTAAGGGCTTAGAAAGCATAAGATTGCCTGACACACTTACTGAAATAGAAAGCAGAGCATTTATTGGCTGTGTAAAGCTTAACAGTATAAATATACCAAAAAGTGTTACCACTGTTGGTGAAATGGTTTTCACAACCTCTAATCTCGACTATGTTTATGGTGAGCCCGAATCCTTAGCGAAAACTATTGCAAAGAATTATAAAGCTCAGTATATTGATTCAACAACACTTTTTGTTGCTGTGGGTGAAAATAAACAGCAGGGCATTAATGTTATAACAGATGATTTGGCACTTACAAAGGCTTCTGATTTAATCAAAATAGAAGGCTATGCCTTTACTGCTGAAGTGCTTGAGTCAAGTGGTACTAAATTCCTTGGTACAGGCTCTGTTATTGGCATATATGACACAGCAGGCTGTTTGGTAAGTGAGGTTGTTGTGGTTGTTAAGGGCGACCTTAATGGTGACGGTGTTTGCGATGCTCTTGACTGTATGCTCGCAGAGCTTACAAGAACTTCGTGCATGGAGCTTAAGGATGAATATTTAACTGCCGCTGATTATACCGAAGATTCTGAAGTTGATTTAGACGACTTCCAACAGATAGTTAACAAAGCAGTGAATAGAGAAGTAGCGTAATAGTTGTCAGCTATTAGTAATTAGTAAAAAATTCTATCATTTTCTAAAAAGAGAATGATAGAATTTTTTAATTTTATTTACTTACAGTTACAATCAACGCGAAGCGTTCCTCAATTCTGCATTTTGCATTCTGAATTCTGCATTATTTTATAAACCTTTCCATCGCCCCGATAAACACTTCATTTCTCGTAGTCGAAATATTAGAAATGAAAATAATATCGTCAATCTGTTTCTTGCCAGAAAATTCGCTCAGCGTTACGTCATAATATCTCGGGTCAATAATGTGAATTGTTTTGTAATGGGGGATAAGGAATGGAATAAATGCGTTACCAAATGAATCTTTTATAACAAGACAGGTTTCACCATCTGGATTGTCAAGATTTTCAATTACTGAGTAAGGCTGATCAGCACCAATAAATGCTGTGTATTTCATATTAGGTGCATATTCCGAAGCATCTGCAACAACATCCCAGTCAAACGTTGCACCATCTTTTGGTGTGATTTTAAAACTGACTTCGTTAAATGGTTCATAAGCAATAACTGTGTCAGGTGTTTTCGCAAGTGCAGGGGATTGCTCTGTGCTTGCATAAAAGCTACCAAGAAAACCATCAAATGAAAGAACGTTATATTTATTAAGTGAAACTGGGTCCACACCTTTAGTGTAAATGAATTGCTCATAAGCGTAGTAAGCGCCAAGCGCAGTCCAATGGTGGTCAGTTCTGAAATATAAATATTCAGTTCTGTGGTTTCTAAGATTTTCATAAATGCCTGTAACAGCAGTGGTGTTTTTAAATGATGAATTAAAATATTCGAGTGCTTTTTTCTGGTCAGATGAATTAATATCTTTTCTTATCGCATCATTTAATTCAATATCAATGCTCGTAGGAACAACAAGTGTGTAAACGTTGGATTTGTTACCCGAAGCATTTTTAATATTGTTAACAGCGTTTATGTATCTTGGAGCAAGTGAGTTTGAAAAATTATAATATTCATAAGCTGAGTTACCAGCAAGTAAAACTGCACCCAAAGACTGAATGTTCATATCAGATGGTATTGTTTGTTTAATATCATTTGTTGTTTCTACAACGTTAGGTGAAGTAACGGTTGGTTCTTCTGTTGTAGTAGGTGCGGTGGTTGTTATTGTTGTGCTTTCTTCTGTAACAGTAACTAAAACGTCTAAAGGCACGTCAGGAATATCGTCGCCACCCTCAACGTCTCCGTGGATTTTAACTGAAGAAAATCCTGAAAGCGACTTTAAAACTGTGTTAACTTTAGTCATTCCTTCTCTTAATGGGAATGTGTCAGAAAACCAGAGGGTAATGTTATCAAAATAATCTCCTGTGTAAAAAGCTTCCAGAGTGAATTTCGGGAATTCCTGAAGTGAACGTTTTTCAGTTTCAGAATATGTAGGTCTTAACGGAATAATAAAAGCTAAAACTGTGCCTAAGTAAAGTGTTATAAAGAATGAAGCTATTTTTATAACTTCTTCTCTTTTAGGCTTTTGCTTAATAACTATTACTTCAGTTTTTGTTTTTGAACTCTTGTGATTTTGTTTTTTGTGTTTTGGTTGTTTCTCAGGTGTGGGAGCCTTAAAAATAAAATCACGAGGTTTATTATAAATCATCCTGTGTACCTCTTAAAATTAAAATTGGAAATAAAGGAATGGGTTGTAACTGTCACCAACAAGTGAAAGGGTAGAGAGAATTAAAATGATTACTGGTATTGCAATCGAAATAATTTCGTAAGCCTTTTTCTTTCTCTCAGTATCGCATTTTGAAATAAAAAATTCTTTTGCTTTTTTTGATAATGGGGTAACTGCAATAATTGCAACTACAATAAATAATAAATTAGATGTTAAAAGTGCTTTTGTTTCAAAGTCTATAAATCCGTTGCCGTTTAAACCGAAAAGACCTTTTAATACTACTGGTATGAATTTAAAATCTGAAAATCTGAATAAAATCCAGCCGAAATAAACAATAATCAAAGTGTAAGCTCTGCTTAAGAATGGGGGAGCGTTTTTTAGAATTTTAGAAAATCCAGCTTTTTCTATTACGAGGAAAACGAAAAAGAAAAGTCCCCATAAAACAAAGTTCCACTCTGCACCATGCCAGAGTCCAGTTAAAAACCATACAATAAGAAGGTTTATGTAAGTTCTCGTTTTTCCTTTTCTGTTACCACCAAGTGGAATGTAAACGTAATCTCTGAAAAATGTACTTAACGAAATGTGCCATCTTCTCCAGAAATCTGTAATAGAGGTTGCTATGTATGGGTAATTGAAATTCTCTTTAAAATGGAAGCCAACCATAAGCCCCATACCAATTGCCATATCTGAGTATGCAGAAAAATCCAAATAGATTTGAAGCATATAGAAAAATACCCCAAAAAGAATACCAATAGCAGAACGTGAAGAAAGCTCTGAAAGAGCAGCCGTTACAGTTTCAGGTGACGACATAAATGCAGTCGAAACTAAAAGCTGGTTAGAAAGTGAACCACAAGTATTTGCAATCAATGCTTTTTTACCAAGACCAATTGAAAATCTTGTAATACCTTCACAAACCTCTGTAAAATCAATTCTTCTGTTTTCAATTTCTTTCTGAACGTCAGAGTATCTGACTATAGGACCAGCTATACATTGATAGAAAAGACTTGAGTAAAGAAGTAAATATGTAAATTTCTTTTGTGCTGGTACGTCACCTTTATAAACGTCAACAATGTAAGAAATAAGCTGAAAAGTGTAAAAAGAAATACCAATTGGAAGAAGCATTTCTGGAATTACTTCAGGTACACCAAATATAGCGTTTATGTTAGAAAGTAAAAAGCCTGTGTATTTAAAAAAGCCAATTATAAGAAGGTTTATAGCAACAGTAAGAACTAAAACTAACTTTTTAGTTCTTTCTTTTTCACAGGCGTTTTGTATTATAAGAGCAGAAATCCAGTCAATAAACGTCATTCCGATTAAAATTAAGACATAGGTAGGCTCGCCCCATGTATAAAAAATAATGGAAGCAATTAAAAGTATGTAATTTCTTGCTTGATTTTTTTTACATAACGCATAAATTAAAAGCGTTAAGGGTAAAAAAGCATAAATAAAAATTAAACTTGAAAAAACCATAAACCCTACTCACTCTAAAACAAAATTTCCACTAATACTATATTATATAGAAATTCGACAAGAAAAACAAGTCTTTATTCATTTTTAATAAAATTTACCACAAAGTACTGTATAAATTGTTCTTTAAAGGTTCAATTTACTCTTGACTTAAAGGTCGTTATGTACTAAAATATTATAGTAAAAAATAAACATCCGAAAGGAGTCAATGATTTATGAACTATTCACACGAAGTAGAAAACATGTGCATAGTAGCAAAAGGTCCAAAGCACGGTCCTGCACCTATTCCAGAAGAAGCAAAATGGGTGAAGGCATACGAAATTAAAGACATTTCAGGTTTCACACACGGTGTGGGTTGGTGTGCTCCACAACAGGGTACATGTAAACTCACTCTCAACGTTAAAAACGGTATCGTTGAAGAAGCTCTTGTTGAAACACTTGGTTGCTCAGGTATGACACACTCTGCAGCTATGGCAGCAGAAATTCTTCCAGGCAAAACTCTTTTAGAGTGCCTTAATACAGACTTAGTTTGTGACGCTATCAACGTTGCTATGCGTGAACTTTTCCTTCAGATTGTTTACGGCCGTAGCCAATCAGCATTCTCAGAAGATGGTCTTGTTGTTGGTGCTGGTCTTGAAGACTTAGGTAAAGGTCTTCGTTCACAGGTTGGTACAATGTTCAGCACAAAAGCAAAGGGCGTTCGTTATATGGAAATGGCAGAAGGCTATATTACACGTATGGCTCTTGATGCTGACAATCAGGTTATCGGTTACGAATTCGTAAAACTCGGTAAAATGATGGAAGATATCCGTCACGGTATGTCTGCTGACGAAGCACTCAAAAATAACACAGGTAACTACGGTCGTTTTGCTGACGCTGTTAAGTATATCGACCCAAGAGAAGAATAAGATAAGGGAGGATACTGAAAATGGCTAATGATATGAGATTTGAAGGTAAAGAAAGAAGAATGGCCGGTATTGAAAAGTGCCTTGCCGAATATGGTATTGAAAGCCTTGAGGCTGCAAGAGAACTTTGCCTTTCAAAAGGTATTGACGTAGAAAAAGAAGTTAAGAGTGTTCAACCTATCGCATTCGAAAATGCTGTTTGGGCTTACACACTCGGTGTTGCAGTTGCTCTTAAGAGTGGTGCAACAAAAGCTGCAGATGCTGCTGCTAAAATTGGTATTGGTCTTCAGGCTTTCTGTATCCCAGGTTCAGTTGCTGACCAGAGAAAAGTTGGTCTTGGTCATGGTAACCTTGGTGCAATGCTTCTTGATGATAACACAAAGTGCTTTGCATTCCTTGCAGGTCACGAAAGCTTTGCTGCTGCTGAAGGTGCTATTGGTATTGCTCGTTCAGCTAACAAAGTTAGAAAAGAACCATTAAGAGTTATCCTTAACGGTCTTGGTAAAGATGCTGCTATGATTATTTCAAGAATCAACGGTTTCACATACGTTGAAACAGATTATGATTATTACACAGATGAACTCAAAATCGTTAACGAAACTGCTTATTCAAATGGTGAAAGAGCTAAGGTTCGTTGCTATGGTTCAAACGATGTAAACGAAGGCGTAGCAATTATGCGTAAAGAACAAGTTGACGTTTCTATCACAGGTAACTCAACTAACCCAACTCGTTTCCAACACCCAGTTGCTGGTACTTACAAGAAATGGGCTATGGAAAACAATGTAAAATACTTCTCAGTTGCATCTGGTGGCGGTACAGGCCGTACACTTCACCCAGATAACGTTGCTGCTGGTCCTGCTTCTTATGGTCTTACAGACACAATGGGCAGAATGCACGGTGATGCTCAGTTTGCTGGTTCTTCATCAGTTCCTGCTCACGTTGAAATGATGGGCCTCTTAGGTGCAGGTAACAACCCAATGGTTGGTATGACAGTTGCTTGTGCTGTTGCAGTTGAAGAAAGTGCAAAATAATTAAACTTTTAACTTTAAAGCACCTTTATAATATCTCTTATAAAGGTGCTTGTTGTCTATTAAAATTTTTGAAAGAAGGAAATAGAAATGGCTAAAGTTCTTGTTGAAACATCTGCTCGTCACGTTCACGTTTCTAAAGAAGATTTAGAAACACTTTTCGGTGCAGGTTATGAGCTTACAAAGAAAAAAGATTTATCACAACCAGGTCAATTCGCTTGTGAAGAAAGAGTTGCAGTAATTGGTCCAAAAGGTCAATTCCCAGCAGTTTCAATTCTCGGTCCTACAAGACCATCATCACAAGTAGAGCTTTCTGCTTCAGATGCTCGTTCTATCGGTGTAGCTGCTCCTATCAGAGAAAGTGGCGACACAGCTGGTAGCGGTGCTTGTAAATTAGTTGGTCCTAAAGGTGAAGTTGAACTCAAAGAAGGCGTAATCGTTGCTAAAAGACATATTCACTTAACACCTGCTGATGCTGAAGAATTCGGTGTTTCTGATAAAGAAATTGTTAACGTTAAGGTTGAAACAGAAGGCAGAAGCCTTATTTTTGGTGATGTAGTTGTTCGTGTTAATCCTAACTTCGCAGCTGCTATGCACATTGATACAGATGAAAGCAATGCTGCTCTTGCAACACCAGGTCTTATGGGCGAAATTGTTAAATAATACATAAAAAACAAAGAGAGAATGGACTTCTTGTTATTTTTAAGAAATCCATTCTCTTATTTTTTTTCATTAAATAAAAACTCTAATATTCTCTCTTTGTTTTCGGTTGAGGTTCTATATGCTAATATGAGCTCCTTTTCATCAATAGAAAGCTCGGCGAATTTTAAAGCATCATATTCATCGGGGAGTTTAAAAGGTGGGTTATCATTATTCTGGAGGTCAAGAAGCCTTGGTTCGTGCCCATAAAACTCGCTTACAGTTACTTTGTATATTTTAGAAAGGGTTGTAATAACGTCAATATCAGGTAACACTTCGCCAGATTCAAATTTTAAATATTCAGAATGCTCAATATTAAGAACTTTGGCTAAAGTTGTAGTTTCAATTTGGTTATAAGTCCTGAATTGTTTAATTCTATTACAAAGCACTATTTCACCCCCCATAAAAATATATATTACTATATTAACACTAATTTCGTCAAATTTCAACAAAATTCAACAAAGAATTAAAAATAGAATATTGACTAAAATATTTTATGTATTTATAATAAAAATATAAAATGAGGGTGGTGGTTTTTTGAGTATAACAGAACAAAAGAGTTTAAAGTGGTATCAGCAAGTATTAGCAATAGTTTCGAGTGCTTGTTTAATGGGTATTATGTGGCGTGCAAGAGGCAGTCACGGCTTTGGTGCAAAGTGGGGGATGTTCGCAGTTGCATTTGTGTTTATGCTTTTTATCTATGCCCTTTATGGTAAACGTAAAAAAATGAATTATGAAATGCTACCACTTCCAGCAGTTTTTGCCGCACTCACGGCTGGCGGATGGGGGACTCTTAATTCACAAATGAATGGGTATCTTTCGAGTAGTGCTAATTTCGTTGGAGAAGAAGCTTATCGATATATCGAGATAAGTGAATATAGTGGACTTATTATTATGCTTCTTTTGGGCTTTGGTTGGCTCCCACTTTTCGCAGTCACTTTTGCTTCTCTTTTTTCAAAGAAAAAATATGAATTCAAAGATTTTCTCATATTTATTGGCGTTTATTATATAACGATGATAATTGCGAATTTCACAATTTCTCATTACATATTACAGGTTATTAACCCAGAAGCCGTTGAAGCGTGTAGAGCGGGACTTCTTGACGCTGGTCACGATATGTCACCAATGAAAGCGTTTATAACTCAATTGGGTTCTGCTCCTTGGGCTAAAAAGATACCATTCTGCAGAAATTACTTTACAAGCGTAAAAGTAATTTCAAGTGCGGTTGGTGCTTTAGCTTCAAGCTTGTCGGTTGCATTTGTTTTAAAAGATAAATTTACAGCTATTGTTTCATTTTTTATAAACCTTTCTTGTGCAATTGCTATTACTGTTGCAGATATTCCGTTGATATTGGATTCAGACAGGGGATTTTTTGCAGGAGTGAAAACACCTATGTTCTTAACAGGTTATGAATGGTCAACCTGGGAATTCTTCACAGGCTTCATCTTAGGACTTCTAATAATGCTCATAATTACTCTTTTACCTAAAAAATATACTGCTTCAGAAGAGGATTATACTTATCAGACATCAATTAAAAATAAACGTTTTAGTCTTATATATAACGGAATTTTAACGTTTTTCTTCTCGTTTGTTGTAATTCTTGCTCGTGCCTTTTCATTCAGATTAAATGAGTTTTTCTGGGATGAAGAAATAATTGAAATTATTTTAACTATCGTTTTAAGTGCTGCGTTATTTTATCCTGTAATTAAATTAGTGAAGAAAAATTTAATTACAAAAAATTCAGATTCACCACTTAATATTTTGCCACAAGAATTTGCAATTAAAATATTGCCAGATTATTTATTAATTGTTTTATTAGTGTATTTTCTTTTGGGTGAACCCGAAAGCACTCTTTTTTCAATTAATTTATTAGAAATTATAAGCGTAAATGGATTTTTAGAAAAATGGAATTCGGGTGTGTTATTCATACCAATAATTATGTTAATAAGTTTTATTGTGTTTAATATTAGTTTTAAAATAATTGTTGGTAAAAGAACGAAAAAATAAAAATTAAATCACCAAAAACAATCTGAAAATTGTTTTTGGTGATTTTTTATTACTCGCCTAAAACTAAATAATATAAATTTCTTTTATTTTCTGGAATAATTTTTAAATAATCGTCATTCGTGAATTCAGTGTTCCAATCATAATAATTATATCTTAAAAGATTGATTTCACCGTTCTCATAAAGTGTCACATATTCATTAATAGTGTAACCATCAATATATATTTCAACAATTTTATATTTATTATTATAAATTCCAACGAGGGCATAAGCTTCAGTTATTGGTCCTTCATAAATTCCGTAAGCAATATTATTTAATTCATTATATTTATTATATAAATTCAAATACTTGTATTTTTCATAAAAACCATAAGGCTCTTCAGCTTCATAATAAAATAAATTATAATAATGTTCGTTATAAATATAACTGTTGCTTTGTGGTAATTTATTTGATAATTTAATTTTTGAGTATTCATTATTTATTGAAGGTTCAAAAATAATGTAATTATATTTATAATAATTATCTGTCTTGTGAATTTCTGAAATATCAAATTCAATAAAAAGTTCATTTTCGTAACTAACAGAAATTGAATCAATATTTAATTTAATATATTCATTAGGGTTTTCTAAATGCCTATTAACACTTTTTTGATAAATTAAAAAAGTAAACGGGGTAATTAATTGAACAACTAAAATAATAATTAAAATTATTTTTCCTTTTTCTTTAAGCATCTCTGTCACCTCCGTCTGTAATTTCAGAAACCTGAGAACTTACCTGAAGGCTTTCTTTATCTCTTTTTGCTTTTCTTAATAATAAGAAGTTAACTGTGAAAAGAATTACACCAGAAGCTAAGAATATAAATCCAATGCCCAACAAGTTTTCGCTTAATTCGGTTATAATTCTGAACATAATAACAATTATTGCAAGAAGACCTACGTTCAGCTCATAAAGCTTGTTTGACTTAGAGCCAATAATAATGTAGCAAATAGCGAGCGCAATAGTAAGTAAAATTGCAAATGGAACAAAGCAATCACCACATAATACTGCAAATAAAGTTGAAGTTGCACCTATAAGTAAAATTGCTATTTTTAACGGATTTTTAACAAGAATGTTTCTTCCGGCAAAAGCACCAAAACCTATAATCAAAGGGTATATTATTAAGTTTATGATTAAATATGGTAACAGGTTTTCTTCTTTGAAATAAGAAGTATTGAAAACAAAATCAAATGTAACTATATCATCTATCATTGTTAAAAAAGTTAAAGTTCCCATTAAACCGAGTGTGCTCAAAAGATAAAATGGTTTGTTGAAAACTCTCTCTTTACTGAAAGCAAAAAGTGAAGTAAATATTGCTAAGAACACACCAAATACACTGATTGAAAACAATGTGGAATTAAGTCCGGCTACTAATTCTATAACCGATATAAGTATTGCGAAGGTTGAAATCCATACGCTGAAATTGTGTCGAAAATCATCGACTTTACCTCTTGAGTGCTTTGTGAAAAATACACCTGCAATCATACTTATTACTAAGAAGAAAATAGTCAATAAATCGTTGATACCATTAGCAGTAGCTGTTAATACTAATCCAAAAAATCCGACCAAAGTTGAAACTGAGTTAAAGATATATACGGCGGGGAGAATTAAAATTGCGCTCAGTGCTAAAAGCACAAAAAGTTCAATATCAATTCCAAGAATTCCGTTAACTAAAAGCAGGGTAGCAGTAACACCAACAGACCACACCAAAGCACCACTTTCACAGAAGGCAATCGAGTGTCTTTTTTTCATATAGGTGTAAATTGCAACTATTTGACCAGCTAACATTGGTAAAAGTCCTAAGAATGTTTTTATGCCAATGCCAAAGCTTTCCCACCCGAAGAAAATGAAAAATATAATACCAACCGCAACAAACAATGAACCTAAAATAGAGAAGATTATTATAAGTAATTTGTTGTTCTGTTTTGGCTCTTCGTTTTCAAGCTCAAGCTTTCTTTTTTCACCATAAATGAGTTCTTCAATTGAAACATTGAAAACTTCTGCCAATTTACCTATCATTTCAATATCCGGTTGAGTTCTGTCATTCTCCCAGGAAGAAACTGCCTGACGTGAAATGAAAAGCTTTTCAGCTAACGCTTCCTGACTTATACCCTGAGCGTTTCTGAGTCTTTTAATGTTTTTTGAAATTTTCGTCATAATCTCACCTCATCACTATATAATCATATTTCAAAAATTTTGTCACTACTTTTTTTACATTTTGTTGTGCTCCATTTTGTTGCGCAATTAACTTGTGGTTTTATAATACACAAAATATTAAAAAAGTTTGTAAAAATGTAATTTTTGGTATGTTTTTTGTAATTTTTGGTTATCTTTTCTTGTCAGTGCTATGCTGTTATGCTATAATTTATTTGTAGTGTTTTAGGAGTGATTAATTATGAGTGGAAATATTAAAAAAATCAGATTCGGTATTGTCGGAACAGGTACTATTGCTCATCGTTTTGCAAATGCAATTAAAAATGTAGAGAATGCAGAGCTTGTAGCAGTAGCATCCAGAACAAAAGAGAATGCCCAAAAATTCGGTGATGAATTTAATATAAAAAATAGATTTTACAGTTATAAGGATATGGCAGAAAGCGACACGATAGATGCAGCATATATTGCCGTTCCACATTCAGAGCATATTAATGCTTCACTTCTTATGATGAATAATAAAAAGCACGTGCTTTGCGAAAAACCGATGTGCATAAACACAAAAGAAGCAGTAGAAATGTTTAATTGTGCAAAAGAAAATGACGTTCTATTAATGGAAGCGATGTGGGCACGTTTAGTACCTGGTACTTTGAAAATGCTTGAGATTATTGCGAGTGGTAAACTCGGTGATATTTTAGGTGTCGAAGGTAAATTCTGCTATGCATTTGATGAAGATGAATTAGACCACCATGCTTTAAAAAATACGAACGGTGGTGGCTCGCTTCTTGATGTTGGCGTTTATGGTCTTAACTTTGCAAGCTGGTATCTTGGAAAAGATGTTGTAGAAATAAATGCTCAGGCAAATCTTTTTAATGATGTCGATGCTCACACTTGTGTTTTATTGAAATATAAAAGCGGTGCAATTGCTGACGTTTCAAGTGCGGTTTTATTAAGAAAACCAAACGAGGGCTATATTTATGGTACAAAAGGATACGCTTATTTACCACGCTTTTATGCACCACAAGAAATTAAATTGCAACTTAATAATGGTGAAAGTGAGATTATTTCAACACCATATAAGGGTAACGGCTTTGAGGAACAAATCACCCATTTTTCAAATTGTGTTTTAAAAGGTCTTAAAGAAAGCCCGATTATAAACCACGAGCAGACTCTTTATATAACAAAGCAGATGGATGAAATCAGAAAAATAATCAATTTAGAATATCCGCAAGATGATTGATATAACAAAAATCCGTTGTCTGTGACAACGGATTTTTGCTATGGTGTTTATTGAACCTTCCTTTTATTCTTAACACTCTTTTTGCTAAGATTTATATAAGAAGCTTTTTTGCATTTAAAAAGCTCTTTTCTGCCATTCTGATTTCTTGTAAAAATTAAATCAAAATTTGCACCGGTAGCTTTTAAATGTCTTTTAAATATTTCTGCAGTTTCTTTATTTACACTTAAAACACTCGGACAAGCGTAACTGAATATATAATTATATTTTGTTTTTTGAGATGAATTATTTGAGGCAACAATTAAATATCTCGGGTCATCAATAGGCGAGAGCATTTCTGTAATTGCGTTTTTAAAAACATTTTTTTCTCTGGCAGTTGCCTTTTGTAAAGAACAGCTAACACTACCATCTTCTCTTTTGCCAATATAAACCTTAGCACCTTTTGTATCAATTTCGCCAATTTCTTTAAGAGATTTAAAAACAGCGTTTGAAAATGTTTCAACAGTTTTTTCTGGTGACAAATGTTTAAATACAATTTTTGAATTTTTAAATAAGAAATAAATTCCAACTATAGAAAGTGCGAATAAAATAAAGCCTAAAAATCCACCTGTTATAATTCCAAGTAAAACTGCAATTAAAACAAATATTGCTAAAATAATAGTAATAATTTTATTTTTATGAATAACACTTGTTGGTTGCACTGTTTTTGGAATTTCACATTCTTCAACTATTTCTGGGTGATTGCTACCTCTTACAGCACCACTCCATTTTTCTTTTACCTTTTCACGCTGTGAGGCAAAATAAAGCATTTGCTGATTTATGCTTTTTATATTTGCTTCATCAAATGGTGGTTTTAATATGTCGATTCTTTCAATTCCATTTTCAATAACGTTCTGATTATAAGCTGGAGCCTGAAAACAATTAAATCTTCTTTTAATTGTTTCAAAATCATCACCGGCAATAGTTGAATTTTCACCGTCAGCACTTGGTTCAACTGTAGAAAGATGCCAGATATTAGAAATCTTATCAGGATTATTTTTGTCAATTCTTATAGCTCTGCCTCGCATCTGGTTTGAGAGCATAAAGCTACCAACAAAGCTTGCTAAAATTAGCGAGTTAATATTAGGGGAATCCCAACCCTCACCAAGAAGTGACTTAGTACCAACCAAAACGTTGATAACGCCCGTCTGGAAAGTGCGTGTAATAATTTTTACCTTATTTTTATTAGAACCACTAAAATTAATCTGAGTGTGCAAAGTGTTTTCAATATTTTTAGTTGTGAATGAAACACCTTCTTCATCAGCAATATTTTTAATTGTTTCTAATGCAGAATCAGGCACAATAACAAGAGTACCAGAAAGAAGTGCAATTTTACATTCGGGGTTTACGCTTCTTCTTATTTTTTCAAAAACGGGCACAGTACCCATATCGTGAATATCGTCAGTTGTACCAACTAATTTTAATAAATCTTTTTTAATAAAATCAGTAAGCACTAACATTCTTAAATTTTCTTTTAAATTAAAATATTCACTTTCAACAATTGTTTTAATGCTGTCTAATTTTGCACTTGATGAAACAAGTGATTTATTAATTTTGTCATTAGAAATGAGTCTTACTTTTTTCTTTTCGATTAAACCTTTTTGTGAAAGTGTCTGTTTTAATTCTTCTGAAATCTCTTCTGAAAAAATTTCTGGAGCTTCAATAATAAATTGAAATGCTTTTTCAGCATTTGCCATATTGCATTTTAATTCTTCTTTTACGTGGAATGCTTTTTTTAATATATTCTGATTAATTTCAGCACCACCGTACATAGCAACTAAAAATAATTCTCTGAAATTATTTAAGTTGTCATAAAGTAAAATTTCACTTTCTTCGGTGTCTTCTAAAACCTTAGAGATTTCTAATGCCTTAAGTGGTAAACCACTTTTAATTATTTTATTTGTAGTTTGCTTTGCTTTTTCTTTGTATTCATTTAAATTATTTAATTCATCTTCAGTCGGGTAGCTGAAATAAATATAATCCTGGTGCGGACAAAGTGTTTTTTGTGAAACTAATTGTGGCACAAAAATTTCTTCATCTATTTCACCACAAAGTGAAGAATATTTTGCCCATTCCTGAGGTGCACTGTCATAAGGCGGAGTTGCAGTAAGTGAAATTAATTTAACACTGCCACCCAAAGCATCTATAAATTTTTCTAACGCCTTTTGCCATTCGCTTTTTAAGTGGTGAGCTTCATCAAGACAAATTGTTTTTATTCCTGCAGTTTTAATTAAGTCTAAAATTTCGAAATTTGTAAAATCTGCAGCTTCTTCATTTTCAAATTCTTCATCGTCAGCTTCTTCATCAATATTCGTTTTTGTGTAAGCTGCGTGTAACGCCTGATATGTAATAGACGTGAGTAATTTTGGTTCTTTTAAATTATAAGAAATGAAATTTTCTGCATTTTCATTTTCTGGCAAAAATGCCTCACAAAATCTTTCACCCCATTGTTGACGTATGGTAACCGATGGTGACAAAATAAGAGCGGGGGCGTTGAGTCTTTTAATAAGCTCTAAGCCTAAAATTGTTTTACCACTACCGGGTGCCGCAACAATGTGAATTTTACCATCCTTTAAATGCTTGTCTGCATTGTCGAGTACGGTCTGCTGATAACTTCTGAATTGCCATTTGAAATTAATATTTTTAAAATCCATATTTTCACCTCATTACCATTAATTATAACACCTTGTAAATTTATTGCAATAATAAATTGATTGTGAAAATTTGATGTGATATAATGTTAATGATAATAATTAAGGGGTATTTTTATGAAAACAAACGAAATCAACATCCGTGACCCATTTGTTTTATTTGAAAACGGAAAATATTATATGTATGGCACGAGAGGTGCAAATTTTGGTCAGAAAACTGGCGGTTTTGACGTGTATGTGTCAACCGATTTAGAAAACTGGTCAGAACCAATAGAATGTTTTAATTCAGAAAAATATAATATGAACACTAACGTGAACTGGGCACCTGAGGTACATAAATATAAAGATTCTTATTATATGTTTGCAACCTTTACAAAACCCAATGGTTTAAGAGGTACATATATTTTAAAATCAGATACACCGTCAGGTGAGTTCAAACCACATAGCAAAGGTGCGGTAACGCCAGAGGAATGGGAATGCCTTGACGGTACATTTTATATTGATAAAAATAATAAACCGTTTATTGTTTTCTGTCACGAGCATACACAAATAATTGATGGCACAATCTGCTATGTTGAGCTTAATGAAGATTTAACTGAGACAGTAGGGGAAGCTGTAACTATGTTTGCGGGTTCTGAACCTTTTTTTATTAAAAAAGCACCCGACGACGGGCATTTTGTTACCGACGGACCTTTTATGTATCGTTCTGAAACAAACGAGCTTTTTATGCTCTGGTCAACCTTTATAAATCACCAGTATGCCGAGTGCCTCGTTAAATTTAACGATGGTGAATTAAATATGAATTTTACACATTTAGATCCACTCATTGATGACGATGGCGGTCACGGAATGATTTTTAAAGATGACAATAACCTCTATCTTACATTTCATTCCCCCAATAAATCACTTTCTGAACGCCCGAAATTTGTAAGAATTGTTGATAATGGTGATAACATCAAAATGAAGTATAAGGGGCTGTAAAAAAAGCGCAGACCGCATAAAACTATATAGATCAAGGGGTTTCTACAGTGCAGATAGCTGTAAGAACCCCTATAAATTATCAAAAAAACTAAAATTGCAAAATTTTTTTCGTTTTATGCTACAAACAAATCTCACCACTCGACGTACCTATGTACGCCTTCGGGCAAGCAAAAACAAGACTAAAGCCTTGTTTTTGTTCGATTTGTCCGTTCTGCATCTTTTTTTCCTATCCCCTAAAAAGAGGCTGTAAAAAACTTAGCGTTTTTTTACAGCCTCTTTTACTTTATCTTTTTCTTGCATTTATTTCCAATATATAGTAAAATATATTATGTATATTTATATTTAAATTTGGTGGTTACATAATGAAGGATTTAAAAAGAATTTTGGCTTCGCTTTTAGCAGGAATAGTTGCTTTTTTAGCAGTGTTTTTAAATCTGCTTTCTGCAGCAGATAAAGCAAGTGAAGATGTTTTATATCACCATGCTTCTGGTACAACTGGTGAAATAAGAATAATTAAAATTGACGATAAAACTATGAATAAATTAGGCGATATTTCTACGTGGGACCGTTCTGTTTACACAAAGCTTTTAAACACTCTTTGTGTTTCTGAAGAAATTCGCCCTGCAGTAGTTGGTTTCGATATTCTTCTTTCAAGTGAAAAAGACCCTGAGACAGACAAAGAATTCGCTGAAACCTGTAAGAAGTATGGGAATGTAGTCTGTGGCTTCAGTTACGTTTTTTCAAAAGAATTACAAGAGGATGCAAATGGTAATCTTATTGAAAACTCTATGACAGTAAAAGAACAGGTTTTACCATATAAAGCTTTGAGAGACGTTGTTGACACGGGCTTTGTTAATGCACTTATGGATAATGACGATAGCTTTATTAGAAGCTCGTTTTTAACTTTTGAAGAATCAGAAGATGTAACAACCACAAGCTTCAGTATGAAGGTTTATGAAAAATATTGGGAAAGTCAGGGGCTCAGTGAGGTTTCTCTGAATGATAAAAGCATTATCGACTTCCGTTACAGCGGTAACCCTGGCGATTATGAAAATGTTTCACTTATTGACGTTTTAGAGGGTAACGTTCCAGCCTCAGCTTTTGACGATTGTATAGTTTTAGTTGGTGCTTATGCTGCTGGTATGATGGACTCTTATTTCGTTCCTGTTGACAGAAGTAGCCAGATGTTCGGGGTAGAAATCCACGCCAACGTAATTCAGGCTATTATGGAAGGCAAAACACTTAAGAATGTAAATAAAGTAGTTGATGCTTTAATTTCTGCACTTATTATTGCAGTTATTACGTTTGCTTGTTGGAATTTAAGCGTAGCAAAAACAATTATAGTTTGCCTTGCTACTGCAATCTTAAAGCTTTTAGCAGGCTTTGTACTCTTTAATCAAGGTTTAATGACCAACGTTCTTTCAGTTCCTGTTTTAGCAGTTGTTATCGCAATTATTTATGTCGCAGTTCATTACTATAAAGCAAGAATGGCAAAACGAAGCATTGAAAAAGCATTCAGTAAATATGTAGCACCACAGGTTGTAGAAGAAATTGCAAAAGACGGCACTTATGAGTTAAAGCTCGGTGGTGAAAATCGTGATGTTGCAGTTATGTTTGTTGATATCCGTGGATTTACAACTCTTTCTGAAAGCCTTGAGCCTGAACAGGTTGTTGACATTTTAAATGACTACTTGGCGCTTACCACACGTTGTATTTTCCGTTATGGCGGTACTCTTGATAAGTTTGTTGGTGATGCTACAATGGCTGTATTTAACTCACCATTTGATACAGAAGATTATATTTATAAAGCAGTGGTTACCGCTTGGGATATTGTAGCTGGTGGCAATAAAATTGAAAAAGAATTTGTTGAACGCTACAACAAACACGTTGGTTTCGGTATTGGTGTCAACTGCGGACCAGCCGTTGTTGGTAATATCGGCTGTGATTTCAGAATGGATTACACCGCTATTGGTGATACAGTAAATACTGCGGCACGTCTTGAAGCAAATGCACCAAGGGGAACTGTTTATATAAGTAAACCAGTCCGTGATGCTTTAGGTGACAGAATTACAGTTGAAGAAGTTGGCGAAATTCCACTTAAGGGTAAAAATAACGGTGTGTTCGTTTATTCAGTAACTGGTGTAGTAGGTTACACAAGTCCGGAGGGTGAGTAAAATATGAAAAAACTACTTGTTATTCCCGATTTTAAAAATATAGATGACTCTATAAGACTCGCAAGAGGCTATGATGCTGGTTTTGAGTATAACGACTTCAATTATGCAAGGTCTCTTGATGATGAAGCGTTTTGCGAAAAAACTGTGAATGAATATAAAAGTTATAAACTACCTGATTATACAACAAATCATGGTGCATTCATTGACGTTTTACCATACAGTACTGATAAAAAAATTAAAGAAATTTCAATTCATCGAATTAATCAAAGCATCGAAATAACTCGCAAAATTGGCGCAAAATCAGTTGTGTTTCATCTTAACTACAATCCTTACTTAAATCACGAATTATATGTAAAAATTTTCCCGAAACTTAACATTGATGTCTGGAGACCAATAATTGAAGAAAATCCAGATATAAATATTTATATTGAAAATATGTTTGAGCAAGACCCATATATAATAAAAAAAGTTGCAAAAGCTTTATCAGAATATGATAACTTCGGCTTGTGTCTCGATTGGAGCCACGCCGTTTTATCAAAAACTAACCCGCAGATATGGGCGGAAGAATTAAAAGAATATGTAAAACACATACATTTAAACGATAATGATTTAAAGGTTGACACACACTTGGCGTGGGGTAGTGGCGAGATTAACAGAAGTCAGTTTTATAATTGCTATGACAAATATTTAAGCGATGCAACAATTTTAATCGAAACTGTTGATATCCCTGACCAAAGAGCATCTTTAAGGCAATTAGAAGAAGATGGCTTTATTAAATAAAATTTAAAACTCTAAGGTTTAAATATTACGAAAGGAGGAACTGCTTTTGGCAAAAAATAATAAAAAGACAAAAGTTGCTATAATCATATTTTTAATTACGGCAATAATTGCAACTGCACTTACGGCAGTTCTTGCTTTCGGTGATTCAAATGAAGGTTATCGCACTATAACTGTTATCGAAATTCAGGGTACAGTGGGCGTAGTGCACGATAATATAGAGTACTCAGCTTACACTGGTATGCACCTTGAAGAAGGCTACACAGTTGTAACTGGTGGCAATAGTTATATAAGACTTTTACTTGATGACGATAAATATGTAAAATTAGAATCAGGCACAAAGGCTATTTTCAGCGAGGTCAGTGGTGGTAAAACCTCAATTAACATTGAGCGTGGTGCTCTTGTGGCAGAGGTTACTAAACCATTACAGGTAGATGAAGATTTTATTGTAAACACCCCTAACGCTGTTCTTGCGGTTCGTGGTACACTTTTCAGAGTAGATTTATCTCGTAACGATAAAGGCGAACTTAATACCGATGTTATGACTTATGGTGGTGCCGTTTCAAGTAAACGTATTCAGCCAAGTGGTGAAGTTGAAGATATTGAAGTTACTATTAAAGAAGGCTTTAAAGCAACTGTTAATATGGACGACAAAGAAACAGTTTACTTGGTAGATGAAGTAAAAGTTGATTTAAGTGCATTAGTTGGTAAACCATCTAATGAAAATAAGCCAAACGACACAACAACAGAAACGAATTTGAATGGTGAAGTTATTGAGAATGCACCAATAACATTGGAAAGCGTTTTGATTCCGATTGTTGTTGAAGACATTCCAGATGATGACTTAGTCGATATCTACTTCGCTTCAGAAAATGGTCATTCAATGTTTATTGAAACCAAAGAAATTGAAGAAAAAATTGCAGAACGTGATATTGACGTTACAGAGAAAACTTCTGTTTACGAAGTTGCTCAGAAGGTAAAAGAACCCGTAGAAATTGTTATTCCAGATGATAACAAGTCACTTGTAACTACAACAGAGCCTGTTACAGAGGTGGTAGCAGTTCAGGGTCCACCAAACGATGGTGTAGGGGATGAAACTACAACTGAAATTACAACAGTTCCATCGACAACTGCACCTACAACAACAGTTCCATCGACAACTGCACCTACTACGACAGTTCCATCGACAACTGCTCCTACTACGACAGTTCCATCGACAACTGCACCTACAACAACAGTTCCGTCGACAACCGTTTCAACTACAACCGTACCGACTACTGAAAGTACGACTGTAACAACTACCGAGCAGATTACAGAACCAACTACTGAAGAAACAACTATTCATACTCATACAGAAGTAACAGAAGAGGTTAAAGCAACTTGTACAAAGAATGGTCTTAAAACAGTAAAATGCTCAGACTGTGGTGAGATTATAAGTGAAACAGTTTTAACGGCTACTGGTCATACAGAAAAAACAACCACAGAAGCCGCTACTTGTACGGTAGATGGCAAAACAACAGTTACTTGTTCAACTTGTGGTGAAACTATAAAAGAAACTGTTTTAACGGCAACCGGTCACTCAGAGATTTTCTCAGGTGCTAAAGATGCTCATACAGAGTGTGAAATCTGTTATGAAATTTTATCTGCTGACCATACATACAAGACAAGCACAACTAACGCAAGCTGTACTTTAGATGGTGGCACAACATACGTTTGTGAATGTGGATATAATTATACTGAGACAATTCCTGCTACTGGTCATACAGAAAAGACTGCAACAGTAGATGCTACTTGTACAGTAGATGGTAAAACAACTGTTAGTTGCTCAGTATGTACCGAAACACTTTCTGAGACGGTTATACCAGCAACAGGGCATACAGAAGAAAATGGCGCTGGTGCCGATATTCACACAAAATGTTCTGTTTGTGGTAGTACAGTTAAAGATGGCTCTTACCACGATTACACAGATGAAGTAACAACCCAAAATACTTGTACTTCAGAAGGCGTACTTACTCACACTTGTACTTGTGGTTGGAGTTACACAGAAGCAATACCGGCTTCTCACAAAAAGTCAGACGATGGTCGTACTTGTGTAAATGGTTGCGGTGGTGTCTGGGTAGACTTGAATAGTACAAACTTCCCTGATAGTATGTTCTTGTCATATATAAGCACTACCTATGATGCAGATGGCAATAATGCATTAATAGGAAACGAAGTAACAGGGGTTGTGACTATAAATGTTGCAGGGGATAGCACAGCCGATGGTGGCTACACCGATTTAACGGGTATTAAAAACTTTACCAACTTAGTAAATGTAAACTGTGCTTATAATAGTGGTATAGAGAGTCTCGATTTATCAGGTCTTACTTTACTAACTGAATTAGACGTTACAGGTCTCACAGGGCTCGAAACACTTAATATTTCAGGTTGCACAAACCTTACAGATGAAAAAATTACAGGTCTTGATACTTGTACTGAGCTTACTACTTTAGACGTAAGCGGTTGTGTGAATTTAGCAGAATTAAACCTTAACAGTAATATAAAAGTTGAAACTGTTAATTTGAGTAATTGTAGCGCTCTTACGTCGTTTGTTATAAATGATAACACTATAGCAGATTATGCTTTAAATAGTATTAATTTAAGTGGTTGTACGTCACTTGAAACGTTAACTATTAATAACTGTTTAAGTCTTACAACAATTGATTTTACAGATTTGAATGCTTTAAAAACAATTGATCTCGGCGGTTGTCAATATTTTGCAGGTGCTATCAATTTAAGTAATAAAACAGCACTTACAACAATTACAATGGGTGGTACGAAGGTTACTTCACTTAATGTCAGCGGTTGTACGGCTCTTGTCGATGTAAATATGACGGCATCTTCTGAACTTGCGACAATTCAGGGACTTAATAGTTGTGAAAATCTCGCAACAATTAATCTTGTTAATACAGCTATTCAGTCACTTGATTTATCAAATAATCAGAAGCTTACAAAAGTATGGGTAACGAATTGTGCGAGTCTTGAAAACCTTGATTTAACTCGTTCAAGTGAAAGTACAACACTCAGTTCTCTTAATATTAATAACTGTACAGCGTTAACTAACTTGAATTTATATAATTGTAAGGGTATAACGACACTTGCAATATCTTCACTTACTGCACTTGAGACTCTTAATCTCTCTTATTCAGGTGTTACAAGCTTTAATGGTTCTATTGACACTATGAATTTCTCATCAAATACCGCTCTTAAAAATATTTACCTTAATGGTATTGGTACGTTTACGGGAGTTAACGTTTCAGGTAACACGTTGCTTGAAGAACTTTATTTAACAGATAATGTAAACGTGCAGTCATTAGATTTGTCTGCTAATGCATTACTTAAAAAACTTGTTTTAGCAAGAACATCTGCACTTACGACTTTAAACGTAACTTCATGGTCAAATTTACAAACACTCAGTTTGGAAGACGTAGGTTTAACTGCACTTGAAATTTCTAACGCAACTTCTTTAGTGAGTGCAAATATTATAAATAATAATTCGCTTACTAATATAACTATTTCTAATGCAAGCACTCTTACATCAATTAGTCTTTCAGATGGTAATTCTAACTACAGAGTAACCAATCTGGCTATTAAAAATTCAGCAATTACTTCACTTGATGTAACATATTTGCCGATGATTACTTCACTTGATGTTTCTAATTGTTCGGCTCTTACATCAATAACAGGTCTTGATAGTTTAACAGAACTTGAAACATTTACTGCAACGGGTAGTGGCGTTGAAGAACTTGATTTGAGTGCAAACGAATTATTAACTACAATTGATTTATCAGATAGTGCTATTGCTACCTTTACAATGAATGGTGATGCAAAAAATCTTGCGGTTAATTCAATTTCTGTTGAAAACTGTAATGAACTTTCTGAATTCACACTTATTAATGCACCGAGTGTTACAAATGTTGATTTTGCTACTGCACCTAACTTAACCAGTGTATATATTGGAAATTGTACAGGTTTCACTGGTTCGTATGATGTGAGTAACAAAACAACTTTAACGAGTTTAAATCTTTATGGTTGTACTAATATTAACTCAATAAATGTTAATGGTTGTAATTCTCTTAACAGTTTAACAGTAGGTTCAACTGCAATAACTTCACTTGATGTTTCTGATATGACTTTATTAAGTAATTTAAGTGTTACAAGTTGTACTGAACTTACAAGTATTAATATCAGTGGTTGTACTTCGCTTACTGATTTACAGACATTACATACTTGTACAAAGTTAGAAGAATTGAATGTAAGCGGTTCGGGTATTAATACACTTGGTGTTGAAGTTGATGTACTTGAAACACTTGATGCAAGTAATTGTGATAACCTTGTAGGTTTAATGATTAATTCTTCAGCATTAACAAGTTTGAATGTATCAGGTTCAACAAATATGTTAGAATTAGTTATAAATAACACGAACATTTCAGACTTTACTGCAATAGGACTTGCTGACCTTCAGAAGTTAGAGAAGTTTGAGGCTGTATCAGCAAATATCGATGATACAGATTTGACAAATATTATATCCTTACTTCCAACAGGTTTAAAAACACTTAATTTAAGTGGAAATACAAGTATTACAACTATTTATGTATCGAAATTTACAGAACTTACCGATTTGGATGTTAGTGGCTGTAGAGCTCTTGGTGATTTTGATATCAGTAGTAGTACGGAACTTGTTACTTTAAATGTCAGTGGCACTGCACTTACAATGCTTGACGCAAGTTATAATCAGGTTCTTGAGAGTATTGATATGAGTAATTGTACACAACTTACAGTGTTTGTAATGGCTTCGGGTGAACCTTATAATCAGTTGACCAGTGTAAATGCGAGTGGTTGTACGGTTATGACAGACTTCCAGATTGCCGATTGTTCATCTTTAACTGCATTAGATTTATCTGGTTTAACCTCGTTAAGAAGCTTGTACCTGACTGATTGTACAGGATTAACTACATTGGATGTAAGTAATACGGCTATGAATTCGCTTTTTGTTGAGACTTGTACTTCAATAGCAAGTATTAATATTACGGGTACATCGATGACTTCGGCTAACATTTCACTTCCTGATGGAGTAACTCCAACAATTACAGGTCCTTAATTAAACAAACAGTTCAGGTTGATTATTTAAAATAATCAACCTGAACAAAAAGGGGAAAATAAACTTATGGCTATTAAAAATCAAATTGAACTTGAAAGAATTTCTAAACCTAAATACTTTGATAAAGACGAATATGTCTGCTACGAAGGGCAGTTAGGTAAAGAAATGTATGTTGTTCTTCGTGGCTCAATAGGTGTATTTATTACAGGCGTTTTAGGTAATCTTACAAAGGTTGCGACAATAGGGGAAGGTCAGTTCTTTGGTGAAATGGCTATTT
>SVOI01000017.1:31390-42810 GCA_015066465.1 Oscillospiraceae bacterium
CAGTTAGGTAAAGAAATGTATGTTGTTCTTCGTGGCTCAATAGGTGTATTTATTACAGGCGTTTTAGGTAATCTTACAAAGGTTGCGACAATAGGGGAAGGTCAGTTCTTTGGTGAAATGGCTATTTTTGATAAGCAACCAAGAAGTGCAAGTTGCATAGCTTTAGAAGATACTGTTTGTATTGCAATAGATAAAGGCAATCTTCAAAAATTCCTTGAAACTTGTCCCGATATGGCAGAAGTAATTATGAGCGGAATGAGTAACAGAATAAGAAAACTCAACGAAGAGTTATATAAACGCTCACAAAGTAATAAAAAGAAAAAGGCAGTAGCTTTCCAACTACCGCCACAATTTACTTTCAGTCATAACGTTAAAGAGCCTGTGCAAGACCCTAATTATATTAAGATTTTAGAGCAACCTTGCCCAGTCTGTGGTGGAATGGTAAAAGCTAAAACTGTAAGAAAAAATATGCTTCAAATCAGAGAAGTTGAAGAAACAGGCAGAGCAATTTATTATAACGCCGACCCTTTGTGGCTTGACGTTACACGTTGTCCGCATTGTACATATAGTAACTCTACAAATAAATTTTTTACTATTGATGATAACGAAGTTGATAAGTTAAAACTTACATTAAAAACACAACACGCTTTAGTTATTAAAAAGAACGAAGAAATTTTAAAAAGTGCATTTGATAACGTTATTCTTTCTTACTTACAGGCAATTCATATTAACGAAACCGTTAACCCTGATGATAAAGCAACAATTGGTATGCTTTGGTTAAATCTCCATTTTGCTTGTAAAGATGCAGGGGATATTAAGCTCAGCACTCATTGTGCACGTAATGCAATTAAAAAATTACGTAGCGTGTTAGATGATGATTTAATTGTTGATTTAGACGAAAAAGCACAAATTGCTCTTTACGTAGCAAGTCTTTTAAAGCTTATTGGTCAAAAGGCTTCGGCAGAAGAGTATTGCGATGTTGCAATAGAATCTGCAAAAAACGGCAATATTAAAACTCGTGCAGAAGCGTTTAAAACAACGTTAAAATAAAATGAGGTGTATTTTATGAAGAAGTTTCTTTCAGTTATTCTTGCAGTAACTCTTGTTTTTACCCTTTCAGTTCCGTCATTTGCTGTAAGTAACGATGATTGGTCAAAGGTTTGGAAAAGCCAAGATTCTGAAGCGGGAGTTATTATGTTTATTGGCAGTAATGAAAGTGAACGTAATTTTTCCTGGTATTCAGAAACTGAAAGCGAACCAACTGTTACAATTTCTGTTAAAAAGGATTTAAGTGGGGCACAGACTTTTAAAGGCGCACAGGTTAAAGCAATTGAAAGTGGCTTCAGTAACAAAGTAACAGTTACAGGTTTAAAAGAAAATACTACATATTATTATCAATGTGAAAGTGCTGGTTTTAAATCAGAAGTTTATTCTTTTAAAACAGATGGCGGGGCAGAGTTTTCCGCTATGTATGCTACAGATATTCATATTACAGCAATAGATGATGCAAATGAAAATTCTCTTTCAGATACATCTTACAGGTTTCACGAAACGTTAGAAGATGCACTTAAAAAGAATAAAAATATTTCGCTTCTTCTTTCTGCTGGTGACCAGGCAACAGAAGGCCTTGAAAGTGAATATAAAGCATTCACATCTTCACCATTAACAAAGAGTATTTCAATAGCAACTTCTATGGGTAACCACGACAGAAAAGGTGCAGCTTATAAGGTGTTTAAAAATGTTCCTAATGAAGATACAGAGGCTTCTATTCGCTCATATAACGGCACTGACTATTGGTTCACAAAAGGCGAGGCACTCTTTTTAGTAATGGATTCAAACAGTGGTAACGCTATGGCTCATGCTGATTTTGTAAAAAGAGCAATTAAGGCTAATCCTGATGTAAAATGGAAAGTTATGATGTTTCACCACGACCTTTATAGCGGTAGAATCGAGCATCGTGAGAGTGAAAATAATCTTCTTCGTACTATATGGGGACCTATTGCCGATGAATTCGGGATTGACCTTGTTCTTTTAGGTCATAGCCATTATTACACTATAACAGATGTACTATATAAAAACGTAAGAGTAGAAGAATTACAGTCAGAAATGGTTGACCCTAAAGGTACAATCTATGCAGTTTCTTGTTCATTGGGCAGACCTCGTGATGACGATGATTTAGGTCTTAATGAAGAGTGGATTGGTGCTGAGTATCTTACAGATACTGCAACTTATTTCATTCTTGATTTTAAAGAGGATTCAATTACCGTTAATTCTTATGAATTAGGCGAAGATGTACCTATAAATACATTTACTATTAAAAAGACATCACAGAATGGTGGTCACGAAGATACTGGTTTCTTTACATCTATAAAAGATGGCGTTGTACGATTTTTAGGCGCAGTATACACAATTTTTAATAACTTTAATTCTTACGATGATTTAAAAGAACATGGTTATAACGTTGAACTTTCAGATTTCTTTGGTTGAAAAAATATTAAACGGCTTGGTTAATTGATGAATTAACCAAGCCGTTTCTTTTATTTTTTCTTAGTGATTTTACCACTGTTTATCAATATTATAAATGCGCCTATGTTATGTAGAAATGCACCAACAAGTGGTGTTACAAGTCCTGTTGCGGCAAGCACCATCATTACAAAACTAATAGAGAATGCAATAATAATATTCTGGTAAATAGTTGCTTTTGTTTTTCTTGAAAGCTCAATAACAAATGGGAGATTATCGAGTGAGTTATTCATAAGAGAGATATCTGCACTCTGAATTGCTGTGTCAGAGCCCATAGCACCCATTGCTATACCAACGTCTGCTTCTGAGAGAGCAAGAGAGTCGTTAATGCCATCACCAACAACTGCAACAAGATTGTTCTTCTGAGCTTCCTTTACCTTTTCTAATTTTTGCTCTGGCAAAAGCTCGGTGTGCATTACGTCAATATTCGCTTCTGCCATAACACGCTTTGCTTCTGACGTGTTATCACCAGTAAGAACGGCAATTGTGTTAACGCCCAAAGTTCTTAACTTTTCAATTGTTTCGTGAGCATCATGTCTTAAAACGTCTCTAAAAATAATTGCACCTAAAACATCTTTGTTCTTTACAACCCAGCTAAGAGTACCTTCTGTGGAGATGTCTTCAGGTAACTCGAAACCTAAAGATTTTATGTAACGTGAATTACCGACTATTACTTCGTCATCATTTTTCGCACCTTTAACACCATTACCGACTATCTCAGTAATTTCAAAATCCTTGTCGTAATCTTCATCATTAACGAGAGTCATTATGGATTTTGAGGTAGGGTGTAAGGAACCGTGAGCAACAGAAGCGGCAGTTTTAATTAATTCTTCATTAGTCTCGGCATTAACTAAATGAAAATCAACTGCTTCTAAAGTACCATTTGTAATAGTACCTGTTTTATCAAATACGAAGTAATTTACATCAGTCAATTTTTCTATGAATGATGGGTTTTTAATAAGAATACCACGTTTTGTAGCACTTGCTAATGCGGCAATTATAGGCGCAGAAGAAACAAGCATATATCCACAAGGGCAACTTACAACTAAAATTGCAATAGCTTTACTAATATCTTTTGTAAATAACCACATCAAAACCGCAACTACGAGAACAATAGGTAAATAATAAGTCATAAACTTATCAACTATCTGTGTTTCAGGAACAGTCATTTTTTCAGCGCCTTCCAAAAGCTCAACAATTTTCTGGAAGGAGGTATCAGAATAAGCCTTTGTTACCTCAACTGTCAAAAGACCATCAATATTAGTTGTACCCGCATACACCGTGTCGCCTTGCTTTACTTCTTTTGGTAACGCTTCACCAGTCAATGACTTCTGGTCCATATTAGAAATACCACTTTTTACAATACCATCAATAGGAAGTGACATACCAGGTTTAACTAAAATCAAATCACCAGTTTTAAGCGTTTTTGCATCGACTTCTTTTTCGTCTCCGTCAACTAATACAATAGCAGTGTCAGCCTGAAGTTTTTTAAGACCTTCTATGGCATCTCTGCCACCCATAATGCTCTTTTCTTCTAAAAAATGAACGAGAGTAAGAATTATAGGTATAAGCCCTGCTAAGATATATTGACCATCTAAAACAGAAACAAGAATAGCAATTGAAACCAGAATTTCCATCGAGGAGTTTATATCTTTTTGTAAAAAGCCTTTTACAGCGGTTACAAAAACTGGTATTCCGATAATTGCAACGCCTATTAAATAAATAGAGCCCTGAATTACTTCCTGATTAGGAAAAACTTTGCCATAAATGAATCCTGAGAGAAGAAATACAATAGCAAAAACGGCTTCTTTTATATCTTTTTTTAATTTACTTTTATCTTTATCAGATATATAGTTCTGAGAATATTCTTTTACAGAATTCTCAACCATATTATTAATTTTCTTCATAATCTACCTCTTATGGAAGAATAACTTTAGCTGACTCATTACCATCTGGAACAATGATTGTAGCACCAGCTTCAGTTAAAACCTTTGAAACTCTGTTTCTGAATACACCGTTTTTAATAACGTCAGGATTTGCCTTGTATTGCTCATAAAGACCATTGAATTCTGCAACCTCTTCGGTAGCCTTTGCAACCTTTTCAGCCTGATTTTTTTTTGCTTCGCTTACTAATGAGTCAGACTCAGCTTGAGCTTTGGGTATTTTAGATTCGGTGTAATCATTAGCTTCTTGTATAAGTGTCTGCTTTTTAACAGAAGCAGTATTAACAGCATCAAATGCATCCTTTGTTTCGTTAGGTGGAATAACGTTTGTAAGCTCAATGTTAGTTATCGTAATACCACAATCAAGCTCATTAAGAATTAATTGAGTGTTGTTTTTTAACTTATTTGCAAGGTTCGTTTTTTCAGTTGTAAGAACGCTGTCAACAGGCATTGAAGTTACAAGTGGAATTGTTTCACCACCAACAACACCTTTTACAATTTCATCTATTTCGTTAATATAAAGCGCATACCTCACAGGGTCGCTTACTTTATATTTAACAACACTTCTTATAAGAACCAAATTACTGTCACCAGTAATAACGTAACCACTGGTTTTAATGTTACTGTTAATTGTAGTATCTTCGCTATAATGTGATTCAACAGTAATTTCCTGAACAGTTTCAACAGGAACTTTAATTACTTCATCAATTATATAGGGGAGAGCAAAGTGGAGACCAGGAGTTTTAATCTGCTCTTCAGCAGTTGTTCCAACAAGCTTACCAAAGCGAAGAACTACTGCAACTTCATTACTGTCAACTTTATAAATACCTGTTAAAACAAGAAGAATAACAGAACCTGCTACAACCCATTTAAAATACTTCATAACAGAAAGCATTATAGTTTCAAAAACTTCTATACTTTTGTTTTTCATTGTTTCTACCTACTCTTAGAGTGAGTGTATTCGAACCAAATATGCCTTAAATGTCCGATTTCACGCACCTTTTTTATTTTTTGTCTTGATATTTATTGTAATTCATCAACTATATCAAAAGGCGAATCTTCACTTTTCATAATAATTACTGTATCTTCATTTACAGAGTTTTCAAGAGCGATAAGCTTTTTGAGGAACTTAAAGAGTTCAGAGTTCTTGTCGTATGCTTCGCCATAAATTTCAGCTATCTGTCTTTCTGTTTCTGCATCAATCTCAGCAGCTTCTAATTTACCTTCGGCTAAAATTTCAGCAGCTTTGGCGTTAGCTTCACTCATAATAATTGCCGCATCTCTTTCACCCTCAGAAAGAAGCTTTGTAACTTGTTTTTCTCTGTCAGCAATCATCTGCTCAAATACACTTTCGATATTGTTAGTAGGGAGAGCAAGTCTCTTGATTTTTATTTTCTCGATTCTTATGCCGTAGTCTTTAAGGGCGTTTTCTGAAACGGATTTTTCGATTTTTTCAGATATTTCATTAATTTTAATGTTTTCTAAATCGGTTGAAACTAATGAAGAAAGCTCGTAGTTACCCATAACACCATTCTTAACGTTTGCAGTTAAATCGTTAAGATATTTTTGTGCTTTTTCATTATCGCCAACACTGTTATAGAATTTTCTTGGGTCTTCAATATGCCACACAAGATATGTTTGTAAAATAACGTTTTTCTTATCGTTTGTAAGAGTTTCTGTGTAGCCTGAATCCATATATTGACTTCTTGTATCGTAAGTATAAACGTTTTCAAAAGGATAAGGCAATTTGAAATGAAGTCCTGAGTCCATATAAACTGCTCTTACTTCACCAAAACGTGATACGATTGCGCAAGAGCCTTCCTTTACTGTAAATGTAAAACCAAATACAACAATAATTACAGCAAGAATAAGTGCAAATATCCATTTATATATATTTTTAATTTTCATTTTTTGTTTCCTCCGCTTCAATAACGGTTGTTTGCTGAGTTGATAATGCTTCTCCCGATGAATTTATAATGTATTGTGAAAGGTCTGTATCTATATTAGGGGAGAACACGTAAACCTTGTTACCAGCAATAACTTTTTCATAAGTATCAACATATTTACTGAGTTTAAATGCCGCTGGTCTCTTTCTGTATTCTTCAAGAGCAGCTTTGTAAACAGTCATTTCTTTAGTGGCATCTGCCACTTTTGTTGTCTGATTTTCTTTTGCGGTTATTACTGCTGTTTTGGCATCTTTTTCAGCTTGTAAAATAATTTTCTCTGCATCTGCCTCAGCATTGGTTATAGTAGTTGTCTTATTAACGTCAGCACTGACAACAGATTGATAAACGCTTGAAAGTTCAACGGGTGGGTGGATGCTTTCAATAATAACTTCTTCAACTGTTAAACCGATTTTATACTCTTTTGTAAACTCATTAAGAGCAAAAAGAAGCTCTTTAGAAAGTCCGGTTCTGTCAACACTTAAAATTGTATTTAAGTCAGTTGAATTTGTTTTGTTCATCATAAATTCGTATGCGTTAGAACTTAAAATCGCTTCAGGATTTGCAGACTTTGTTAAGTAGGTGTATAAATCATCAATCTTATAAATCAATTTAATGTTAACTGAAACAAGCTCGTTTCCGTTACCAGTTAATAATTTGTATTCTTCAACTGAATGTGATTCCGTCCACATATTATCCATTGTTTCATTTGATTCATAACCAATAGTCATATTCTGAACACGTTCTACTTCATAAATCTCGGCTTTTTCAATAGGCCAAGGTAACTTGAAATGAAGCCCTTCACGTTTAATAGACTCTTCTTGCAATGAACCGAAACGATAAATTGCAGCCTGTTCAAAAGGTTCAACCTTATAAACACAGCTCGATACAAATAATATTATAATAATCGCTAAAACTGCACTTGGCAGAATTTCTGCAACGTATTTAATGCTCCATAAGGATTTAAGCGAAATGCCTGTGTGATTTTCTAACGTATCTAAAAAAGATTTTTTCTCTTCGGTATTTTTATTTCTGAGTTTTTTAATATCAGGTAAATGAATAGTGTAATTAAAATCTTTCAAAGTTTCTTTTTTTATTACAGTGACGAGTAAATCAAATAATAAAACAACTGCAATATAAATTGTAGCAATTCTGTAGAACCAGAAGATTATATTTGAAAAATCCATTTCAAGAATAATATTAAGTACACAGAAAGCAATGTAAACAAACGATGTAACACCGAGTGTTAAAAATATAGAACATATTGTTTTAACTGCTTTTAACTCTTGCTTTTGTAATAAAAAGCTTCTGTAAACTAAAAGACATATTGCAATAACTAAAAGAACACCTATGTTACCGAATGTATATGTAAAACTCTGAGAACTTATAGTCTTTAAGTTGTAAGAGAATGAACTGATTGCAATAGCAAGAATGAAATATACTTGTAAGAGTATATAAATGACTTCAGTTGCAATAAGTAAACCACGCTTCAGCTTTTGAACTTTTTCTTTTCTTTCAGGAATTTTATTTACCATTCTGTTAATAAAATCAAAAACAATAATTGCTAAATAAAAAGCCCAGAAACAGATTGTCATTTCACCAAGCTGTTCGTAAATAGGAACATATTGATTAGTCTGCAAAACGCCTATAAGAAGCACTTCTATAACAAATAGTGCTAAAAAAGGAAGCTTTGGAACTTTTTTTAAGTCTTTTCGTTTTTTCTTTCTCAAAATCGTCACCTCAAAATAGGGAAATATGAATGATTATATCATAAATATATATTTTTTAAAAGACTAAATGTTAAATATTTAATTAAAACTTTTAACCCAATTCACTAATGAATCGTGGTACACGTTTTCTCTTACTGTGCCTAACATATATTCAGTTACAGGACCATTTTTTCTCATCTTTTCTAAAATTGCTTCCTGTAACTCTTCTATTGTCATTTCTTCATAAGGCTTGTTAAGGTCAAGTGTTACATTTTCTGTTTTAGTTTCTGTGGTAGCTTCAGTTTCACTAACAGTTGTTGTTTCTTCTTTTGTTTCTTCAATAATTGGGGCGGGCTCTGGTGTCTTTACAGATTCTGGAGCCTTTTCAATTTTTATTGTTTCTATTGGTTTAAACGTGTTGTTAACAATATCTTTCGGAATCCAGATTTCACCCGAATTACCTGAAACTGTTACTTGAATTCTGCCGTTATTTACACTTACTTTTTCGCCTGTTAAAGCCCCGATATATTCACTCGAATTTCCACAAGAAAGATTAAAATTAACATCATTGTCACCATTATTAACTGTAATAATTACAGATTTATTATCAAGTGTTCTTTCGTAAGCGAAGTGAGTAGTTTGTAACTCCAATTCTTTGTAATCACCATATAAAAGGGCAGGGGTGTTCTGTCTTATTTTACCTAAAGCAGAAATTAACTTTGTGCAAGGGTTAGTATTTACAGAGTCTTTGTAATCTTCATAATTTAGTGCTGGTCTTAAACTATCGTCAGAGCCACGCTCTTTTCTGCCTTCAATACCAAATTCTGAACCGTAGTAAATTGACGGAATACCAGGCAAAGTATAAAGCATAACGTGAACTGGCACAAAGTGAGATTTATTGTTAAGTTTAGTGTAAATACGCTCAACGTCGTGGTTGTCAACAAAAGTGTAAAGACTCAAGTTGTTACCAACCATACCACTGACGTATTTAATTGTATGTGCAATTTCAAAATAGTTGTGGTCGTTGTGTGCAGAATATAACGCCTTGTGAAGCATATAGTTTGTAACCGAGTGAAGTGTACCTTCGTTTGCCCAGCGTGAGTAATTGCCGTGAATAACTTCACCCATAAGCCAGAAGTCAGGTTTTACTACTTCGTTTGCTACGTTTCTTAACGCTTTCATATAGTCAAAATCCATAACGTCTGCCGCATCAAGTCTGAGACCGTCAATCTGGAATTCTTTAACCCAGAAACGAATAACGTCACAAATGTAGTTTATAACAGCAGGGTTTTTCTGATTTAATTTTACAAGTAAATCATATCCGCCCCAGTTTTCGTAAGAAAACCCGTCGTTAAATGAATTGTTGCCCCAGAAATTTACGTTACAATACCAGTCTTTATATTGTGAATTTTCTCTGTTTTCTTTAATATCTTTAAATGCGAAAAAGTCACGACCAGTGTGGTTAAACACACCGTCTAAAATAACTCTTATTCCGTTTTTGTGACATTCAGTTACAAAGTTTGTTAAATCCTCATTTGTGCCAAGTCTTGAGTCTAACTTTTTGTAGTCGGTTGTTTCGTAGCCGTGACCAACAGACTCAAAAAGAGGTCCTATGTAAATTGCATTACATCCTATTTCTTTAATGTGAGAAATCCAGGGTAAAAGTGTGTTAAGTCTTGAAACTGGTTCACTGTAAGAATTCTCTTTTGGTGCACCAGTCATTCCTAACGGATAAATATGATAAAAAATGGCTTCTGTATACCACGCCATAATTTTTGCCTCCTAATTAAATATATCAAACAACATTATATCATAATAATTTATTTTTTGGAATATAAAGTGATATTTTGCTAAACTAAGTTAAAAAACAAAACGGATTGCCTGTGCAATCCGTTTTCTTTTATGGCAGGGGCAGAAGGACTCGAACCCTCAAGGACGGTTTTGGAGACCGGAATGTTACCATTACATTATGCCCCTATATTAAATTGGTGGACCATCAGGGACTCGAACCCCGGACCAACCGGTTATGAGCCGGTTGCTCTAACCAACTGAGCTAATGGTCCTTATCCCAGTAGGAACGACTAACATTATATTTGAATTAGTAGTATTTGTCAAGTGTTTTTTGATATTAAATTATTTATTTTTAAAATTTGTTTTGTCAATTACATATTGAAAAAAAGGGGTAGTAGTTGTATAATGATTTTATATTCTAATTAACCCAAAAAGGAATGATATTTTATGCATAAAAAACTTGCTTTAACACCGCCAATGGGGTGGAATAGTTGGGATTGTTACGGTGCCGCTATTAACGAAGAACAACTTCTTGCAAATGCAGATTATATGGCAAAAAATCTTAAAGATTACGGCTGGGAATACGTCGTTTGTGATATTCAGTGGTCAGAGCCTACTGCCGATAGTTTTTATTACAACTATTTTGCACCACTTTGCATGGATGAATATTCACGCCTTATTCCATCTGTTGAGCGTTTCCCATCATCAGCGGGTGGTAAAGGCTTTAAGCCGATTGCAGATTATATTCATTCTCTCGGTCTTAAATTCGGTATTCATATTATGAGAGGTATTCCGCGTCAAGCTGCTCACCAGCATACAAAAATCAAATGCGAGGGCGTTACTGCAAATGATATTGCAAAACCATCCTTTGTGTGTCTCTGGAATCCTGATATGTATGGTGTTGACCCTGATGCAAAGGGTGGGCAGGAATATTACGATTCAATTTTTGAACTCTATGCTTCATGGGGTGTTGACTACATAAAATGTGATGATATTGCAAATATTGAAATATTCCCACATAATCCTTATGCCGCAAGAAGAGAAATTGAAATGATAAGAAAAGCCATTGATAAATGTGGCAGAGATATGGTTCTTAGTCTTTCACCAGGTCCAGCACCTGTTGAAGAGCACGAGCATTTAGCGAAAAATGCTAATCTTTGGCGTATGACAGGCGATTTCTGGGATGAATGGGAGAAGCTCCACGCTATGTTTGAAAGGTGCTACGCTTGGCAAGAATACGTCCAAGAAGGCGCTTGGCCAGATTGCGATATGCTCCCGATAGGCAGAATTCAGAAAACAGAAAAACTTCCAGAATACAGAAACCGCTACACAAGATTTACTCACGACGAGCAAATTACAATGATGACTTTGTGGGGCATCTTCCGTTCACCACTTATGATTGGTGCAGAAATGCGAGAAAACGACGAGTTCACTCTCTCACTTCTTCAGAATAGAGAGTTAATAGATATGCTCAAAAATTCAAGTGGTGCAAGGCAATTTAAACGTGAAGA
>SVOI01000072.1 GCA_015066465.1 Oscillospiraceae bacterium
ATTATAACCAAGACAGAATGTATTTATTTAAGAAAAAATGACATACTAAATCCAGAAATTAAAAAAAGGATGGTTTTACTATGTCAATTATTAACAAAGAAGTTTCAAATTTTAAAGCCAATGCATTTCACGCTGGTGAATTTAAGACAGTCTCAAAAGATGATATTCTCGGCAAATGGAGTGTTTTCTTTTTCTATCCTGCAGATTTCACTTTTATTTGTCCTACTGAGCTTGAAGATTTAGCGAACAAGTATGAAGAATTCAGAAATGTCGGTTGTGAAATATATTCAGTTTCTACTGATACTCACTTCGTTCACAAAGCTTGGCACGATGCTTCTGAAAGAATCAAAAAAATCAATTTCCCAATGCTTGCAGACCCTACACACGAAATTTCAGAAGATTTTGAAGTTCTTATTGAATCTGACGGTTTAGCAGAGCGTGGTACGTTTATTATTAACCCTGAGGGAAAAATTGTAGGTTATGAAATTACTGCGGGTAATGTTGGTAGAAATGCAGAAGAACTTTTCCGTAAGGTTCAGGCATGTCAGTTCGTTCACGCTCACGGCGATGAAGTTTGTCCTGCTAACTGGAAACCAGGTGCTGAAACACTTAAACCAAGTCTTGACCTTGTAGGTCAGTTATAATGGATTTACAAAAAATAAACAAGGATAATTTATATGATGTAATAATAGTTGGTGGCGGTCCCGCAGGACTTACCGCCGCTCTATATCTCGCCCGTGCTAAATACAGAGTATTATTACTCGAAAAAGAGCAGTTCGGTGGTCAGATTACTATTACAAACGAAGTTGTAAATTATCCTGGTATAGAGAAAACAAGTGGTAAAGCACTTACCGATACAATGCGTCGTCAGGCTGAAAGCTTTGGCGCAGAATGTTTAATCTGTGAAGCTAAGGGTTTTGAAGCTACTGGCGAAATCAAAACAGTTCACACCGACCAGGGGGATTTTTATTGTTTCGGTGTCTTGATTGCTACTGGTGCACACCCAAGAACAGTTGGTTTTAAGGGTGAAGAAGAGCACAAAGGTCGTGGTGTTGCTTATTGTGCTACTTGTGATGGCGAATTTTTCACCGACAAAGAAGTGTTTGTTATAGGTGGCGGTTTTGCTGCTGCTGAAGAAAGCGTTTTTTTAACTAAGTTTGCAAAACACATAACAATTTTTATAAGAAAAGATGATTTCAGTTGTGCCGCTTCTGTAGCAGACAAGGCAAAAAATCACGAGAAAATAACTGTTGTGCCAAATACTGTAGTTGAAGAAGTCTCAGGTGAAAGTGGGCTTAATTATATCCGTTATAAAAACACAAAAACAGGTGAAATTTCAGAATATCGTGCTGAAAACGGTGACTTTTTCGGTGTGTTCGTTTTTGCTGGATATTCTCCTGACACAGAACTTGTAAAAGATATAATTGAACTGAATGAGCACGGTTATATTATTACCGATTCTGAGCAAAAAACAAATGTTGACGGAATTTATGCTGCTGGAGATGTTTGCATAAAACCACTTCGTCAGATTGTAACTGCTACTGGTGATGGTGCTTTGGCTGCTACCGAGCTTGAAAAATATGTTGCAGAAATGCAACAAAAAACAGGGCTGTATCCAGAACAACCAAAAGCAAAAGTTGTTGAAAAACAAAATGTTAGAGAAGAAAATATTTCTCATAATTCAAACGAAGCTTTTTCAAGTGAAATAAAACAACAGTTATTAGATATTTTCAGTAAGTTTGAGCGTAATCTTGTGTTGAAGCTTTATTTAGATAATCGTCCTGTTTCAAATGAGTTAGAAAGTTTAATCGAAAACATCTCAACTCTTACAGATAAAATTACAGTAACAATTGCTGAAAAAAATACTACGTCAGATGTAGCTCCATGTGTACGCGTTTTTCTTGAAGATGGTAGTGATACAGGTATTGCGTTTCATGGTGTTCCGTCCGGTCACGAGTTCACAACATTTGTGATTAGTCTTTATAATGCATCAGGACCAGGTCAACAATCAGATGAACAAACTATTCAGGGAATTAAAGAAATAAAAAATACTGTAGATATGAAGATTCTTGTAACATTATCGTGTACTATGTGCCCTGATTTAGTTATTGCTTGTCAGCGTATAGCAACATTAAATCCAAATATCCGTGCCGAAGTTTACGACATTCAGCATTTTGATGAATTACGAAAAAAATACAATGTGATGAGTGTTCCGTGCCTTGTTATTAATGATGACAAAATATCTTTCGGTAAGAAAAATATAAATCAGGTTTTAGAATTGATTGGTAATTGAATATATAGAAAAACGCAACTGTTTAGTTGCGTTTTTTTATTAAATAAACTAGAATAAAATCAGAAAAAATTAAATTGAAATATCGAATTTAAGTGTAAAAACTCAAAATTACTTGAATTTTATATAAAAAAAGTTATAATGTAATTGTATTTGATATAAAATAAAAAAGAGGCTTCAAATATGAAAATTATGTGCAAATTTTTAAGACCGGTTAAATCAATTTGTTGTATTTTATTGTCTTTGATGGTTGCTTTTTTAATAGTTCCGCAAACCGTCTTTGCTTCAGAAGAAAAGGTGGTAAGAGTTGGTTATGACAGCAACTCTCAGTTTATTAAAGAAAGCGATGGACACTATTACGGATATGGTGTTGAATATCTTGAAAAAATCGCTGAATACACCGGTTGGAAGTATAAATATGTCAAAAATGATAGTTGGCACGATTCGCTTGAAAAATTGCGCAATGGCAGTATCGATTTAATTTGTACTGCTCACTATACCGATGAGCGTGCGGCAGAATTTTTATATTCGTCAATGCCTATCGGTTATGAGACATCTATTCTTTATGCAAAAACAGATAGCAAATATTTCTATCAGGACTACGAAACGATGCAAGGAATTAAAGTAGGGTTGCTTGAAGAAAGTTATTCTGCTTCCGACTTTGAAAAGTATGCAAATGAAATGGGAATTTCATTTGAGGCTGTTTATTTTAATAAAGTAAACGAGATGAAGGCTGCTCTTAGTAACGGCGGGATTGATATGATGGTGGTTGGTAGCCGTTATGCTACTTCAGGGCTTAAGTTAGTTGATATTTCCGGTACTGACCCATTTTATTGTATTACACAATTTAAAAATCAGAATTTAATTAATGAGATAGATGACGTTCTTCACGAAATTATGTTAGACGAGCCTTCTTTTGAAGGTAATTTGAGGGCAAAGTATTTTAATCACGAGTCAATAAGCAGTGTGCCTCTTTACACAAAAGAAGAGTTGAATTACATTAAAAACCTTGGAACTATAAAGGTTAAGCTTATTCAGGATCAACATCCATCTTGTTATATGGAAAACGGCGAAACCAAAGGTATATGGGCAGAGGTTATAAAACTTCTCTCTCAGAAAAGCGGTATCAATATTGTTCTTGAAGGCGGAGATGTTGAAAATTACTCTCAGGAAACCTACAAGGACTTTATGAACGACGGTTACCTTCTTTTACATACACAAAATGCTTTACAGTATATGAGTGATTTGGAAGATACTATTCTTTCGAATTCTATTACAAATGTTTCCATTTCATATGTTAAGCGTAAAGCTGCTTTTGTTGAAGATAAATATGTATCCCATATTATTGCTTTAACAAAGGATTTAGCATATTTAGAACCAATGCTTCTTGAGGAAAATCCTGACTATGAGATTCAGTATTTTGATGATGCTAAATCTTGCTTTGAAGCGCTTACCGATAAAAAAGTTGGTGTGGTAATTCAAAATACACACCGTGCAAGTTATTTAATGCAGAAACCCGAGTTTTCAGATAAACTTACGGTTGTTCCGGGGGTTGACCACGGAAATGATGTGTGTTTAGTAGCATTAGAAGAGCAACAGATGCTTATAGATATTATAAATAAAGCAATCCACCACATTACCTACGACGAGATTAACGAAATCGTAAAACGTGAATTGCTTATGTCACCGTATCCACTTGAGAATTCTGACTTTTTTTACCAGAATTGGAAATGGATGATTGTTGTAGTTTTAATTTTGTTATTTGCAATAATTGGTTATGGAATTTTTACAAACAAATTAGCTGATGCAAAAATCCAAAGAAGAGAGTTTGAAATATTACAGAAAAAAGCAAGAGAAGATGAGATTACAGGTCTTTATAATCGTTCTTATTTCTATGAAGAAGCAGAGAAACTTATTAAAGAATCAAACGAACTTTTTTATATTATCTCTATGAATATCTGTAATTTTAAGGTTGTAAATGAGCACTATGGTATGAGTGTAGGTGACCGGTTGTTAAAAGAAATTGGTGCACAGTTGCAGAAATTAGATGTAAATCAACGCATAATTTTTGCTCGTTTTATGATAGATAATTATTATATGTGTATTCCAAAATCTGAGTTTGAAAAAATAGAACTTCCTAAGAGTTTTAAAACATTCCTTGATGATATTGATGTTCGAGTAGTTTACGGTGTATTTTTGGTAGAAGATAAGGAAATGCCTGTTAACGTTATGTGTGACAGGGCAATAGAAGCGACCCGTAATAAAAACTACACATATACGGAATATATCCATTTCTATGATGATAACGTACGCAAACAAGCTCAGTTAGAACAAGAAGTTGAGTCTGAAATGGAGCAAGCTTTGGCAGAACGCCAGTTCTTTATAGTTGTTCAGCCCAAATATGATTCGATTACTGAATCAATTGTCGGTGGTGAAACGCTTGTTCGTTGGCAACATCCTCAAAAGGGACTTGTGTCACCGGGTGTATTTATTAATATATTTGAACGCAATGGATTTATTGATCCGCTTGACCACTTCGTTTGGGAAGAAACTTGTCGTTTCCAGTCGGAATTAAAGAAAAAAGGGATAAAAACTGTTCCTATTTCTATTAATGTTTCACGAATCCACTTCTATGGTAGTGAATTGCGTGGTCAGTTCAGAGAGTTGATTGAAAAGTATGACTTGGAGCCACAAGATATTGAGCTTGAAATTACAGAATCACTTTGCAGCGAAGATTCAGGGAAAATTTTCGATACAATTCGTGAACTTCAGGCAGATGGTTTCAGGATTGCTATGGATGACTTCGGTAGTGGTTACTCATCACTTAATATGTTAAAAGAAATGCCATTGGATATTATTAAACTTGATTTAAAATTCCTTGATGGTGAAGGCGACAAGAGCCATGTTATTATGAAAGCGTTAATTGAAATGGCACATACTATGGATTTAGACGTTGTTGTTGAAGGTGTTGAACTTCTTTCACAGGTTGAGTTCTTGCGTCAATTTGAGAATTGCTATTTACAAGGTTATTACTATTCAAAACCGGTACCAACAGAAGTTTTTGAAGAAATGTTGTCTGAAAACTAATAGTAAAATAAGAATTATAAAAAAACACCGCTACCGAAATGGATGCGGTGTTTTTTTATTGTTCCAAAAGGCGTGGAACAATAAAAAACAACCTTGGTAATTCTACCAAGGTTGTTGGTGCGGGTAGCAGGACTCGACGGCGCTCGCTACGCTTTGCCGTCAACGGCAACGATTGTGTTCACCTTCGGTGAGAGCAGGTTCAAGTCCTTAGTTGATTATCTAATCAAAATATAAATAAAAAACAACCTTAGTATTTCTACTAAGGTTGTTGTCTATGGGCTACAAAAAAGATATTTTTCGCAGTTTTGTGTATAAGTTTGAACCTTAGCAATCAGGTAATATCTCGATATGGTAGCGATTTAATAAAATTCCTCATATACTCCCAATCTGGAACATATTTATCTTTAACTTTTTTTGCAGGTAGGAGAATTTTGGACTTTACCATTCTTTCTGGCCGCCACTTTCTACCATACGCCCACCTATATTTATCTAATTCGATTACTGCTGCCACAAACAGTGCACTGTACATATCAAAATCTCCATTGCGTATATACAGAGGATTAACATCGTGGCTACATGTAAAAGTGATAGGTTGATAAAATGCACATCCAACCGAACCGTTGTTCGTCACACATAAAGAATTACCAGAAAACAGTTTTTCATCAATAGAAACATTGTTATCATCTCCTGTTTTGGATGCTCCCTCAATATCTTCAAGAGAATAATATTCTGTTACGCCATTGCAACGTTCTGTGGCACCTAAAAACGGTATTTCACCGTCCAGAGTATGCTCGGGTTTTTTGTTATAAAACCCTTTTTTTACGTCAAATATTTTAGAATAAATAAATTCTTGCCAAGTCGTTGTATCAATTACGTTGTTGAAGATGTGTTTATGTGAAATCAAATACTCAAAGTAATCCATTATATATTTGGATTCTGGAGCAAAACTTTCATCAAATAACTTTCCAATGCTTACAAGATAGGAAAAATACCCGTTGATTGTATAGATAAAATTAGACTCACGAAGGGTTGTATAATCTGTTTCCATATATGCTTCACATACCCACTCGTCAAGTGCGCCAACACTATGAGTGGCAGAGCGACCAGCCTGTTCTCTTCGATTTCTATACAAATCAATCCATTCTTTTTCTATTTTAATCCATTTACTTTGTTGAGTAATCGGATCTATTTGTTCAATGCGACCGATGTTCTTTTTCTTTTTGAAACCATCATCTTTGTAATACCCAAAAAATGTATTTGGTGTTGAAATATCATTGTGCTTTCGTCCTATTTTAAACACCATACAACAGGCTTGCACAGTAGCTCCGGGATGAAAAATATCAGTTGGCAAAGTAAAAACCGCATCAAGAGTGTTTTCTGCACAAGTCCAGTAAAAACGGACAATAGAAAAAAGAACCCTCCTATGGTAGAATAAAACTATCATAGGAGGAATTTTTATGTCCAGAGAGTATCGACACATAAGTGAATATGAAAATGAAATATTA
>SVOI01000073.1 GCA_015066465.1 Oscillospiraceae bacterium
AAATATGTTCAATTAATTCTATCTGAGCCATACCAGCCTCAATAGTACGGCTTAAATTTGCTGCTTCAAAATTTGTGCGACGATTAATTTTATTTTTAACTTGCTTTAAGGCTTTTGTTTCCATAAGGAAAAAGAATGATTTTGTGGCACCGATTTTACCAAGACAGTCTTCAATAGTTTCAGATTCTTTACAGTAAATAAGCTGGGTGCTGTTTCGTGTAAGTGTTTTCATATTGAGATTAATCTCGTTGAGAACTGATAAGAATTCTGAAGCGAGCTTTATTCTCGCAATATTGAATTCAAGGTGATATTCTTTTTCAGGATTTGTAATATTACCACAAATTAAAAATGCACCACGAACGAATGCGGAGTAACAACAGTTTTCTTCTTCATCAGTATTTTCAAAATTTGCAAAGTTAATAGAAAGTGAAATTTCTTTACCGGTATACCCGAAAAAGTCGAGGATTTTCTGACGGTCTTCCTTAGTGTCAATTCTGACTTTGTGATTACCTGCTTTTGAATAAGATATAACAGGCTTTACACCGGTTAACTCTTCTATTAAATTGCAGTAGTGAAGAGCAACACAGTTAAGCTCAGTCATAAAAGTCATTTCTGAAAGAGAGAAGCTTCTGCTGAAAATAAGCATACCTAAAGCCTCTGCCTTTTTACAACAGGCAGAGGCGATTTGCAATTCACATAATTCTTCTTTTATATCTGTGGAGAATGACATAAACTACCTCAAAATTCTGACTTCAGGTGTAAGAAGAACACCTTTTTCTTTTTCTACTGTTTCTTTTACAAAATCTATAAGCTCTAAAATATCGCTTGAAGTGGCATTATCATAATTAATGATAAACCCAGCGTGTTTTTCACTGACTCTTGCACCACCGATTTGTGTGCCTTTTAAATTACATTCTTCAATAAGAGCACCAGCAAAGTAACCTTCAGGTCTTTTAAAGGTGCTACCAGCACTCGGGTATTCGAGCGGTTGCTTATCTTTTCTTCTTCCTAAAAGGTCAGACATTTTTGTTTTTATTTCATCTTTGTCGCCTTTTTTGAGGCTGAATTCAGCACCGGTAATAATGTAACCATTATGCTCGTAAGAAGAGGTTCTGTAGCCGAATGCTAAGTTGTCGCCTGAAATTAACCCTTCATTACCTTCGTCATCAACGTGATAAACTTTGGTAACAACATCTTTCATTTCGCCACCGTAAGCACCAGCATTCATAAATATTGCACCACCAACAGAGCCAGGAATACCAAAGGTAAACTCGAGCCCTGTGAGTGAATTTTCTAATGCAAAATTACAAAGTGAGCCGAGCTTTACACCAGCCTCGCAAAAAATAGTGGTTTCATCGAGCAATGTGATTTTATTCAAATCATCGGCAATATGAATAACTATGCCATCTATACCATCATCACTTACAAGAACGTTACTGCCATTGCCAAGGACGGTGTAAGGTGTAGAAGAATTTTTGCATATCTTTAATATTTCACTTAAGGCGCTCACCGAATTCGGTGAAATGAGAAGTGGGCAAGTGCCGCCTGTTCTGAAAGTTGTGTAATCCTTCATAGAAGCGTTTTCTACAAATTTACATCCGAACTTAGTTGCTATGTTTTTAAGATTTGTAATGTTAATCACCATCATTCATCAAGAAGTGCAGCACCAATAATACCAGCATCATTGCCTAATTGTGCTGGGAGAATTGCAGCTTGTTTCTCTGCATATACACTATAACGTTCAGCCTTAACCATATCACGGATAGGTTTAAGAATTTTTTCACCCTGACCGCTGATACCACCACCAATGCAAACAGCTTCAGGCTGGAGTGCATTAATTACGTTAGCAAGACCGATTGCAACGTAATAAAGGTATCTGTCAACAACATTTTTAGCAATTTCATCACCTAAATCAAGTGCTTCAAAGATAGTTTTGCCCTCGACTTTGTTGAGGTCGCCACCACAGGTTTTCCATAAAAGACTATCTTTATTGCCTTCCATAGCTTCAACTGCCTGTGAAACAAGTGCTGTTGCAGAAGCGTATTTTTCCCAGCAACCTTTTCTGCCACAATTACAAGGAATACCGTCTACATTTATAACCATATGACCCATTTCACCACCGCAGTAGTTAGAGCCACGATAAATTTTACCATCAATAATAATACCGCTACCAACACCTGTGCCGAGTGTAACAGCAACGAAGTCTTTAACACCATTACCACAGCCTGCAACTGCTTCGCCTAAAGCTGCAGCATTTGCATCGTTTTCAAGGTAAACTGGTTTATTCAATCTTTCTTCCAACATCTGTTTTGCAGGAACATTGTGGAATTTAAGATTGTTAGAGAATTCGATGGCACCTGTATCCTTGTTTACAGAACCAGGTGTGCCGATACCTATTGATTTAATGTCATCCATAGAAATACCAGCATCTTTAATAGCCATTTCAACTGATTCTTTAATTGAATCAAAAATTTCTTCTGCAGGACGTGGAGCGTTTGTTTTTACCTTTCCACGACCAATGATTTTGTAGTTTTCATCAATTACACCTGTAGCGATATTTGTACCACCAAGGTCAACACCTATTCTATACATAATTATATACCTCCAAAATGTTTTTATTACATTTATTTATAATAACAAAATTAAAACCAAAGCTCGAGCTCAGTTGGTGGCATATCAAAGTCCTCCATACCGACTCTTTGTAAGAACTCTTTTGCAGCATTGTAGCCCATCTTTTTCTGACGGTTATTCATAGCTGCGATTTCAATTATAATTGAAAGGTTTCTACCAGGTTTAACAGGAACAACTGTTGCGGGAACTTTTATACCTAAAATTGTAGCGTAAACATCTTCTGTTCCTAATGTGTCATAGCTTTTACTTGTATCCCATTGCTCAAGCTGAATAACCATATCAATTTTTTCAGTAAGCTTAACAGCACCAATACCGAAGATGTTTCTTGCATCAACAATACCAGGGCCACGTAATGCAACGAAGTGACGGCTGTTGTCAGGTGCAGAGCCAACGAGTGATTTTGAAGAAACACGTTTAATTTCAACCTCATCATCTGCAATAAGACGGTGACCACGTTTTATAAGCTCAACTGCGGTTTCACTTTTACCAACGGCACTGTCACCAACAATTAAAATACCTTCACCATAAACTTCAACTAAAACACCGTGGCGTGAAATTCTTTCAGCTAATTCTACCCCAAGGTAAGAAATTATAGTTGACATAATTTCAGACGTTGTTTCGTTGCTTTTTAAAAGCGGTACTTCATATTGTTCAGCGAGTTTTAAAAATATCTCTGGAATTTCAATTCCTCGTGTTACTATAACAGCAGGGGGCTTTAATTCAAAGAAATTGCGAAGACGTGCTTCTCCGGTTTCTTTGTCTAATTCTTTTAAATAGTCCATTTCACCAAGACCTAAGAATTCAAGTCTTTCAGGGTCGAAGTGTTTACTGTAGCCTGCAAACATAAGACCAGGTCTGTTTACGTCCTGTGAACGAATAAGAAGCTCTTCTTGTGGTTTATCTGGCATGAAAACAACCTCTAAACCATTATCGTGAATAAGCTTTGCTAAAGTAACAGAGTATTTACTTGCCATTCTCATCACTCCTATTATGTAATGTATAAACACATACATATACATTATATAATAATAAAACGAAAAATCCAATAGTTATTTTTAAATTTGATTAAATTTTGCAAAAAAACATTATAAATTGTCTTTTGAAGCATTTTTTGGTGGTTTAAAAGGCTCGGTTTTATTCAAAATGACATATTTTAAGAAAATGCTTGACTAATAAAAACGCTTGTGATATACTCATTACACCTCTCAGAGGGTTCTTTTTTTGTGCCCTAATTTAAGAGAGGGAGGCTAATCAGAAAATGGAGGTGCCGTTCGTGAGAGTTAAAATTACACTTTCCTGCACAGAATGTAAACAACGCAATTACAACACTATGAAGGAAAAGAAAAACAACCCGGATAGGTTGGAGATGAAAAAGTACTGCAGATTCTGCAAGAAACACACTCTCCACAGGGAAACAAAGTAAGGAGGTAACTTATGGCTGACGAGAAAAAAGTAACAGATGCCGAGGTTGCCGAAAAAAAGGCGAAGAAAGCTGATAATAAGAAGGCTAAAAAAGCTCCTTCTAAATTCAGCCCAAAAAATATCGGTAAAGGTATTGTTCGTTTCTTTAAAGACCTCAGAGGTGAAACAAAAAAGATTGTTTGGCCAGATGCTAAGATGGTTGTTAAAAGTACAGGCGTTGTACTTGCAACAGTTCTTGTACTTGGTGCAGGTGTCTGGATATTAGACTTCGCTACTTCAGGTGCTATTACAGCAGTTATGAATGCTGCTAATGAAACTGAAGTTACAGAAGTTGTAACAGAATCTTCTGAAGATGAGCATGATCATGACCATGACCATGAAGATGAAGAAGAGACAACAGAAGACGTAACTGCAGAATAATCTTTATTATTTCGGAGGTGCACTATGGCTGTCGACGCAAGATGGTATGTTATTCATACTTATTCAGGCTATGAAAACAAAGTAGCAGGAAACATCGAAAAAATTGTCGAAAACCGTAAAATGCACGATAAAATTCTCGGAGTATGCATTCCACTTGAAAAAGTTGTTGAAGTTAAAGACGACAAGACAGTTGAAGTAGAGAGAATGGTTTTCCCGGGTTATGTTGTTGTTAAATTAGCGGTTGAGTATGACGATGATAATCAGCCTCAGGTTCCAAATGAAACCTGGCATGCTATCAGATACACTCGTGGAGTTACAGGCTTTGTAGGTCCTGAAAGCAAACCAGTTCCACTTACAGAGATGGAAGTTGAAAAACTTGGCATTGAAACAAAAGTGGTTGAAGTTACTTACGATGTAGGTGACATGGTTACTGTTACAGATGGTCCTTTCGAAGGCTTCTCAGGTGTAGTTGAAGCACTTGATACTGACAAGAATATGGTAAGAGTTACTATTTCTATGTTCGGTAGAGAAACACTTGTTGAGTTCCAGCTCAATCAAGTACAGAATGCAGTAGAATAAACTGCAAAAATTAATTTGGTAACGAGCGTTAATTAACGCTGTTATATGCGACGCAAGTCGCGTGTGGGAGGAGCAAGGCGAGCTTCTTGTTCCGCCATACCACGAATTTTGGAGGTGCAAAACATGGCTCAAAAAGTTGTAGGTCTTATTAAATTGCAAATTCCCGCTGGTAAAGCAACTCCGGCACCACCTGTTGGTCCTGCATTAGGTCAACACGGCGTAAACATTATGGCGTTCACAAAAGAATTCAATGAACGTACAAAGAACGACATGGGTCTTATTATCCCAGTTGTTATCACAGTTTATGCAGACCGTTCTTTCACATTTATTACAAAGACACCACCTGCTGCTGTTCTTATTAAGAAAGCATGTGGTATCGAAAGCGGTTCAGGTGTACCTAACAAAACAAAAGTTGCAACAATTACCGGAGAGCAAGTAAGAAAAATCGCAGAGCAGAAAATGCCTGACTTAAATGCAGCTAACATTGAAACAGCTATCTCTATGATTGCTGGTACTGCAAGAAGCATGGGCGTTACTGTTGTTGATTGATGCTCCCGGGTGGGAGGAAATTCCGATTTAACCACTCTATAGGGAGGAAATAAAAGACTATGAAACATGGTAAAAAATATGTAGAGAGCGCAAAACTCGTAGATAGCACAAAGCTCTACGACGTAGCAGAAGCTCTCGAGCTTGCAGCAAAGACTGCAAGTGCTAAATTTGATGAAACTGTTGAGATGCACATTCGTCTCGGTGTTGACTCACGTCACGCTGACCAACAAGTTAGAGGCGCTGTTGTTCTTCCTAACGGCACTGGTAAAAAAGTTCGCGTTGCTGTATTTGCAAAAGGCGATGCTGCAAGTGCTGCTGAAGCTGCAGGTGCTGATATCGTAGGTGCAGAAGACCTTCTCGCTCAGATTCAGGGCGGTATGATGGACTTCGACGTATGTATCGCTACACCAGATATGATGGGTCTCGTAGGTCGTTTAGGTAAAGTTCTCGGTCCAAGAGGTCTTATGCCTTCACCAAAAGCTGGTACTGTTACTCCAGATGCTGCTAAAGCTGTTGAAGAAGCAAAAGCTGGTAAAATTGAGTACCGTCTTGACAAAACAAATATTATTCACTGCCCAATTGGTAAAGCTTCATTCGGTGGCGAGAAATTAGCAGAAAATGCTAACGCTCTTCTTGACGCTGTTATTAAAGCAAAGCCAGCTGCAACAAAAGGTACTTATATCCGTTCTTGTGTTGTTGCTACAACAATGGGCCCTGGTATCCGTGTTAACGCTGCAAAGCTTGCTGGCGCTGCAGCTTCTGCTGAATAATCAGGGAATAATAAAAAAAGTGTTGACAAGCACAGAACTTTGTGCTAATATACCTATGCTGTTCTAAAGACAGTAGGTGCAAAATGCCTAAAGGTTTTGAATTAAAACCGCCTACCGAGGAATTGCGTTAATTAACATTTTATGTCATTTAATGCCTTTCTCGTGTTGTGCGTGAAAGGCATTTTTAATTATAAATTTCGCTCATAGCGGAGGTGAATTTTTTTGGCAAGCGCAAAAGTATTAGAAGCTAAAAAAGCTGAAGTTGCTGCTCTCTCTGAGAGATTCCAAAATGCTTGTGCCGGTGTTCTCGTAGATTACAAGGGTATCAACGTTGCTGATGATACAGCTCTTCGTGCAGAACTTCGTAAAGAAGGTGTTGAGTACACAGTTACTAAAAACACTATGATTGAACTCGCAGTTAAGGGTTCAGAACTCGAAGGTCTTACAGATTGTCTTA
>SVOI01000074.1 GCA_015066465.1 Oscillospiraceae bacterium
TAAAGCAAACGATAAAAAAGAGACAATTTATGAAATTGCAGACTTGACATATCACGTAATGGTGCTTATGATAGAAATGGGTATTTCTCTTGATGAAGTTACAGCTGAGCTTGCTTCTCGTCACGTTATTGACCACAAGGTTAAGCAAGAGAAAATGACAAAATAATTATTGAGGTTTTTTCAATGTCAGATGTTTCTACTAAAACCTACACAGCTGATTATATTCTCGCTAAAGCACTTGATATAGGCGAGAGTATACTTCGTTGCGGTGGTGAGCCTTATAGAATTGAAGATACAGTTAGAAGAATTTGTGTAGCTTATGGTGCAGAATTTGCAGATATTTTTGCTTTGCCATCTCTTATTATTGCTAATATCAGAATGGAAGATGGAACACATTCTTCTCAAGTGCGCAGAGTTTACCAGAACAGTAACAATATGTATCTTTTAGAAAAAATGAATAATATTTCACGAGATATCTGTTCTAAAAAAATTACTTTAGAGGATGTTGAGAATGAAATCAGTAAAGCAAAAAATGGCAAGCCTTTCCCTGAAATAATTTGTTATTTAGGTGGAATTTTAGGTGCTGGTGGCTTTGCAGTATTTTTTGGGGGCAATCTTTATGATGCTTTGGTTGCTGCAATAGCTGGTGTAGTTGTTACATTTTTTAATTTACATAAAACTGCATTTGTCAATTCAATGATTCACTCGGTTATTTCTTCATTTGTTGGCGCAGTTGTTTCACTCGCTTTAATTTCATTTGGAATAGGTAGTAATACCGATATGATTCTTATTGGTGTTATTATGTTACTTATACCAGGTCTTGCTTTTGGTAACGCTGTAAGGGACTTGCTCTTTGGCGATACTGTTTCAGGTATTATTCAATTAGTTCAGGCAGTTTTAACTGCTGTAATGGTAGCCTTCGGATTTACTGTTGCTATGATGATATTCGGGGGTGTGTTTAATTGAGTATGGATATTATTATAAAAATTATTGCTGGTGTTTTAAGTACAATAGGCTTTGCAATAATTTTTAGACTTCGTGTTAAACACATTCCACTTGCAGCAATAGATGGTCTTGTAGCTTGTGTAGTTTATTTTGTTTGCCTCGAATTTATTAGTGACGATTTATTTATTGCAAATATGTTGGCATCATTTGCAACTGCTGGATTTGCAGAGATTTGTGCAAGAATAGGCAAAGCACCTGCAACTATATTCTTATTACCTGGTTGTATCGCTTTAGTTCCTGGTGGAACTCTTTATCAGGCAATGAGAAGTTTGCTTATTAAAGACTATAATGAATTCGGTGCACAGCTTCTTACAACTGGTAAGGTTGCAATTGCTATTGGTGGTGGAATTATAGCTGTTTCGATTATACGCTATTTTCTTAACAGCTTTAATACAAATAAAAATAAAAATAAAAATAAAAAAGAACCTGCTTGATGCAGGCTCTTTTTTTGTTATATTATTTTTGTAAATTTTTTATTATCGCTTTACATTCCTCAAGATTCATAATCTTTGGAACAGGGTAGAGTGGGTTACCTTCTTTAAGAGCACGCTTTGCAATTAACTCGATATCCTCATCTTTAATACCCTCAAACTTATCAGGAATATTCATTTTTCTGTTAAGCTCTTTAATTGCTTCAATGAATTTTTCAGCTTTTTCTTTTTCAGTTTTTAAGCCATCTGTAATACCAGCAACATCTGCTAAAATTGCAAGTCTGTGGTGAGCAGAGTCACCGAAGAACTCGAGTATGTAAGGGAGAATTACTGCATTTGCAAGTCCGTGAGGAATACCATACATACCGCCTAAGTTATGAGCAATAGCGTGAACGTAGCCAACGTAAGCTCTTGTGAATGCAACTCCAGCGTAGAATGAAGCAATAAGCATATTTTCTCTTGCTTCAATATTTTTGCCATCTTCATAAACCTTTTCAATGTTCTCGAAAATAAGCTTTGTAGCTTTTAAAGCGGCGTCTTCGGTTGATTTAACGTTACTTCTGCCAATAAATGCCTCAACAGCGTGTGTAAGAGCATCCATACCAGTTGTTGAAGTAATATGTGGTGGAAGACCAACTGTAAGCTCAGGGTCAAGAACTGCAAATTTAGGACGGAGAACAGGGTCATTAATTGCATTCTTTTCGTGTGTATCTGGGTTAGAAATAACTGCCGCAAGAGTAGTTTCTGAACCAGTACCAGCAGTTGTAGGAACTGCAAATATAAGAGGAGTTTTCTTTAAAACCTTTAACTGACCACGCATTGATGGAATAGATTTATTTGGTCTTGCAACCTTTGCCGCAGTAACCTTTGCGCAGTCCATTGGTGAACCGCCACCAAAAGCAATAAACGCTTCACAGCCATTGTCGTGGTAGAGCTTTAAAGCATCTTCAACATTATAAATAGTTGGGTTGGGTTGAACTCCATCAAATACAGTGTATTTAATTCCTTCACTTTCTAAACCCTCAAATAATGAGTCAAGAAGGTGAAGACCCATAAGACCTTTATCGGTTACAACAAGTACATTGTTAACTCCTTGTTTTTTTACTAAAGCAGGGAGCTTTTTAATTGCACCAGCACCTTGTAAAAGCTCAGGTGGTGTCCAATCAAGAGCGCCCATAGCTACTTTGTAAACGCTCTGGTAAACTCTGTAAAAGCCATGTTTTAAATTCATTGTAATCAATCCTTTTTACTTTATTTTTTACCTTCAACAAGGTTAATAAGGTTGTTTAACAGGTTATCAATATTTTCCATTCTCTTTTTAATTCTTTTAAATATAAACGGAAATGCGTGGGATAATCTTCTTAGCATTTTAATATGCTTCTTTTTCTTTATAACGAATAATTCGTCTTTTCTTAATTTAAATTCATTAAGCCTTTTTGCAAATTCTGCTCTTCTTTCATCAGAAAATTCACCGATTGAATCACCAGTAGCGGCAATTACAATATTTGTAAACTCAACAATGTCGTCAGAAAGCTCTTTGAATTTTACAAAATATTCTCTAAGACCTAAGGCATTTATAATTGTGTTAATTACATCAATAACAAAAACAGTAGTGATTATATAAACAAGTGTTTTTCTTGATTCTATATTTACCTGACTTACAAAATAAACGTCAACTAAAGGGTGTAGCACGTAAAGGAAAAGGCAAGAGCAAGTACCCCAATAAAGTGTATGAGTAAGACAAATTCTACCGTGTAAATTAAATGGTTGAGTTGAATAATCCCACCAACGAGCATTAAAAGCCTTTTCCATTACAAAGCTTGTGAAATACTCAACTAAATCACAAACTACCATACCAACTGTAAAAATTAAAAACTCGTTTAAATAGTCGTTACTGGTCATTGACCTGAAAGGTAAAAGACAAATTAAAATGGTTAAAGCACCAACGCCATAAATAGGGCAGAAGGGACCACGTAAAAAACCACGATTAATCCACTTTTTAGGTCTTAATGAACAATAGCAGGACTCAAAAAACCAACCAACAAAGCTATAAAGGTAGAAATAAATTAAATAATCATAAATTGTCATTTTTCTAACCCTAACATATTATCTAACTTTTTTCTGAAATTTTTATTCATTGAATAAGCCGATTCAATCGCCGCACAGTATTTATCCATCATAGTAACAACAAACGATTCAGGATATTTAGGAGGGATTATTGTAAGTGGCCACATGTGGCGTTTAATAATATCCTGTTCTTTTTTAGTTAAAGTACCACAAAGATAAAAAGCGTTATTTAAAGCAAATTTGGGATGACGAAGACCATGTAATTTATGACTTAAATCATCCTCGTGCCAGTCGTAGTAAAATAAATCGTGCATTGTAGCTGCTCTGGCAGTATCTTTGTAATTAAGCCCTAATTTCTTTGAAACTAAAAAGCTTAAAAATGCAACGCTTCTTATATGCTGTAGGCGATTTATGTTGAAATGCTGAACAAAGCCTTCTAAACTTTGTAATTGTGGTGAATTATAAATATCACCAGCAACCTCTAAATATTCATTCCATTCATCTGAATCCATTTTATAGGCTGCAACATAAGCATTAAATAATTTACCCATATTTCTTATTTAATAATCTTGTGGAATACTTTTTTACCTTTTTTAATAATTACGTAACCTTTTTCGAAATCTGAAACAGGAATAACGTGTGACACTGCAGTAACTTTTTCGCTATCTACACTAACGCCACCTTGTTCAATAAGACGTCTTGCTTCGCCACGTGAAGTAACGAGTTCTGCTTTAATAAGTGCATCAATAATGTTAATACCTTCATCTGTAAAATCTTCACTTGAAAGGGTAGTAGAAGGCATATTTTCAGAGTTACCACCAGCACCAAAAACAGATTTTGCGGCACTTTGTGCTTTTTCTGCTTCTTCTTTACCGTGAACGAGTGCTGTAAGTTCATAAGCTAAAATTTCTTTTGCTTTGTTAAGTTCGCTACCTTCCCAAGAATCCATTTTATCAATTTCTTCTAATGGTAAGAAAGTAAGCATTCTAATACATTTTAAAACGTCACTGTCAGCAACGTTACGCCAGTATTGGTAGAAATCATAAGGTGAAGTTTTGTTAGCATCAAGCCAAACTGCATTACCAGCAGTTTTACCCATTTTATTACCTTGTGAGTCAGTAAGAAGGGTAATAGTCATAGCGTGAGCATCTTTACCTAATTTCTTTCTTATAAGTTCAGTACCACCGAGCATATTACTCCACTGGTCATCGCCACCGAATTGCATATTGCAACCGTAATTTTTGTAGAGATAGTAGAAGTCGTAGCTTTGCATAATCATATAGTTAAATTCAAGGAAGCTAAGACCTTTTTCCATTCTTTGTTTATAGCATTCAGCTCTTAACATATTGTTAACTGAAAAACAAGCGCCAACTTCTCTTAAAAGTTCAACGTAGTTAAGATTTAAAAGCCATTCAGCATTATTTACCATTTGTGCTTTACCTTCGCCAAATTCAATAAATCTTTCCATCTGACGTTTAAAGCAATCTGCATTGTGCTGAATATCTTCTTTAGTGAGCATTTTTCTCATATCTGTTCTACCAGATGGGTCACCAATCATAGTAGTACCGCCACCAATAAGTGCTATTGGTTGGTTACCAGCCATCTGAAGTCTTTTCATTAAAGTAAGAGCCATAAAGTGACCAGCAGTTAAGCTATCTGCAGTACAGTCAAAACCAATGTAAAACTTAGCTTTACCGGCATTTACCATTTCTCTTATTTCTTCTTCATTTGTTACCTGAGCAATAAGCCCACGAGCAACTAATTCTTCATAAATTCCCATTAGAATACCACCTAAAATTTAATTTATTACATACATATAAAATTATATTATAAATGTAATTGAATGTCAATAAAAAGTATTTACAGAATATTACAAATTCGTAACAAACGATAAATTTTTATTGACAAACGATAAAAAATCGTTATTATGGGTGTCAAGGAGTTGATTTAATGAAAAATTTTAAAAGGTCCACAAAAATCCTTTTTGGCGTTTTGATATTTCTTAGCGTTGTTTTTGGGGTTCTATTATTTTTAGCACCAATGTTATTTCAGTGGTATTGTAGTTACATAGGCAGGGGAACAGAGTCTTATAAAATTCTTGTTTTAGTTTTTTATTTGTGTTCACCTTCGGCAGCAGCAACTTTAATATTTTTGTTTAAATTTTTATTTCAAATCAAGAGTAATGAGATTTTTTCAAAAGAAACAACAAAAATTCTTTCTATACTTTCCTGGTGTTGTCTTTCAATTGTTCCACTCTCGTTACCATTATGCACAGAGTTTTTAGCATCTTTACCAATTCCGGCAGCAGGATTTTTTATGTGGTTATTTTTGACGGTCATAAAAAATGCATTTGAATACGGTGCAGAGCTAAAAGATGAAAATGATTTAACAGTATAATATAAAGGAATTTTGAATATGGCAATAATTGTAAATCTTGACGTAATGTTAGCAAAAAGAAAGATGTCATCTGGCGAATTAGCATCTAAAATAGGGCTGACCCAGGCAAATCTTTCAATTTTAAAAACAGGTAAGGCGAAAGCAGTAAGGTTTTCAACCCTTTCTGCTATTTGTAAAGAGCTTAATTGTCAACCTGGTGATATTCTTGAATTTATAGATGAGGGAGATGAAGATTGTGAATAATGATATAAATAATATTAATTTTACAACTTCTGCAAATTCAAATAATCAAATTATTAATAATTTTGCACCACCGCTTATTAAAAAAGTTAATCCTTTAACTGAAGTTGAGTTCACTAAAAAGGATTTAATCGGTTTAATCGCAACAACTGTAATTTTATTTTTAGTTTCATATATCGGTATAATCAATCTTTTTAATTTTGGTTTTACTATAACAATGTTCTTATTCGTCACATTTGTATTTTTCTATCTTTTTAATAAAAAGTCTGAAGGCAAAGTATTTAATTCATTTTTATATGTTTGTTCGTTGCTTTTAATCACTTCGTTTTCACTTAATAGCGATGGGTTGATTAAATTCATTTCTGTTATTTATTTACTATTTATTTTAGTTGTGTGCTTTACGGGTATTTCAGATAATATAACAGAAAAAGACTCTAACTATTATTGGATTTTTGATGCATTTTTTAAGCCTTTTACAAAAATGTTTGAAAATATTTTTTCGCCTTTTAAAAGCATAAAGGGGAGCATTAAAAACAATAAGCTTAAAAGCTTTT
>SVOI01000018.1 GCA_015066465.1 Oscillospiraceae bacterium
GAAACGTTTATCAGGCGTGGATGCAAATTTGCTATCAGAAAAAGCATGTTTTTCCAGGATTATATGTTGTTGGTAGCAAGACGTTAGATTGGTTCTCATCAGGCGATTTATCGATGATTAAACCAGAATTCAGATATACAAGTAAAATTTAAAAGAATTACAGATTTTACAGAGTTTTGTAACGATATTTTCGGTGATGGTTAAAATGTTATAAAAAGAAACGAGTAGATGAAAATGATAGACACAATTTTATTTCCTTCAAGCTACTTTAACAAAAAGCAAGTAGATGAAGATTTGAAGAAAGAATATAATGCAGCAAAAGATACAGGACTTTACAATGGAATTATAATATTTTCTTATGAGGATTGGTTTCATAATGAGAAGATAGTGCTTAATACATATCCTGAAAATAAAATTACTGCGGTTTATCGTGGTTGGATGATGCAACCAAAACAATATGAAAAGTTTTATAATACGCTTAAAGAATGTAATATTGAATTAGTTACAACACCTGAGGAATACAAGCTTTTTCACGTGTTTCCTAATATTTATGAATATATAAAAATTGATACACCAAAGACTCTTATATATCCCAAAGGAACAGAAATTGATTTATCGACTGTAAAGAAAACGTTTAATAGGTTTATGGTAAAAGATTATGTAAAATCAGCTAAAGGAACTGATTTCCCGGTTTTCTTTGAGAATTCTGTTTCACAAGAAGAGTTTGATAGCTGGATGAATAAGTTTTACGAGTATCGTGGCAATTTGTTTACTGGCGGTATTTGTGTAAAAGAGTTTGTTGATTTAAAACGATATGGTAACGCTAAAAATGAATATCGTGTGTTTTATATAAATGGCGAAATAGCAACAATCAGCCGAAACTCTGGTCAACCAGATTCTGCTTTAACTCCACCAAGTGAGCTGATAGAAAAGTATAATAAGCTTAACAGTAAATTTTATACTATTGATTATGCTGAACTTACTGACGGCTCGTGGATAATAATCGAAGCAGGTGACGGAAGCGTGTCAGGTCTATCTGATTTTCAGGACTACAACGCATTCTTCAGAAGTTTGTATTACAGCTTTTTATAAATCAGAAAGTGGGTGAATTATGAAGGTTATATTTTTAGATATAGATGGAGTTCTCAATAATACTTCAACCGAAGAAACGTTTGAAGATTATTATTTTGTTGAAGATGAAAAAGTAGAGTTGTTAAAACAACTCGTCACTCGTACGAATGCAAAATTAGTTCTTTCATCTACGTGGCGCGAGGGTTGGTATGCAAGGGAGCGCATAGAAAATCCATCGAAATCATTTCAGAGTGCAATAAGGTTATTTGAGGCTTTAGAGAAAAAATTATCTGAGTATGATTTAGAATTTCTTAGTTATACAGAAGATTTTGGTACTCGTGGCGAAGAGATTGATTTGTGGCTGAAGAACTGGAAAGGTGAGCAGGTAGAAAGCTTTATAATTTTAGATGATATGTATCCTGAGGACCTTAAGCTTCACACTGAGCGTTTAGTACAAACCTCAGAATCCCTCGGCTTAACACAAGAAGACATAGAAAAGGCTATCGATATGCTTGAGGTTTAAAAGTTATAATCAAGTGTTTTGTAAAACATACAAAATCAAACAACCACTCACAACAAATTGTAGTGAGTGGTTGTTATCGCTATTATCTCTTGTTACAATGCTTATCAAAACTTGGGTTGAACGCATAGAAGTTCTTAGCATCCAACTTGTCACTGGCAATCCTTAAGCCTTCCCCTTGAAGTAAATCCTGAAAAAAACGACACACTAAGCCGATTTCAGACAAATTCAAAAAATTTAATCCAAAAAGGGACACGTGCGTCGATAAATTCAATTTTATAGTGGAAATCTAACTCAAAAGATTTCCTTGTTATGTACATATATTAACATCATAAAAACATTTTGTCAACACAAAACAAGTGAAAAAATTTTAAATTCATAAACAAAGAGAAAGGATGATAAAAAATCAGTAGTATTTTTATGGGATTAGTTTGAAAAAATTTCTGGACTTCCTAAAACTTCTGTGGTATACGTTGTGTTGCATGAAAGGGGTGCAATATATGAAAATGATAGAAGATTTATACTTAGGCAAGATAAGTCCGTGTGAGAATATGATTCGTTGTAATGATAAGTACAAAGATCTACTACGATTGTATTCGAGCAACCAGGAAAAGTTATTATCAACGCTTACAGAAGAACAGAAAGAACGATATGAAAAAATACACGATTGTGCAGATGAATTGTGTAACGAGCTTGCAAAACAATCTTTCGTAAAAGGTTTTAGTTTAGGCGTTCAACTTGTGATAGAATCACTGACAAAGTAGTATGATACAAAGCATAAAAATTACATTAATTAAAATGAAAAAAGAATATTAATAAAATATTTAAAAATGCTTTAAGATAGCAGTAACTAAGAATATAATATAGCTCTCTTTCTTGACGAAAAAGTGTTGTTATGGTAGTATAGGTATGAAATCTGTCGAAAAGAGTGTTAATATGAAAAGTAAAGTGAAAATTATAGCATATGCTTTAATAGTAATTACAAGTTTGGGGATAGTTTTAGTTTCGGTAAAAAATGGTGTTGATACTATTCAAATCGTTTCATTATCGGCTGCTGTATTAGGTGTTATTCTCTTGGCTATCGAAATATTTCAATCAAGGAAAATAACTGAAGCGGGTTTTTTAGCTGATCTAAATGCATCTTTTGTAACCAACGATGATTATAAAAAGGCATATACCATGTTTGAAAATTATGATTTCGAAAATTTGCCGGAATTAGATATGGAAAATATACACATTTCCAATTATCTTACATTTTTCGAGATATTTCAATTGCTTATAGATCGTGGTACATTATCAATAGAAATGCTTAATGATTTGTTTGGATATCGTTTTTTTATTGCGGTACATAATCCTTATGTACAACAGAAAAAACTTGTTGCATTTCCGGATAATTTTGTTAATCTTTATCTATTAGAAAGAGATTGGATAAAATATCGTAAGAAAAAAGGATTGCCAATTTTTCATGAAGAGTATTCCTTGGAAAAAGTTGTAGATAAAGATGTTTATGAAAGGATAATAAAGCGAAAAAGGAAGTAGTATTTATATGAAATTGAAAAGTTCCGATATTATATTCAAAAAGTGTGATTTAAAGAACATAGAAGAAATTTGTGAATTGCAGGAAATAGCTTTTTTGAATTTAGATAACAAAAATCTATTAAGGCGGAATACAAGGGAAATGTTGGAAAACTGCTTAAGTTTTCCTCATTATACATTAGGAGCTTTTTTTAAAGGGGAACTTATAGCTTTTGGAATTTTGTTTGATGCAGGGGAAACTGAAGAAAATATTGGGTTAGATATTGGACTAACGGGTAGTGACCTTAATAAAGTAGCTAATATCAAACTTATAATAGTTTTACCTGAATACAGAGGAAACGGACTACAACGAAGATTGATGACGTTTCTAGAGGGTATCGCTAAAAGGAATGGAAAGGAAATTGTATGCGGGACAGTATCCCCAGAAAATCTACATAGCTGTAATAATTTTACTGCACTTAGTTATAATTTGGAAACTACAAAAATTAAATATAATGGATTAGAGCGTAATATATATTATAAAAAAATCTAAAGCATAATAAAGTATATAATAAGAATTAATACCACATATCTCGACATATTCCGAGATATGTGGTATTATAATAATGTCAGAAAAAATAGAAGGAGAGCGTTATGGCTGGAAAAAAGAGAAAAGAGTTGCCTAAGCAGTTTGAACGGTGTTATAAAATTCTTGAATATCTTAGAAAGCATACAGACGAAAATCATAAAATGTCACAGGCACAGCTTCGTCGTCAGGATGAGCTTAAGGAATGCCTTGGTACGTCTGAAACTTTTAATGAATATATAAATACAATTGCTTCTACAGTTAATTCTGATGCAAGTGGTAAGATTCTTGATGAAGCTGAATGGAAGATTGTTTTCGATGCTTACAAAATGAAAAATGGTAAGGGAAGCGAATATGTAGATGATGCAGAAATTCCTCGAGACAACAATGACCAGTTGAAAGTCAAAAATCTTTATTATCAACACGAATTTTCTTATGATGACCTTGAAAGAATGATTGAAAGTCTTTACTTTTCAAAGACTGTTACAAAGAAAGAGGCAGATGAAATATCTGAAAAAATCATAAAGCATCTGGCAAGTGATTTTTATAAGAAAAAGCAAAAGAATATCTTAAAAGTCAGTGATGATATTACTGAAGCCGAAAGAACTGTTATTGCTGATAATCTTGATATAATTCAGGAAGCAATAGAAAATGGTGTACAGATTTCATTTTATTTTAACGGCTACAACCGAAAGAATGAACTCGTAAAAACACGGAACGAAAAGCACACAGTCAGTCCGTATTACATAGTTGCTGATGATGGTAAATATTATCTTCTTGCTTGTAACGAAGCATACGAAGAAAAGAAAACCTGGATTTACAGAATTGACCTTATGTCAGAAATTGAAATTCCAAACAAGATTGATAGATTAAAGATTTACGGCGATAGGGTTACAGATAAAAAGAATGTAAAAAATCTACCACTTAAATGGGATGAAAAATTTCAGTTTGAGCATCTTAATATGTCTTATGACGAGCCAGTTATGGTTAAAGTGAAAATTTATAGTCCTAAAGGCGAAGACAAAAAGACAAGCAAAAAGCCTGACTACACATTTTTGCACGATAGCTTCGGCAGTACGTTCAGGTATTCTGAAACCGATAAAGCTGACCCTGACTACGATATATTCTGGGTTAAATGTAGTCCATACGGTATAACCAACTGGGCATTGCAGTTCTCTGACCGAGTTGAAATTTTAGAACCGCAGGATGTAAGAGAGCGGGTTGTTGAGAAGATTAAGAATTTGAATAAGAAATACGAGGTTTAACAAAGGAGATTGTTACTATGGAAAATAAAGAATTAAAAGACAAATTCAAAAAATTTAATGTTAACCAAAGGCGAGCTCTGCAAAAAATTATTGATAATCTCAATGGTTTGGAGAATGTGGAATTTTTTGTTGGTTACTGGCTTGATAGCAATGAATTTATAGTAAGTCAAGATTTCAATATAAATGAACATAAATTCTTAAATTATTATTGGTGTGAATATAAAAAAGATAATAAAAATTATAAAATTACTATGTTTTATAAAGATTTCGATTGTGGTTCTGGGAATATCCATGTTTTACCAGGAGCAATTCAAATTTGGCAGAAAAAAGGTTGTTGTGCTTGTGCCGATAAAGGTTTTTGTGAAAAAGAGTTAAAAAGACCAAGAATTAAAGATGGAAAAATAGAATATTGGTGTTCGGGTGGAAAACCTTATACAGAATTTGGATGGGAACCATTGATTGAAAATCTTCAGCTTTGGAATAATAAGGTATTGGAAGATTTGATTAATAATTTGAATAATAATTTGAATAAAGGTTCGTTTAAAGTGATTGAGAGTGACATAGATAGCAAGAGTTTTTATAAAAGTGTAATAGGATACCCTAAGGAATCTGTTTCGTCACAAAGCAGAGGAAAATACATTTTATTGCAATTCAATAAGGCGTTTTTATATTATAAAACAATGTATATAAAAGGGTATGGTTATTTTACAAAATTTGATGGAGAAAAAATAGAATTTAAAAAATATGAAGGTGATGAGAAAAACATGAATGAAAAAGGTCCTAATCACTATGATTTGGAAGAAGGTAAATGGATAATAGAAGAAAAACTTTTTTAAGAAAATTAAAACCAAACTCGGTACAAAATCGAGTTTGGTTTTTTATACAAATAAAACTTGTTTATATATAGGGATAAAACCAAATTTGTTGTTCTTAAATCAAAATCTATGCAACTATTATAACAAACAAAATCTCGTCATATTCCGAGAAAATTATTGTTATAATATAGCTGTAAACGAAGAAAGGAGAATTAATATGAACGAATTAAGCAGACAAAACCAAGACTACCTTGTAGAAGAAATTATTGCGTTTTGTGAAAAATGGGGGATGTGGAAAGATGTAAGTATTCATTTCAAAGATTTGTGTTATGCAGACAGGTATTATAAAGATGATGAAGCAAAAGAGTTGTTTGAAGAAGTCGGCGGAAAACTGAGTCCAAGGTGTTATTGTTATAAAACTGATGTGAAATTAAAAGAAAACAGTGCATTCAAAATGCTTTTTGATTCTACATTAGCCGAAGTTTTCGGTATGGGTGTTTATGAGATGGATTGGGATGATATCTCTTTAGAGGGTAAGCTTTATATAGCAAGAAATACCAATGTTTTAGAAGAAAACGGCTACGATGAAGATGATTATAAAGTGTATCTCGACAAAACAGAGTTTGACTCTTACGAAGAGTATAAGGAGATGCTACTTGAAGAGAATGACAAAGAGTTTATAAAATTTTTAGAGACTGTTTCTCTCGGATTTATTAACCTTGATGTTAAGGTTGCCGACCACATAGAAGAAGAGTTTGTTGATATTTTAGACAGATATGGGTTATGGTACGAGCCACAGGATGTGTGCGAATTAAATTGCTATTATTCTGATGATTTTGATGATAAAAAAGTAAAACCAGCAGAATGGGTTGTTAAAAAACTTACTTTAAATTAATGAAGAGGGAAAATTAAATGTACTACATAACAGGTGATACACACAGAGAGTTTGAAAAGGTTTACGAGCTTTGTGAAAATAACGATACTACCGAGAATGATGTTTTAATTATCTTAGGTGACGTTGGAATAAATTTTTATTGTGATTCGAAAGATGTGGCTTTAAAAAACGAGTTATCTCAGCTACCTATAACCTTATTCTGCATTCATGGTAATCACGAAGAGCGACCGTTTAATCTCGATTACGAAGAAAAAGAATGGAATGAGGGTGTTGTTTACTACGAAGAAGAATACCCTAATTTGTTGTTTGCTAAGGATGGTGAGATTTATAATATTGATGGGAATAAATGCATTGTGTTAGGTGGTGCGTATTCAGTCGATAAATATTATAGATTGGCTAACCATCTTGAATGGTTTGAGGATGAGCAACCATCTGACGAAATTAAAGAATATGCAGAGCAAAAGTTAGATGAAATTGGTTGGTCAGTTGATTTCGTTTTCTCTCATACTGTTCCGTATGATTACAGACCGACCTGGAATTTTATACCTGGTTTGGATGAAAGCAGGGTAGATAATTCAACAGAAGAATGGTTACAGGAAATTGAGAATAAATTGTCATACAAAGAGTGGTTTGCAGGACATTTTCATGTTGATTCAACAGAGGGTCCTATAACTCTTATGTTTGATGAAATAAGTGAACTTATGTGGTATGAGTAAAGGAGAATTAAATGAAATTATATGCTATAAGTGACGTTCATGGATGTTATGCCGAATTTAAGAAAACACTTGAAGAGTTGAATATTATTGACCAGCTAAAAAATAAAACCGCTAAGTTGATATTACTCGGCGATTACATTGATGGCGGTATAAACAGCTTTAAAACACTTGATTACATATATAACCTTCAAAATGAATTTGGTAATGAATACGTTATCGCCCTTAAAGGTAACCACGAACAATGGTTTTTAGATTTTCTCTCTAAAGAAGAATTCGTCTGGCTTGAGGGTGATAAAGGCTTTCTCACAACCGAGTCATTCTTAACAGAAGAACAATCGGCGGATTTAAGAAAGAAACTCGTAACTAAAGTTTTGCCGTTTGCTATGGCAGATAATTATAATGGGTATGGTGTTGTCGGTACAAATGCAGAGTTTCTTGAAAACAAAACTCTTGCACAAGGTGAAATGTTTAAAAATGATAGTACTATGCAGGCAGTTATTGGTTCAAATATTGCAAAATATAACGAGCTTCAGGTTGGCGATGTGATTTATACAAGTCATTCTGCCAACAGTTCGGAAACTCACGCACAAGGTATTACAATCGTAGGTATTTTGAGCGAAAGTTACTCTTCTTACGACAATGTAGTTTTTACACAAATAAAAACTCTATGGGATATGCATAATCACGAAGAAGTAGACGAAGAGCATAGCAAAGAAACTGAGGAGCATAGCGAAGAAGAGCATCATCATACACATGGTACAGTTTGTGCAGTATTGGTAAACACCAAAAATCCTGGTTTTGCAATGCAACTTGTTGAGCAATATGATGGTAAAATTGTAATTAGTGATGATGGCGATACTTTTACTTTACAGGCTATTGAGCCTATGTCGGTTGTTCGTGATATTTTAAATGATGCTGACGATACAAAATATATAGTTTTTGTACTTTGTGCAGTCATTCTTGTAATGAATATTATGGTTATTTCAATAATCACACTTCTCAATATGTATCATTCTGCAAAAGAAATTTCGTTGATGAGACTTATTGGTGTAAGTATGAAGAAAATCAATCTTCTTTATATCATTCAGAATAGTCTGATGGGAATTGGTTCTGTAGTTCTGGCATTTGTTGTGTCAAGAGTTCTTATGTTATTTATGAATGATTACGTTGAAAATATGGGCGTTGTTTTAAATATGTCAACTGTTTATCCTTTAGAATTGGTGATTCTTCTTGGTGTATTTATAATAAGTGTTTTGCCAACAGTAATCTGGACTTTTATAATGTCACGAAAGGATAGTATTGCAGATTGATATGAAAAAGTATAATAAAATTTTAAAAATTACTTCGTTGTTAATGATAACTTCAATTCTTATGCTCTGTTTTGCCGGGTGTAAGGGTGGCGAAAATAAAGCTAATGATGGAAACATCACTAAATTAAGCTTTAAAGAAGCATCAGGCTATGACTACCTTAAAACGCTTGATGGTGAGCAGGTAACAATAAGTGGTTATATGGCGACAAGCTCACCGGTAGATGGTTCTTTTATGTTTTTAATGAACTTGCCTTATCAGAGTTGTCCGTTCTGTGTTCCAAATACATCTGAACTTTCTAATACAATGGAGGTTTATCCAAAAGCTAATGAAACGTTTTCATATACTTCTCAGGCAATTAAAGTTGTTGGAACACTTCAGGTTGCCGAAAATGAAGATGAGCCGTTTACTGACGAATATGGTTATGAGTTTAATTATAAAATAGTTGATGCAACTTACACAATCATTAAGGCAGAAGAATTATCAAATGATATGGCGTTATGGCAAAAAATTGCTGAAAGTGATGTTATAAATGATATTTATGCTATGTATGATTATGTGAACTTCCTTTGCTATTGGAATACATATTTCGTTGAAGCTCATACAACCGAAGATGGTCAACAGGTACCTGGTTATTACTTGTACCCAGCTGATGCCGAAAACTTTATTTATAAAGATGGTGCACAATATAACTACGGCTATAAAGATGGTTATTTTGATGGTATTGTAGCTAAAATTGAAGCAGTTGATAAAGATGCGTTTTCTGACCTTGTAGAAAACGTAAGAAAAGCAGAAAAACTTGCCAATAAAGCGTTAAAAGAACTTGAAGGTAAAAACTACACCAACGAATATAAATATATCGAAAAATTTGACACAGAAGATTACGTTTATACCTTGAATAATGAAGCAGAACTAACTAAAGAAATGGAAACTCTCTACACCGAATTTGCAAATTGGTTAGGCAGTTGGGAGATGTAGTTAGTTCAGTGGTCAGTAAGTCAGTGGTCAGTTGATAGTTAAAATTTAAAACTACATTCTCTCATTTAATTGTAAATCTAAGAATGAGAGAATGTAGTTGTTTTTATAATACTGACCACTAACCACTGAATTACTGACCACTATTTTTCTTAATATTCTAATTCGGAATAATATATATAGAAATATATGGTAAAATATATGAAATATATTATGCCTTACGGTGTGAAAGGGTGTTATTATGAAAACTACGCTTAAAAAAAGAATGCTACGACTTTCTTGTATCAGCGTTGTTGTTGCTTCTTTAATTGTAACAATCGCAGCCGAAATCGGAGTGTTTTCACTTTCAAGTGCAAATACTGAGCAGAATGGCAAAACAGTTACTTCTATTGCAGAAAAAACATTTGATGAAGAAATTATTTATCTTTCAGAGTGCCTTTTAGAAGCAGAAGAAAATCTTGAAGGCGATGCAACCTTCGAAAAAGTTTTCTTCCATGGTTCATTTGATGGTTACGATTATACTGCTGTTAAAGATATAGTTGAATCAGCGAATACAGAGTTTATGGTAGTAACGCCTTACGTCACAAATGAAGCTGGTGACTACGTTACACTTGTTGCTTTGAAACGTGACGACGGAATAATCATCGGTGAATTGGCAGAGGATTATTTTAGTGCTATTTTAGGAGCATTGAAATTAGGCGAAACAGATATAGGTTTTGTTGTAGATGCAACAGGGAGAATAATTCTTTCAGCAGATTATGATGTTGATACAACCAATAATAATTTAGTAGAGAATTTTGGTTTGGCAACTGTAGTTGATAATTTGTTGAATACAGATGCAAGTGTTTCTACAACAAAAATTAATGGCGAAAAAATGACAGTTGCTCAAACTGCACTCTCAGAATATGGTTATGCAATGGTTTATGGAACAAGTGAAAATGCTACATATAGTCAGGCTGTGTCAATAGGTATTGCCTTGGTTGTTATTGTTATTGTTCTTTTCTTCCTTGCTTACTGGGTTGGTCAGTTAATTGCAAAACAAATTGCGGCTCCGATTGTTGCTACAACAAACAGACTTGTTAAAGTTGTTGAAGGTGATTTACACGGCGAAACACCAGTTACACATCGTGGTGACGAAACCCAGGTTCTTAACGATGCGATGGTTAATACTATTAAAGATTTTTCTGCATATATTAAAGATATTGAGCGTTTCTTATCTGAACTTAGTGATGGCAACTTGAACGTTACAAGTGATTTGGAATATAATGGTGACTACAGAAAAATCAGAGAAGCTCTCACCAAAATACGTGATAATTTAAAAACAACAATTTCTGGTATTAAAGAAGTTAGTGAACAGGTTGCTTCTGGTTCAGATGCTCTTTCTACATCTGCTCAGCTTTTAGCTCATAATACATCACAAGAGGCTTCTACTCTTGAAGAAATCAGCTCAATGACAAACGATATTCAGACAAATGTTGGTAAGAATGCAAGTGCTACTATTGAAGCTTCTGAGGTTCTTAAAAACATTGTTGCTACTGTTGAAACTGGTAGCGCTAAAATGACAGAAATGAAAGAGTCTATGGATGAAATTCAGCGTTCATCAGATGAAATTGAAAAAATCGTTAAGATGATTGATGATATTGCGTTCCAGACAAATATTCTTTCACTCAACGCTGCAGTTGAGGCTGCTCGTGCGGGTGCAGCAGGTAAGGGCTTTGCAGTTGTTGCTGATGAAGTAAGAAACCTTGCAGCAAAATCTGCAGAAGCGGCAAAAAATACAATGCAACTTGTTGAAATGAGCTCTCGCTCTGTTAAAGTTGGTGGCGAGTTAACTAACGAAACAGATGAATCTCTCAAAGCAATTCACTCTTCAATTGGTCAGTTTGCTGACCTTATGGATGGCATTACTGAGGCTTCTAAAGAGCAGGAGGGTGCAATTAAGCAGATTACTTTAGGCATCGAACAGCTTGCAAATGCAGTTCAGTCTAACTCTGCAACTGCAGAACAAAGTGCATCTTCTACAAATGAACTTAACAGACTTGCTGGAACACTTAAAGACGAAGTAGAACACTTCAACGTGTAAAAACTGTTCTTTTTGCGCATAAGTCATAAAACAACCCCTGATGTCAATGCATCAGGGGTTATATTTTTTATTCTATTTCAAAAATTGCAGTGTCGTATTTTTTCATATTTAATTTTATTACATCTGTTTTACAATCTAATAAATCAGTACCAAAAAGCGATTTGATTTTATATTTTTGAGGTAAGGTGATTTTCACTTCACCATCATTTATAGTGTGTATACCTAAAAAGCCATTACCACAATAAATTACGTTATCATCTTCATTGTAACAGTGAACACCATTAGAAATTAAAATTTCGCGAAGCTCATTCTTTTTATAAAAATGTTTTTCTGTAGTTGTTTCCAAATATGGTATATTAAGCTTTTTACATAACTCAACTGCATTTTTGCCACTTTCAGATGGAAGAGGTGCGGTGAAAATTGCGAATTTATACTTTGATAGAATTTTCTCTGCATCTTCTACCATACATTGCTTAAAAGGAATACCGCTGTTACCCATTTCAGTTCTTGTTATGTTTACAGAGTGACAAAATTCACTTTGTCTTGGGTTATTTAAGTAGGCTTTTTCATCTATGAACATAATAACTTCTGCATTGGGGGAATTGTTGCTGTTTTTATTTTTGGAAGACTCGGCAATTTCTTTCATTTTCTTTAAATCTTCCATAATCTCTTTATCTTCGTACCAGCCACCCCACATATCAAACCACCATACACCAGAGCCTTTTGCTAACTGGTGAATATATGCTTTACGAATTGCAGAAAGTGAAAGCTCTTTTGTAGGAGGTCCACTCCATACGGTTTTATTACCATTATTATCTGTAAGTAAAAGAATATCATCAGGGTATTTTCCTGGTCTTGAGTCTTGCATTCTTTTGGTGAGGTGCGTTCTTATATCACATTCAACAAAATAAAGTTTATTATGAATTTTTAAAGACTCATTTGCAATCATATCGCCCCAGTCAATGCCTAAAGCTCTGTTGTAATCATAAGCACAAGGTGAAGAAAAGAAATCTATAAAAGGTGAGTCTATTATAAATCTTAAGCCGTGCAATCCGAGAAGTATATCGTTAACAAAAGCGTTGTAACCATAAAATGTGCCGACTATCTGCTCGTTATTTACACATTCTTTTAAAACCTTTGCAAAATGCTCAATTGTTTTTGCAGTCATTTCAGAATAAAATTCACCGTAATAACTTACAGTTTCATTGAAATCAGGGCAATTCAAATCATTTTTTGTTAATAAGGTTGTATTTGTTTTACCATATTTTTCTTTTAGCCATTTATTGAATTTTTTAAGTCCCATTTCTGAAAAAGAACCAGTGTAATCAAAAGGCATCCATTCTTGTGTTAGACCACCGCAGAATTGATAGCCGGCGATATTATCAGCGTAAAAAGATGAACGTATATGAGAAACAAGCTTTTTTAAAAGTAAGGCACCATCGTTTAAGAATTTATCTGAAATCAAGGACTCTCTGTTACCGTTTGGTGTCTCAACAGTTTCATAAATGTTTTCGTTAATCCACCTTTTAGGCATAGCAATATTTATTCTCGGAAAAATCAAAGCATCTGGACACTCTTTTAATATCTTTCTGATAATACCCTCAAATTCACTGTAATCGGGTTCATCATTTTCAAAAACACCTGTATAAAAGGGTGAAAAATTTGAGGTGGTGTTTATTGCTAAATCTGTAAAAGAGATATTTATAAAAAACATTTTGTAGTCGTGTTTTATGAAATCCGAAAATCTGCCACATTCCTCAAAATATGTAGTGTAAGCAAGAGGGTAATGAAGCTTACCGTTTACAGATATAAATGGTTTTCCGTTTTTGTATTCAATATGAGTTTTCAGCATATAATCACCTCAATTTAATTATGCACATTGATTTTTTAGTGTCAATAAAAAGTTTGACATTTTCAAAATTTTGGTTAAAATAAAAGTATAAGTTATTATTAAAGGAGTGTTTACTATGGAACTTAAAGGTTCAAAAACAGAAAAGAATTTAATGGAAGCATTTGCAGGTGAAAGCCAGGCAAGAAATAAGTATACTTATTTTGCTTCTGTTGCTAAAAAAGAGGGCTACCAACAGATTTCTGCTATTTTTGAAGAAACTGCAAATAACGAAAAAGAACACGCTAAAATGTGGTTTAAAGCTTTAGGTGAATTAAGCGACACTGCTAAAAACCTTGCAAAAGCAGCAGAGGGCGAAAATTACGAGTGGACTGATATGTATGACCGTTTCGCTAAAGAAGCTGAAGAAGAAGGCTTTTTTGATTTAGCCGAAAAATTCAGAAAAGTTGGCGAAATTGAAAAGGCTCACGAAGAGCGTTACAGAGCTTTACTCAAAAATATCGAAATGCAACAAGTTTTTGAAAAAGCAGAAGAAACAATGTGGGAATGCAGAAATTGCGGACATCTTGTAATGGGTAAAAAAGCACCAGAAATCTGCCCTGTATGCGCTCATCCACAAAGCTACTTTGAGGTTAGAAAAGAAAATTATTAATTTACTTGTAACTAAATAAAAAAATAAAGCCACTCAAAAGAGTGGCTGTTTTTTATTATTCAACTTCTTCAGATCCGTCTAAATCTAAAACTTCGTTTTCTGCGAAAATATCAATGTATTCATCTTCTGGTTCAGGGAGCTCATTATAAGCGTTATAAGCTTCTGCAATCATATTGTAGTTTTTAATAATTATGAAGCTTGAAATCGGAATACCAGCACCAAGAGCAATAATACCTAACGTGCTGAAAAGAGCAACTTCAGTTCCGCCTTCTGGAATCATAAGCTCATAACGTTCAGCATTAACCTTAAGTCTTTCTGCAAGCTTTACTTTCCATATAATACCATAAATGCCAACAGTAATAACACTAAGGAAGAAAGCAAAACCATATTTCATAGTTCTCTTGCCATCGCCTTCACAAAGAGCGTTAACGTTTTTACCTAACTTATGCCAGAAAACAATAGCATAAATGCCGAGAGTTATAATTGATAATAAAAAGAACTTAAATACACTTTTCTTAGGAATTCTTGCGTCCATAATAAAACCCCTTTTTTACCAGTTTTTGTAACTAAAGATTATTATATATCATTGTTTCAAAAAAATCAAGTGTATTGAAATTATCGTTGCTTTATTTATTACAGTTTCGTAACAAACAATAAAAATTTATTGACAAACGATAAAAATTGGCGTAATATGATGCTAAAATATGGTTTTGGGAGAGTAAACAAATGAAAAAATTGAAAGTCGCAGTAATTGTTGAAAGTATTGCCATTATACTTTTATTTCTGATTGTATTTATAACTAATTCAGAATTTTTAAAAAGTGATACTAAACTGATAAAATACGAAGAAGAATCACAAAATCGTATTTATAAGGCTCAGGTTATTCAGATGGGTGAGCCTGTTGGTGCTTTTAGTTCTGTACAATATAAAGTGGTTGTCTTTAAAAATGAAGATAATAGTTTTTTGTGTATAAACGAATCATTTTTTAATATAAATGATGATGGTGGTGTTGGCGATTTTGAAGCAGAAATAACAAATGATTGTTTTACAGTAACTTTTTATGGTAGTGAGCAAGAACCTTATAGCGTAATTATTCCATTTGATAGGGAGAATCTTAATGAATAAAAAGCGTAAAAAAGTATTAGCTGTTTTTCTTATAATCGTTGTTTTTTTCGGGGTTTTGACTTTTATTTTCAAAGCAAAATATGAGAATATAAAAAACAGCTATGTGTCAGAAACAGGAGTTTATACACCAGGTGGTATTCCCCAAGAATACCACATTGATTTAAGTATTGATACATTCGAGTATTGGGTTTATGAACTTAATAAATCAGAACAAAAAGAAATTGAAGAAGATTTAAAATCTGGATATTGGCTTTCTGGTGATTATAATAACATTAGAAAATTTGGTTTTGAACAAGAAACTGATGGTGTAAATGAATGTTATATCTGTTGTTACGATGTTTATAACGAATGTTTTGTAAGTGTCATAGATACCGAAAATTATCCGAGCCCATGTGTTATTTATTTTTATGATGCAGTAACACATTATTATTACTGTATACATTGGAGTATGTGAAACGGAAAATAACTTTTTAAGGTAATTTGTTTGCTTTAAAAAGTTATTTTTTATTGACAATTTTTGTCTTATGTGGGATAATAGAGCGAATGTATTCGAACCAAATATGGTTTAATACAGTCACTTTTCCCTGTAACATCGTTAAAACTCTTGAAATACGACAGTATTCCTGCGAATTTTGCCTTGTTACAGAAAAAATTGCCAAGTATTAAACTTCGCAGAACCTGAAATGTCCGAGTTTGCGTGCATTTTGGATTTTCTTTGACGAAGTTATACTGGTGTATATCAAGGCAAAAAAATACAAAAGGTGCGTGAAATCGGACATTTAAGGCATATTTGGTTCGAATACATTCGCTCTTTGAGAATTTTAAATACAACTATAATATAAGGAGGAGTTTCTTTTGAAAAAAGAACTCGCAAAGCAATACGACCCGAAAAACGTTGAAGATCGTATTTATAAAACTTGGCTTGATGGTAAATACTTCCACGCTAAACGTGAAGAGGGTAAAGAAACTTACACAATAGTTATTCCACCACCGAACATCACAGGTCAGCTTCATATGGGACATGCTCTCGATAATACTTTGCAAGATATTCTTATCCGTTGGAAGAGAATGTCTGGCTACGATACTTTATGGCTTCCTGGTACAGACCACGCTTCAATCGCAACAGAAGCCAAAATTGTTGAAGCAATGCGTAAAGAAGGTATCACAAAAGAAGACCTTGGCAGAGAAAAGTTCCTTGAGAGAGCTTGGGACTGGAAAGCACAATATGGTGGCAGAATTGTTGAACAGTTAAAGAAAATGGGTTCTTCTTGCGACTGGGACAGAGAACGCTTCACTCTTGACGAAGGTTGTAACAAAGCGGTTAACGAAGTTTTCTGCCGTCTTTATGAAAAAGACCTTATTTATCGTGGTAACCGTATGGTTAACTGGTGCCCTTGCTGTAATACTTCAATTTCTGATGCAGAGGTTGAGTATGAAGAAAAAGATGGTAGCTTCTGGCATCTTTTATATACAGTTAAAGAAACAGGCGAAAAGTTAGAGCTTGCAACAACACGTCCTGAAACAATGCTCGGTGATACTGCAGTTGCAATCAATGCGGAAGATGAACGTTATAAACATCTTCACGGCTGTCACGTAATTCTTCCATTATTAAATAAAGAAATTCCTATTGTTTGTGATGAACATGCTGATATGACAAAGGGTACAGGTGTAGTTAAAATTACTCCTGCTCACGACCCTAACGACTTTGAGGTTGGTAAGCGTAATAACTTGCCAGTAGTTCGTACTTTTACTTACGATGGTCATCTCACAGGTGCAGAAGATAAGCGTATTGCAGATGAACTTATTAAAAGTGGCAAAGCCGCAGCAGATGAACCAGAAGTTCTTGATTGCGGTAAATACGCCGGTATGACAACTCTTGAAGCTCGTAAAGCTATTCTTGAAGATTTAAAGGCTGGCGGCTACATTAAAGAGATTGAACCATTAAAGCACGAGGTTGGTACTTGCTACCGTTGTCACTCAACAATTGAGCCAATGGTTTCTAAACAATGGTTCGTTCGTATGGTTCCACTTGCAGAGCCAGCAATTGAATCTGTTGAAAAAGGTGAAATTACTTTCGTTCCTGAAAGATTCACTAAAAACTACCTTAACTGGATGCGCGGTACTCGTGACTGGTGTATTTCACGTCAGTTGTGGTGGGGTCACAGAATTCCTGCTTGGTACTGTGAAGATTGTGGCAATATGGACGTTTCAAGAGAAGCAGTAGAAAAATGTTCAAAGTGTGGTAGCACAAATCTTAAACAAGATGAAGATACACTCGATACTTGGTTCAGTTCTGCTCTCTGGCCATTCTCAACACTTGGTTGGCCTGAAGAAACAGCAGATTTAAAGCATTATTACCCAACAAATACACTCGTAACTGGTTATGATATTATCGGTTTCTGGGTTAGCCGTATGATTTTCTCAGCGTTAGAATACACAGGCAAACCACCTTTCGATACTGTTCTTATTCACGGTCTTGTTCGTGATGCTCAGGGCAGAAAGATGTCAAAATCATTAGGTAATGGTATTGACCCACTTGAGATTATTGACACTTACGGCGCAGACGCTTTAAGATTTGCACTCGCAACAGGTAACAGCCCTGGTAACGATATGCGCTTCTCAGATGAAAAGATTGAAGCAAGCCGTAACTTTGCAAATAAGCTCTGGAATGCTAACCGTTTCATTCTTATGAATCTTGATGAAGATGAATTAGCACCACACATTCCAGCAAATCTTGCAATAGAAGATAAATGGATTTTAAGCACGTTCAATAACCTTGTTAAAACAGTTACAAACTCACTCAATAACTTTGAGTTAGGTATTGCAGTTCAGAATCTTTATGATTTTATCTGGGATGTTTTCTGCGACTGGTATATTGAAATTGCAAAAATTCGTCTTAATGGTGAAGATGTTGAGGCTAAAAAGACAGTAAAAGCAGTTCTTGTTTACGTAATGTCAAATACACTTAAGTTACTTCACCCATTTATGCCATTTATTACAGAAGAAATCTGGCAGGCACTTCCACACGAAGGCGAAACAATAATGCTTTCAGCTTGGTGCAAATATGATGAAGCTCTTAACTTCACTGTAGAAGTTGAAGCTATGGAAAGAATTATGACTGCAATTAAGGCTATTCGTAACCGCCGTGCAGAAATGAACGTTCCGCCATCAAAGAAAGCTAAGCTTTACATTGAAACAAAATATACAGAAGACTTCAAAAATGGTTCTGCATTCTTCACAAGACTTGCTTCTGCTTCAGAAGTTGAGGTAGAAGAAAAATATGAAACAGAAATTGAAGGTGCAGTTTCAGTTATTACAGAAGCAGCAAGAATTTATATTCCTCTCAATGAGCTTGTTGACTTTGAGGCTGAAAAAGCAAGACTCAATAAAGAATTAGAAGCAGTTAAAAAGGATTTAGAGTTTGTTGAAAATAAACTCAATAACCCTGGCTTTATGGCAAAAGCACCTGAAAAAGTTGTTGCAGCACAACGTGAATCTCAGGAAAAATATAAAGCAAAAATAGCTATGCTTCAGGAAAGTCTCGCTAAACTTCAATGACGTTTAATGAAGCGTTAGATTATATTCATTCTTTACTAAAATTTGGTATCCATCCAGGGCTTTCCAGGATGGATACCTTGTTGCAAATTTTAGACAATCCACATAAAAATATAAAATGTGTGCACGTTGCAGGTACAAATGGTAAGGGCTCAACATCAACTGCGATTTCGAATGTATTGATTGAAGCGGGTTATAACGTTGGACTTTACACTTCACCATATGTAACCGATTTTCTTGAAAGAGTGCAATATAACGGCAAACCGATTGATAAAGAATTGTTTTCACAGTGTGTAGAAATTATAAAGCCTGAGATTGAAAAAATGTCAGCAGATGGTGCTCAAATTACTGAATTTGAAGCACTTACGGCTACTGCATTTTTATGCTTTTCAAAACTCAACGTTGACGTGCTCGTTTTAGAAGTAGGGTTGGGTGGCAGACTTGATGCAACAAACGTAATACCTACACCGCTTGTAAATGTAATAACGTCGCTTTCTTTAGACCATACTGGTGTTTTAGGCGATACAATAGAACAAATTGCATTCGAAAAGTGTGGTACAATTAAGAGTGGCGGTACGCTTGTTTGTTCATATGGTCAAACAGAAAATGCTATGAATGTTATCAATACTATCTGTGACGAAAAATGTAATTCTGTTATTGTACCCGACAAATCTTCCGTATCAATAAAAAGTCAAGATATCTTCGGTACTAACTTTATTTATAACAAACAAGAGTACCATATTTCGATGTCTGGCACACATCAGGTGCAGAATATGACTACTGTTATTGAAGCGGTAAATGTTTTAAAAAATAAAGGCTATAATATTACAGAGCAAAATATCAAAGATGGTATAAAGAAAACTGTTTTGCCCGCAAGGGTAGAGGTTATTTCAAAGAAGCCTTTAGTAATTCTTGATGGCGGTCATAATGAAGATGGTGCAAAAGCCTTTTATGAAGCAGTAAAAGAATGCTTTGACAAAAACATAAAACTCTTTGTTATTGCTGGTATGATGAATGACAAAGCAGTAGAGGAGTCTTTAAAACCGCTTATCAGTAAAGCAGACAAATTTGTTGCCGTAACTCCAGAAAACCCAAGAGCTATGAAAGCCGAAGCTCTTTCTGAAATAGCAAAAAAATATTGCCACAACGTTATTTGCTGTGACAATGCAAATTCTTCACTTGATTTAATAAAACCTGAGATTACAGAGAATGATATGTTATTTGTAGTCGGCTCACTTTATTTGGCAGGGGAAGTAAGAAATAAGCTTATAAAAATATTTGACTGAAAAGTTTAATTGTGTTAAAATAACTATCAGTATTTTAAACGAAAGGAGCGTTTTTATGGTTGAGTTTGATGCTTTTGCAGGGGATATTGCCCTCGGCGGTCTTCGTAATATGTTAGAGATTAAAATCCTCGTTTGTTATATGCTCTCACGTGTGAAAGAACCAATGACAAGAAAACAACTTTGCGACTGCCTTCAGGAAGAAGGTCTTGTTAATTTCTTCGATTTAAACGAAGCTATTGACGATTTATTAAAGCAAAAAATGTTACAGGAAGAAGAGTATCTTAATGAAACTTGTTTAACAGTAACAGAAGCTGGCAGAAGCAACGCAGAAACCTTAGAAACCACTCTTACCAATACGTTGAGAGAACGCTCCGTAAAATCTGCTTTAAAAATGCTCGCAAGAGCAAAAGCAGAAAGAGAAACCAATGTGGATATTGTTAAAACCGAAACTGGCTATAACGTAACATTTAAAATAGATGGCCTCGGTGAAAATCTTTTAACCCTTTCTCTTTATGTTGCCGATATTTTACAGGCAGAACAACTCCGTGAAAGCTTCCTTAACAATCCATCAGGGGTTTATTCGCAGATTATTGATTTATTGACCAGTGGGCAGTAGGGCTTAAGCTTAGTCACCCGTTTAACAGTGTGAGGTAGTAAATATGATTTGTGATATGTGTCAGAATTATTGCTATGATGAAGAATTTGACGAATATTATTGTGACATAAATCTTGATGAAGATGAATATTTAAGATTTTTAAGCACAGTAACAGAAACAAAATGTCCATACTTCAAAAATGGTGATGAATATAGTATTGTAAGAAAACAGAATTAATCGGGTAGTGTAGCTCGTATTATAACAATAAAATCCTATCATTTTTAAATTGATTTAGAAATGATAGTTTTTTTACTTTAATAATAACAGTATTCCCCTTAAATTCGCTTTTTGAGGGATGTAAAAAAACGAAGAAATTTTATAGAATACTTAGCATAAATAAAAATAAACTCTTCATTTTATAAATGCAACAGGTTTATTAAAAAGGAGTATACGATGAGAAAGCAAATTTTTGGTATGGTTTTTGTCTTGTTGTTCATATTTAACAGTTATTCATGCGGAACAGTAAACAATACATCGTATTTATCTGATACAAATCCAAACAATATAATAAAAAAAGTTTCTCTTCAAGAATTAAGAAATTCTTCGGAATTATGTGTTTATATAGCAACTGATAAAATTTACAAACCTCAAAGGAAAGAAACAAAAGTTTATACAAAAGTTGAAACTATACCTATAAGTGAATGGCAACTTGAACATCTCGAAGACAATATTACCATAATTGAAGATGATATTTCTTATATAGAACCTGAAAGAGTGTATATTGTGTTTTTATCTAAGAGCGAAAATGGGGATGATTATTATTTAAGTTGTGGTAAAAGTAGTATTTTTATCCTTGACTATGGTAAAATTAAACCACTTGATTACAAAATGAAAAATGAAGTTAAAACACACTGGAATAATGATATTAATACTTTTGAAGTGTGGTTCAATGAAAATTACAAAGACCCTGCTCTAACCACAGATAATCCACCAGAAAGTTCAACAATATCATCTGATATTTCATAAAAGTTTTGAGTTTAATTAGAAAATCATTTACATAAGATGAAATTAATCACTTATTACAATTATATAGCAAGGTGAGTTAAATGAACAAAAAATTTATATCTGTTTTTCTTATCGCAATCACATTTCTTTCAATTTTCATCTCGTGCAATAGGAATGACGTTACAAACCAATTTAGTAATACAAACCCTATCACTTCTGAAAACACCTCAAACGGTAATTGGAATTTTCAAAAACTCGCTGAAGAATCTGATTGTTGTTTAATTATCGGGGTTATTCAAGATGAAAAAGAAAATTGGAATTCAAAGGTTGTTGACGGTGAATACTACAGCACTTTCAAATTAAGCAAGCCACAATATATACCTCAGTTTTTGAGTTTCCCGGATGAAATTACGATAATTCAAAAAGAAAGTGCTTTTTTAGAAAAGCGAAAAATTGGCGAAAACGTAAGATTTTACATTGTTTTTTTGAATGAAACGGAAGTTGATAGTACCTACTACATCACAGGAAATACTTATGGTGTAATTGAAATAGAGAATGCTTTTAACCTCGTTCCGCTTGAAAAATCATTTAAATCTGAAATTAACCAAAAATTCCCTCCTGGTGATACGCAAGAACAGTTTGTTATATTTAAAGAGTGGCTTACCGAAGAGTATTATAAAGATTTTGAATACACAACCGTTCACTACGATAATATAACATTCTAAAGGCGGTACCTATGAAACATAAGAAGATTATTGTTTTTTTGATAGTACTTATCTTTTTAGTCACTTGTTCAACAGCAATTTTGATATCACAAAAATCTCTTGGAAAGGTAAATTTAACTTTTAACGAATTAATTGAAGAATCTGATTGTTGTGTTTTTGTTTCTTTGTTTGGTCCTTTTGCTTACGATGAAGAAGCAATTTCTAAAAAGGTTGGTAATAACTATTACATTGATATGTGGGTAGTACATTCTTCTGAACGTGATTGGAATTTTTTCCTGGAAAGAATAACAATAATTCAAGAAGATGAACCATTTTTAGAAACAGTAGATCCAGAATTCAGTAGTTCGATGTATCTTCTTTTTCTTACAAAAGCTGATGAAGAAAATACTTATTATGTAACTGGCGGTAAAAATGGTGTTATTCGAATAAGTAACCCATTTTTCAAGGCGAAAAACGATAATTTAAACTCTGAGTTACAAGAAAAATTTAAAGACACAGAAGCTTTAGAGAATTGGTTAGAAAACAACTATAAATTTTCTTATGATATGATACCTGATGACAGCACGTGGGAATACACCACATTCCCTCCAGACACTACTTTTTCTTGGGATATTCTATCGCCATCTTACACAGAGTCAAATACAAATACAAATACAACAGAAACACCTATAGAATCCACAACTGCTCCAGCAGATAATAATTAAAACTTATATCAGTGGTTAGGTGTTGGGTGATAGTTGCTAGTATTGTAACAAAAAATACATCCTATCATTTTTAGTTTACAAAAACTTTAAATGATAGGACTTTGTTGTTTTATTAAAATAATTCTGCACTCTGCCTTCCGCATTCTGCATTCAATAGCGGGCGACCGAAGGTCTGCCCCTACACTGACTTACTGACTCACTGACCACTACTTATGATACTTCCCATTATTATTAATCTGAAATGCTCTGTAAATCTGCTCTAAAAGCATAACTCTCATAAGCTGGTGGGGGAATGTCATTTTAGAAAATGAAAGTCTTAAATGAGCCTGTTCTTTAATAATATCTGCAAGTCCATAGGAACTGCCTATTATAAAAACAATGTTGCTCTTTCCTGAAAGTGAAATTTTTTTGAATCTATAAGCTAATTCCTCGCTTGAAAGCAAGTCACCTTCAATACATAAAGGTATAATAAAAGCATTTTGAGGAGTCTTTTTAATAATCTCAATAGCTTCTTTTTCAAGAGCAGTTTTAATTTCAGCTTCCGATGGATTTTCTGAAAGCTTAACAGGAGTTAATTCAATAATATCTAACTTGCCGTAAGGTGAAATTCTTTTTGAATATTCTTTTATCGCATCACTTAAATATTTTTCTTTTAATTTCCCTAAACAAATTACTGTAATGTTCATATTATTCCAATCCTATATACCACGCTGGGTTAACTCTTGTACCATTTATTCTTACTTCAAAGTGAAGGTGGGCACCGAATGAATAACCAGTGTTACCAACTCTGCCTATTGCATAACCTTTTGTTACGTGGTCTCCGGCGCTTACCATAAGTGAATCGTCGAGCATATGAGCGTAAAGCGTTTCAACGCCGTTGCCGTGGTCAATCATTACGTAATTACCATAACCACCAGTGCTCCAGCCAGCCTCTGTAACAACGCCTGAAGCACCTGCAACAACAAGTGAGCCAGAAGCGTTTGCACCAGAAATATCAATACCTTTGTGGTTACCAAGACTACGCCAGCCGAAAGGTGAGGTAACTGTGTGAAGACCAACAACAGGCCAGCAGAAATAACCACTTGTCTGAGTAACTGTGTAGCCACCCATTGAAATACTTTCAGCTCTCATACCTTTTTCAACAACCTGAGAAACAGGCGCTTTTATCTGAAGACTTGTAAGGTTTTGTGAAAGAACCTTTTTCTTGTCTATATAAGTAACAAGGTCAATAACGTATTCAGAGCCTTTTTTACCTTTTCTTCTTACTCTTGAGTCACCAATAAAAAGGGTGTTTGTTTCAATATCTACAGTGTCAAATGGAACAGAAGCAATCTTTGTTTCACATTCAACGTGTTGAGGAGTCAAAAGCTCAAATGTCTTTAAAGCAAGATTTAAACGCTCTTTGTTCCAGATGTTTTCGTCACTGCTTTTGTAATAAGCGTATTTGTAAGAAATTGTTTCGGCAAATGAAACAGAAGCTTTTTTGTTTTTCTTCTTTTCTGCTTCCAACAATTCATTTATAACACTGTGAGCAGTTAATTGCTCTTCAACTGCACAAATTAATCTGTCATCAATGTAAACCTCGCAAACCTTTATATAATCTGGTGCGATTTTTTGCACGAGTAAATCGCTGAGTGCTTCATCAGATAATATATTGTAAGGCTCGGTTTTTGCTGTTTTAAATTCTATTTCATAATCAGTTTTTGTGTTGAGCTTTTTGAGTGTTGATTTTTCTATTTTTTCAGCACTTTCTTCAGATTTTATGTAACCAACGGTGTCACCATTTAAAATAACCTTAGTAGCCTCAACTTTTGTGCTTCTTGTGTTTATAAATACCGCTACACCAGAAATTACAGATGCAATAAGAATAAAAACAATAGCTCTCACTAAAAAAGTCTTAACAGAAGAAAAAGACTTTTTGTTGTAGTTTATAAAGTAAATCGAAAGATTTTTAAGCGTGAATAAAATATATCTTTTATAAAAACGAATAGCACCTGTTACGAGACCTGTAACAAATGCACCTAAAGCGCTTATTAAATTGTAAATAGGGTTATTCATTTAATCACCACATTACAAAATATATCACTATGAATTATAACACAAACTTTTTCTATAAACAAGATTAAAAACTTTAAGTTTTATTAAATTTGTGTAAACTATTGTTTATTCAGGCAAAATATGTTAAAATAAACTGATAAAATTTTGTTTGTGAGATGTTAAATAGTTGGAAAATCAAAAATATTACAGGACTTATGCTTCTATAGATTTGTCTGCAATCGAAAATAATATAGCAGAGCTTAAGAAAAAACTTAATAAAGGTGTTCTGACTCTTGCAACTGTAAAAGCGGATGCTTATGGTCACGGAGCTAAAGGCGTGGCACTTCATATTCAGAATATGGTTGATTATTTTGGTATTGCAGAGCTCGGCGAAGCAGTTGAACTCCGTGAAGCAGGGGTTACTAAACCTATTTTAGTTCTCTCTTACACTTCACCGTATCAATATGAAACTCTTATTGAGAATGAGCTTACTCAGACGATTTTCAATTACAGTGATGCTGTGGCACTTTCATCTGCCGCAGTAAAGCTTAACAAAATAGCACGAGTTCACATTGCAATAGATACTGGTATGTCAAGAATAGGCTTCTTCTGTAATGATGAAAGCATTGAAGTTGTTAAAAGAATAAATGATTTACCAAATATTTATATTGAGGGTATTTTCAGTCACTACGCTTGTGCTGATTGTGAGAATAAAAGCGTTACTCAGAAGCAAACAAAGCTTTTTAAAGAATTTAACGAGAAATTATTGAATCGCGGAATAAAAATTCCTATTAAGCATATCTGTAACAGTGCTGGTTCTCTGAGTTTAGATGAGCAGTTTGATATGGTCAGACTCGGTCTCGTTATGTATGGTCTTTACCCGGACCCTTGTGTTAATGATGGCACAGTGAATTTAAAACCAGCAATGAAAATCGTAAGTCACGTAATTCACGTGAAAGAAGTGCCAGCGGGTAGTGGTGTCAGCTATGGTCACACTTATCATTCAGAAAGACCAACTAAAATTGCTACAATTTGCATAGGCTATGCCGATGGTTATTCAAGGCAGTTTTCCAATAAAGGTAAAGTGCTTATAAACGGCAAATTTGCAAATGTAATCGGCAGAGTTTGTATGGACCAGCTTATGGTTGACGTAACAGACCTTGAAAATGTTAATGTTGGTGATGAAGTTGTAATTTTAGGCAGAGATAAAGAAAATGAAATTACAGCCGAAGAATTAGCCGAAATGACAGGTACAATAAATTATGAAATTATTTGTCAGTTCCAGAAGAGAGTGACAATAATACAACATAAATAATTTATAAAAAATTAAGGGTTTTGATTTATGAGTTATATTAATCTTTTGAAAGAAAATTTAAAAGAACATAAAGATAATTATGTTCAGATTTTTAGACTTTCTATTGCAGATTTAAAAAAGACTTACCACGGTGCAGCACTTGGCTGGTTCTGGGCAATAGTAAAGCCTGTAGTTTCAATATTTGTTTATTGGTTTGCTATAGAAATCGGACTCCGTAAGGGTGGCGATGTTGGAGATTATCCTTTTATTCTCTGGCTTATTGCGGGTATGGTGCCGTGGTTCTATATGAATGAGCTTATAACTGGTGGTACTGAATGTATAAGAAAATATAGCTACCTCGTTACAAAAATGAAGTATCCTATTATGACCATTCCTACTTTTACTAATATTTCAAAATTCTTAGTGAATGCAATTTTAGTAGTTGTAGTAGTTTTAATATTCTGGATTTGTGGCTATCCACCATCAATTTATCTTTTACAATTGCCATTTTATATGATTTTAATGTTCTTGTTCTTTAATGCCTGGGGCCTTTTCGCTGGGATGGTTTCTGCAATAGGTAAGGACTTTTCAAACCTTGTAAAATCATTTGTTACAGCGGTTTTCTGGCTTTCAGGTGTGTTGTGGGATGTGGAAAAATTAGCACACTCAAATTTGTTTTTTAAAATTTTCTTTATGATTAATCCCATTACATATTTCTGCTACGGATTCAGGAATTGCTTTGTTTATAAAAAATGGTTCTTTGAAGATATTGAAAGTTTGTGTTGTATTTTAGGTCTTTACTTAATTTTAGGCTTCCTTTCACTCTGGGCTTATAAGAAATTAAGAAAAGAAATTCCTGACGTGTTATAAGAAAGGCTTTGTATATGAATAACGACGTAGTAATCAGTTTTCAGAATGTTTCAAAAGAATATAAGCTTTATTCAAGTAATCGTGCAAGGCTTCTTGGTATCTTTTTTAAAAGAGTGCCATATAAAAAGAAATTAGCGGTTAATGATGTGAGCTTTACTGTAAAACGTGGCGAATCTGTTGCGCTTTTCGGCAAGAATGGTGCAGGTAAATCTACAATTTTAAAAATGATTACAGGTGTTACTTATCCTACAACAGGTGAAATCAGGGTTAATGGTAGGGTAAGTGCACTTTTAGAGCTTACAAGTGGCTTCGACCAGGAGTTTTCTGGTAGAGAAAATATTTATTTAAAAGGTCATATTTTAGGGCTTAAAGATAGTGAAATTTCCGCTTTAGAAGAAGAAATTATCGAGTTTTCAGAGCTTGAAGAATATATAGACCAACCGGTGAGAACATATTCAAGTGGTATGAAATCTCGCTTAGGCTTTGCTATAAACGTTAATATAAGACCAGAAATTCTTATAGTTGACGAAGCATTAAGCGTTGGTGATGCAGATTTCAAAAACAAGTGTAAAGAAAAGGTTAACGAGATAATAAATAACGAAAACGTTACACTCCTTTTCGTTACTCACCAGAAGTCTGTTGCCGAAGAATTCTGCAAACGTGGTATTGTGCTTAAAAAGGGTAAATTAAAATTTGATGGCGAAATCAACGAAGCTATAGAAAAATATGTTTCGATTTATAAGAAGAAAAAGAATAAGTAGTTGTTAGACAATAGCTATCAGGGAGCAGATTTTATGAAAAAGATTATTCTCATTATAACAAGCATTATTTTATCTTTGGTTTTAGTAGTCGCTATTGCTTTAGCAGGTAACACGTTCTTTTATTACCCGCACTATAAAGAAAATAAGCAAGAAGTAAATATAAAAATAGAAGATACAAGCAAAATCAAAATGATGAGCTATAATCTTCGTTGCATAAGTCCTACCGATTTCGGGAAAAAAGCGTGGTTTTACAGAGCAGATTTAGTAATAGCTGATATTGAAGAGCAAAAGCCTGGAATTATTGGTTTTCAGGAAGCTACTAAATGGCATTACTCATACCTTGTAGATTGTTTAAAAGGTTACGATTCAATTATTACTTATCGTGATGAAGCCTTTAACTCTGAGGGGTGTCCTGTTTTTTATAATACAGAGCTTTACACTTTGGTAGATAAGGGTTCATTCTGGCTTTCAGAAACACCAGACGTTATGAGTAAATCCTGGGGTGCGCAGTTTAATCGTGTTTGCAGCTACGTGATTTTAAGTGATAAAGCTACAAATGAAAACTTTGTTGTTTTTAATACACATTTAAGTCACGTCAGTGATGAAGCAAGAATTAAGGGCATAAATGTTGTACTCGATAAAATCAAAGAGTTCGGTGGATATCCAGCTGTTATTATGGGTGACTTCAATGCTCTTGAGGGTTCTGAAACATATAATAGTGTTACTGAAAACTTTCTCGATGCACAAAAGGTTGCATTAAAATCAATAGCTTCACACACATATCAGAACTGGGGTAACCCTGAAAGCTTTAAGAGAATTGACTATTTTATGGTCTCAAAAACAGGCTTCAAGGTGGAAGGCTATAATGTTCTTTCGGGGCTTCGTAATGGCGTTTATACGAGCGACCATTGTCCGATTGTGCTTGAATTACAAATAGAAAAATAGGTTTTATAATTTAAAAAATCTACCATTTGTGATGAATAATGGTAGATTTTTTGTTTTAGTATATTTCATCGAGTATCTCAATCGCATTAGCAATACAACCATTGTTATTGGAACGGGTAACGTATTTAGCTACTGATAATGCTTCTTTTGAGCCGTTTTCTGGTACAAACCCTGCATTTGCGGCAACAAGCATTTCAACGTCGTTGTAGCCGTCACCCGCAGCATAGGTGTCTTTCTTATCACAACCAAGACTCTCTGCGAGTCTTAAAAGTCCAACGCCTTTGTCAATTCCTTTTCTCATAATTTCAATGTATTCGCCGTCATTTCTTAAAAAGTTCACTTCTGGGTAATTTTCAAGAAAATCCTGAACCTCTTTTGACTGCTCATTGGCTAAAATCATAACCTTAGTCCAGGGACGAGGCGCATCAGTGACTTTCTTTACCTGTGTGAATGGAATATTCTGACTCGTAAAATGTCTTTCTGATTTTTCGTTTATATTAATTGAACAGACCTTGTTAAAATTATAAAATTCAAATGCAACCTCAGGGAATTTTTCTAAAACAGCTTCAAAAGGCTTGATGCCTTCATCACCAATGGCGTCATTAAAAATAATTTCGTTTTTTACGTAATCATAAGCCATAGCACCATTTCCTAAAAGCACTGGTGCATTTATGTATTCTGGGTCGTAAAGGTGAAACCCTTGGTGAATTCTACCAGTGCAAACAGTAAAAAATCCACCTTCACTTATAAAATATTTGATTTTTTCAATTACGTCTGGTGTAATAATTCCATTATCATTCTTAAGTGTGCCGTCAAAATCACTTGCCAATAAAACATTTTTGAATTTCATAGTAATCACCAACTGAATTTTAGCAAAATGTATAATACTTTTCAATAGTTTTTAGTTATTTTCTATCAAAAAAGAGATGAAAAATCTTGATATTACGCTAAAAAAGTGGTATAATTTTACGGTATTTTGTTTGGAGGTAATCCTATGCTCGTTTTAAAAGATGATTATAAACCAACTCTTTCTATGAGAGATACTCAGAAAGCTATAAAAATAGTTCGTGACACCTTTGAAGATAATTTAGCCGCAAGGCTTAATCTTGAAAGAATTTCAGCACCGCTTTTCGTTACAAGAAAAAGCGGTATCAATGATGACCTTAACGGTGTAGAACGAGCAGTTTCTTTCGATGTTAAAGAAATGCCCGAAGCAGGCGACGTTGTTATTGTTCACTCACTTGCAAAATGGAAAAGGTTAGCACTCAAAAAATATGGCTTTATGAGTGGAGAAGGCTTTTATACCGATATGAACGCTATCCGTCGTGATGAGGATATGGATAACCTTCATTCTATTTACGTTGACCAGTGGGATTGGGAAAAGGTTATAAATAGAGAAGACAGAAATATAGATTATTTAAAAAATACAGTTAAGAGCATAATTAATGCTTTGGTTGATACACTCGAATTAGTTAAAGAAAAATTCCCACAGGTAAAAACAGAATTTACACGTGATGTTTTCTTTATAACTACTCAGGAATTGGAAGATATGTATCCTGATTTAACTGCTAAAGAACGTGAAAAAGCAATCACCAAAGAAAAACAGATTGTTTTCCTTATGCAGATTGGTGGCAAGTTAAAAAGCGGTAAGCCACATGATGGCAGAGCGCCTGACTATGACGATTGGTCTTTAAATGGTGATATTTTAGTTTACAGCGATGTTTTAGAAGATGTTATCGAAATTTCTTCTATGGGTATAAGAGTTGATGAAAATTCACTTGATAACCAGCTCAACATTGCAGATAAAAACGAACGTAGAGAATTCGATTATCATAAACAGATTTTAAATGGTACTCTTCCACTTACAATCGGTGGCGGTATCGGTCAGTCAAGAGTTTGTATGCTTTTACTTGGTAAGTTACATATCGGTGAGGTTCAGGCTTCATTGTGGTCAGATGAAATGATAAAAACTTGTGCAGAAAAGAATGTAAATTTACTTTAATTTTTATATTGTGAAAAGGTGAAGGATTTTGAAAAGCAGAGAAGATATAAGAAACGTCGCAATTATTGCCCACGTTGACCACGGTAAAACAACACTTGTTGACCAGCTTTTACACCAGAGTGGTATTTTCCGTTCAAATGAACAGGTTGACGAGCGTGTTATGGACTCAAACGACTTAGAAAAAGAACGTGGAATTACAATTCTTTCAAAAAATACTGGTATTCATTACAAAGATGTAAAAATCAATATTGTTGATACCCCAGGCCACGCCGATTTCGGTGGCGAGGTTGAGCGTATTATGATGATGGTTGACGGCGTTCTTTTGCTTGTTGATGCATTTGAAGGTTGTATGCCACAAACTCGTTTCGTTCTCAAAAAAGCACTTGCTTTAGGTAAAAAAGCAATTGTTGTTATTAATAAAATTGACCGCCCTGGTGCAAGACCAAGCGAGGTTATTGACGAGGTTTTAGATTTATTTATAGATTTAGGTGCAAACGAAGAGCAGATTGAATTCCCAGTAGTTTACGCTTCAGGTAGAGATGGTTATTCTTCGCTTGACCCAGAAGCAAGAGAGGGCGATATGAGACCTCTTCTTGATGCAATTCTCACGCATATCGATGCACCTCAGGGTGACGTTGACGGTCCTTTACAGATTCTCTTCTCAAGCCTCGATTATGACGATTATCTTGGTAGAATTGGTGTCGGTAGAGTTGAGCGTGGTAGTGTAAAAGCAGGGCAGACAGTTTCTCTTTGTAAGCAGGATGGCACTCACCAGAACGTAAAGGTAGTTAAGCTTTATCAGTTCGACGGACTCAAAAGGGTAGAGGTTGAAAGTGCAAAAATGGGTGACCTTATTGCAGTTTCTGGTATCAGTGAACTCAATATTGGCGAAACTGCATGTGACGTTGAGCACCTTGACCCACTCCCATTCGTTAAAATTGATGAACCAACAATTTCAATGAACTTTATGGTTAACGACAGCCCATTTGCAGGTAAAGAGGGTAAGTTCGTTACTTCAAGAAATATTCGTGCAAGACTCTTTAAAGAAGTTGAAACAAACGTTAGTATGAGAGTTGAAGAAACTGAAAGCACAGACTCTTTCAAGGTTTCAGGTCGTGGCGAATTGCATTTATCAATTCTTATTGAAACAATGCGCCGTCAGGGTTATGAATTTCAGGTTTCTCGTCCACAGGTTATTTATAAAAAGGATGAAGCTGGCAACGTTTTAGAGCCAATGGAATTACTTATTGTAGAAGTTCCAGAAAGCTACGTTGGTGCAGTTATGGAAAAAATCGGTTCACGTAAGGGTGAACTCGAAAATATGGATGTTCGTGATGGCGGTTCAACTCATATTGAATTTAAAATCCCAGCTCGTGGACTTATCGGCTATCGTTCAGAGTTTATGACCGATACAAATGGTAACGGTATTATGAATAACCTTTTCTTAGGTTATGAGCCTTATAAGGGCGATATTCAGATGCGTGAACGTGGTTCTATCGTTGTTCACGAAACTGGTGAAAGTACAGGTTATGGTCTTTTCAATACACAAGACCGTGGACGTCTTTTCATTGGCCCTGGTGTTCCAGTTTATGAAGGTATGATTGTCGGCGAATGTGCAAAGAATGAAGATATTGTTTGTAACGTTTGTAAGAAAAAGCAAATGACAAACACACGTGCTTCGGGTAGTGACGATGCACTCCGTTTAGTGCCTCACACAACATTGAGCCTTGAGCAATCAATGGAATTTATAGGTGATGACGAATTAGTAGAAATCACACCTGAAAGCATCCGTTTAAGAAAGAAAATTCTTTCAAAAGAAATGAGAATGAAACAACAGTTTAAGAAATAAAATCAGAAAGCAGAAGGAGGTAAAGCTATGATAAAAATTACAAATGCAAATTGGGATAGAGTCAATCTTTACCTCACTGTTGAAAAGTCATTTATAAATGAAGCCTATCTTCTCGATGAAAAGAATAATAAATTCTTTCTTCCGTTAAAAGAAAATGAAATAACAGTAAACATTTCAAATCTTTCAAAGGGTGAAATGATTGAGGATGGAAAATACTATCTTTTTGTAGATGGTGAAGCAGTAACGCTTGAAACAGATTTGTTGAAAAATATTGATTCTCTTTCAAAGGTTTTTAAATATCGCTCAGAGTATTATGCTCTTATTATTGAACTTGGAATAACAGAAGATTTTAAATTCTTTATTTCTGCTTCATATATGATGAAAAATAAAAAATACAAAAGGAATTTTATGCTCAGAGAGGGCAAGGGCTTAAAAGGTAAAATCAAGGTCTTAATAAAAATTCTTTTTCCATTTTTTATTAACATCTTTTATTCTTGTTTAAGAGTGTTAAAGCCAAAATCTACAGACAGAATTCTCTTTTTATCAGAAAATGATGATGAACCACGTGGCAATTTAAAGGCACTTTATGATTATTTTATAGAAAATAATTTAGGTAAAACAAAAGGTGTGTTTTACAATAAATTTAAGAAAAAATCAATTCTGGTTCTTGTGAAATCTGTTGTGTCTATTGCACTCAGTGACGTAATTGTTGTTGATAACTATGTACCTTTGATTAACACGTTGAATATTGCAAAAAACCAGAGAGTTGTTCAGCTCTGGCACGCTGGTGTTGGCTTTAAATCGGTAGGCTATGCCCGTTTTGGTGAAACTGGTAGCCCACATCCGTTTAAATCAAGCCACAGAAAATACACAACCGCAATAGTAGATGATGAAAGACTCATAGATATTTATAAAGAAGTTTTTGCTACAAGTGGCGAGATTTTCAAAGCTTATGGAATGCCTCGTTTAGATGGTTATTTATCAGAAGAGAAAATTGCTTCTGCAACAGAAAAGCTTTTTAATGATAATGAACTTTTAAGAAATAAAAAGGTTATCCTTTTTTCGCCAACCTATCGTGGTATTGGTGCTTCAAAGGCAACTTATGATTATAGTAAACTTGATTTTGATGCGATTTATAAATTCTGTAAAGAAAACAACTTTGTTTTCTTAATTAAAATGCATCCGTTTATTAAAGAAAAATATGAAATTCCTGAAGAATATAAAACGGTTATATTTGATTATTATGATTACGATATAAATGAGCTTATTTATATTGCTGATATAATGATTACCGATTATTCTTCCTGTGCTTATGAATTTTCTTTCTTTAACAGACCTCTTATATTTTTCAGATATGATAAAGAGCTTTATGAGTACGAAAGACCTGTTCATACGCTTGATGCTTTTACAGAAAAGCAGTATGAAGTAAAAACCTCAGAAGAACTCATAAACGTTTTAACTGAAATTAAGGATATTGATATAAATTCAAGGTTTTCAAATTTGAGAGAACAAAAAACTGACTGTTGCAAAAAAATTGCAGAAGAAATATTAAGTTTTTAAGGTGATGTTTTGAAAATATTAGTTTTAAAAATATTTATCTTAGCAATGAATATAGCTTACTTACCATTCAAGCTTTTAAAAACAAAAAAGCGAGTGGTAATGATGAGTCGTCAATCAAATGAAATAAATGACGATTTTCGTTTACTTGGTGCCGAGTTAGAGAAAAAGGGCTATGAGGTAAAATATCTTTGCAGGACTCTTGATGGTGGCGTTAACTCAACACTTTTTACTAAAATCGGTTACGGATTTCATATGTTTACTCAGATGTATTATTTAGCAACCTCTGAGATTTGTGTTTTAGATACATATTGCCTTGTTGTCAGCATTTTAAATCATAAAAAAAGCCTTAAGGTTGCTCAGATATGGCACTCAATAGGCACTTTAAAACAGTTCGGTTGGCAAATTTTAGAACGTGCAGAAGGCAGTAATCCTGAGATTGCAAAAACTATGAAAATGCACGAGAATTACGACGTTGTTTACTGCGCTGGTGAAGCGTACAAGGAAGTTTTAGCAGAAGGCTTCAATATGTCACCCTCAAAATTTCACGTGTGTACTTTACCAAGAATAGATTTACTTTTTGACGAAAAATATCAGAATGATATTAAAGAAAAAATATATAAAAAATATCCCGTTTTAAAAGAAAAAACAAACGTAGTTTATGCACCTACCTTCAGAAAAGACGAAAGCGAATTTCAAAAGTATTTTAATGAGCTTGTTAACGAATTTGATTTTGATAAATACAATCTCATTGTTAAGCTTCATCCACTTTCAAAAGTAACAGTGAATGATAGTCGTGTGGTTTATGATACTGATTTTTCAACTTTCCAGATGATTTCTGTTGCGGATAAGTTTATAAGTGACTATTCCTGTGTTGTTTATGAAGCAGGGGTAAAAAATATTCCACTTTATTTTTATAATTACGATATGGAAACCTATGAAGATGTCAGAAGTCTTACAATAAACTACAATGACTTACCAGGCTTTAAAGAACAAACGGCAAAAGGACTTGTAGAAAGTCTCGAAAAGCCTTATGATTATGATTATCTTAAAAGCTACATAAATAAATATATAGAAAATACAGCCGATTGTGCAAAGAAAATGGCTGAAGATATAATAAAAAAATAATAAAAGGCAATCCAAAACGAGATTGCCTTTTTTCTTTGGAGCTGGAAACGTGACTCGAACACGCGACCTGGGGTTGTAATTAAGGAAATGTTTTAATTGTTGAGCTATCATCGCAGTTTTATCTCAAAAGCATTGATACATTGCTGCCACGGTAATAACAGGCGAAACAACTGATAAAATTAAATTAATAAAGAATATGCCACTTATTTTTTTGCTTTTTACTGCACCGATAATTTGAGCTATTACAGAAACCAAGAGATATGGTAAATAAGTAAACCAAATCATAACATCAAAAAAGAGTAGGATTTCCTCAAAAAAAACGCTTAATGCAAAACTATCTATATACAAAATATTTCCCCAAATCCAAAACGCCAAGTTTGAAATAAAATAGAAAAGATTTATTGCCAAAGTAATATAAGCGTGGATTCCGTATCCGTTTAGTTTACCGTCTTCGTCTTTTAGACCACTTAGCCAACCAAAATCGGTTTTGTTCTTCTTAGATTCTATATATTCCGGTACAGCCATATAACATAATCTCCTTTTCTAAATATTATACTACAAAGATTATATCAACAATTATGTAGTAAATCAAGGAAGCTGAATTAAAATCACGGCTTGCTGTGTATATCGTTTAAAGAATAAATAATAAAGAATAACACAAAAGCGGTGGTAGGCACAACTCTTTATTATTTCTTGTTTTTTCTCTATTCTTTATTCTTTTAGGCGAGTTTATCTCGCCGCTTTTGGAGCTGGAAACGTGACTCAAACACGCGACCTATTGTTGTATTTAAGGGTGCTTTTTGAGGTAAGAAAACTAAGTGCGGATTCGTTTTCATTTTTTGGAGTGAATATTTTACCACTCCTCTGAAATTTGTTTATACGAAATTTTATCATTGATAGCAATGATTTCAATATCATAAAAATAATTTTCAGAATCAGGATTATAACCAAACAAGAAATCATAAAAATTAACTTCAAGAGGGTAACAGCACTGTAATATGATTTTATAAGTGTTTATTTTTTTATCGCCTTCATATTTTTCATCTTCAAATATAACGGCGTCTGTGTTCCTGATAAATTCTAAAGTAGAGTCAGAGTTATCGCCTTTGTTTATATCGTCAAACCATTTTCTGGTCTGTTCTCCATGTTCATAATTCAAATAATAACAATCTATGCCGCAACCATCTGCATTAGGAATAAAGAGTTTATAATTGATTTTACCATTGGAATCGTATGAAATAATTATACAACTGATAATATCATCCCAACTATCCGGGTCTTCCATTCCATTAGTGTAACAATATATTGCATATTGGCTTGTAAATGTATTTTCAGGATTCTTTGTAGTTAAGTAATCATCTACATAGCACGGGAATAAGCAGTCCCAGATATAGTCTTCGTAATTTTTCTTTTGCTTTACAAACCCTTTTTCTACTAGTTCTTTTTCTGTTAAACTTGTATCGTCTCCGATTTTAATGTCGGCATACACATTCCTTTGTTCTGATGTGATTTCTGAAAGATAATATTCCTGCGGTGTTTCTGTATAATATTCATCATTAAAATATTCATATTCATATTTTGCAAAAGCAAATCCGTAAATAACAAGAAACCCTGTAAAAACAACAGAAAGAATTGCTGCAATTTTAACTAATGACAAACGATATTTTTTTGTCGTACATTTTTTTACATATGCACGGAACACAAAACAAGTGTAAGCAATGAGAAAAACAAGATTTGCTATATAGGGAATTATGCCACTTAAAGTATTTTCGTGTTCAGGACTATTTATTAAGAAATTAAATACAAGAGTAGCGGCATTGAATAAAGGGAAAAATAAACCGCTTGTAATAAAAGAGCCAAGGATAATTAATACTAATGCAGATGTTATAGCAAGCAATTGCTTTTTTAAATTGTACCTACAGCACATTATCGTGTAAACAGTAAAAAATATAAATCCAACAAGGTAAAAAGCTAACTCAACAATGCTGGGATAAACGGGTGTTAAAGGCTCTACAAAATACCAATAACCCAAACTCAAATCAAATACAGACACTATGTTTATTGTGCACAATGCAATAAATATTACCCCCGCCATGATGATACTGTCTTTACAAATCACATTGTTCCATATTGTTTTACAAACGTCATTAAAAGATGTTTTACTATTTTCTACAATCTCTAAGTTAGTAGAGTCGTTAAAATTATTGTTATCCGAATTACACATGGTGTTATCTCCTTTCACCGAATGGGTTTATAATTAATATTCAAATATTCATAACCCATCTGTTAATTATACTATAGCAAGGAAATATTAAAAATTGTGTGATATGTAATTTTTGGACCGTTTTTTGTAATATTTGGGCTAAAAAATAAAGACCACAGTTTCCTATAGTCTCTTTGGAGCTTGTGACGGGATTCGATGGGCTTTGCCCATCATTCGCTACGCGAACACCCGATTGTGTTCGGCTTCGCCGAGAGGTTCGAATCCCTGTGTTATTATTCAATTTAGTTTCTCCAAAAAATAAAGACTACAGTTTCCTGTAGTCTTTGGAGCTTGTGACGGGATTCGAACCTGCGACCTGACGTTGTAGTTAAGGATAAGTTTTTTCTGTTTATAGACACTTTGTCATTTTTCAGCAACCAAATATTTCAGGGTTGACCATTGGTATTATTATTTCACATATCTCATCATTACAATCGTAACCATAATAACTATTATAAAAGCCATCGCCCAATCCCGAAGCAATCATAACAAATTTATTTCCTGTTTCAGGATTAGCCCATTCGATAAAGTCTCCACCTTCTCTTTGGTAAGCAGGTGTTTTCTGATAACTTTCCTCAAAATATTTTGCAAAATAATCATCGTAATGGTTTTTATCAGGATTTTCGGAATACCATTTATCGAGAAAAGTCCTGTATTCATTTGCTATTTGGGCATCACAAAAACAAATCATTCCGGCATCCACAGGGAAACCTTCAAGAACATCCCCGTTTTTAAGTTCTACAACAGTTTCTTTTGTTGCTCTAGTTTTTTTATAAACAACAACCTTTGAGTCTTTTATTTTTAGTTTTGCAGTACACATACGAACACCAATTTCCTCTTGTCTGCATACAGAAACTTCAACAGAATATGTACCACTCGGAACAGATTCTGCAAGAAGAGGACAAAACTTTGAACTTGGGAGATACGCTAAAGGATCAGCCACAACAATTTTTCCTGTTGGACAATCAATTTGTCCAACATTCAGATAAAAGCGATTCTCATTTTTAATAAATTGAGTTTCAATATCTTCAACGGGTATTTCATCTTGTGTTCTGAAAGTTGTATTCTTCTTTATTTTTGTTTGCAAATCGTCCTGTTTATTTGATTTTTCTATTTCAGTTGCTTTATTCATCCAATATGCGCGTATTTTCTCAACAATTTCGATTGATTCCTCAAGAGCGTTTTTATCATTGTATTTATTAAAATTACTAAAAATATGACCGCAATGTTCAAGAGAATCATTTTCATAACCACCACAAACTCCAAGTTTCCATTCACCCAACATTTTTTCTTTAAAGCGAAAAATATAATAATGTAAATTATGAAGATCAAATTCTTTTGTACAATCTATTTGAAAAGGCTTTTTACCTAATTCATTAGGATGAGACAACCACGCTGTCATAGCATTCTGGGCTGCATTAAGTTGTTCTTTATTCATAACTACCTCCACCAAATTATCCACGTTTATATTTTTCTTTAATATATCATGTTCTTTTGAATTTTTCAACTAATAGGTTTATTTTAGTTTTGTTCTCTGAAAAATAAAGACCACAGTTTCCTGTAGTCTTTGGAGCTTGTGACGGGATTCGATGGGCTCTGCCCATCATTCGCTACGCGAACACCCGATTGTGTTCGGCTTCGCCGAGAGGTTCGAATCCCTGTGTTATTATTCAATTTAGTTTCTCCAAAAAATAAAGACTACAGTTTCCTGTAGTCTTTGGAGC
>SVOI01000075.1 GCA_015066465.1 Oscillospiraceae bacterium
GAAAAAGATATAGTTAGTGAATTATTAAAGGAAATCGAAAAAATATGAGCAATTTATTTTTAGATGTATTCGGGGAGTATATAAGCGAACCGAAATACAGGGAAATGTTGAAAGATACAACGTTTTCTGATTTATATATACATAAAGAAGATTTGAAACTTACTGCAAATCTTCATTTTAAAGAATTTAAGAATATTATGTGTCTTAAAGCAACTGCAAATGAAATAAAAATTGCTTTAAGATTTAAAACGGTAGAATTCAATTTCTATTTACCACCAGAAGCATTAGATTACAGTTGTTTTCCAATGCTTTTAAAGGTGTTAAAGGTTAACGTTCCGCAAACAAACGGGTTTTTAGATAATTCTGAATATACTTACGAAGATGATACTTTAACAATCAAGTTTTTATCTGGTGGTTGCGATATATGTAAAAACGCTGCGGCAGATACATTTTTAGAAAATTATATATTTGAGCACTTCAATAAAAAAATAACTGTCAACCTTGAAGGCGAAAACAGTTCAATGGATGATTTTATCAAAAGACAGGAAGAAATTGATGCTGTGAATAATCCTGTTGTTGATATGTCTCAACCGAAAGAAAGACGTGTTATCCCTGGTATTCCGCTTTATTTAGAAACAGCAACTTCTATTTATGGTAACGAAATAAAAAAAGATCCTGTGAAAATGAAAGAAATTTCATTGGATGATAAAGAAGTTGTAGTCTGGGGAGATATTTTTAAGTTGGAAACCAGACTTATAAAAGATGAAAAATATCGTGTTATTGAATTTAACATAACTGATTACACCTATTCGTTTACGGTTAAATTATTTGGTCAAGCTGAAAAGTTTGAGTCGCTTGTTACCAAATTGAGAGAGGGTATGACCGTTATAGTTCGCGGTTATCCTGAGTTTGATACATATAAAGGCGAAACCATAATTGATGCTAAGTCTATCTCAACTGTTCAGAAGTTTGAAACTACTGACGATGCAGAAGAAAAGCGTGTAGAACTCCATCTTCATACAAATATGTCTGCTATGGACGCTATGAGTAGTGCAAAGTCATTAGTTAAACGAGCAATCAGCTGGGGTCACAAAGCAATTGCTATTACAGACCACGGTTGTGTACAAGCCTTCCCAGAAGCGTGTAACACAGCAAAGGGTTCAGGTATTAAAATAATTTATGGTTGTGAATGTTATCTTGTAGATGATTACAATTCAGATGGCACAACTATGGATGCCGAAGAAGTAAAAAAATCGAAAAGCTATCACTGTATTTTACTCGTTAAAAATACAGTTGGTTTGAAAAATCTTTATAAACTTATTTCTGCTTCTAACTTAGAATATTTCTATAAAAGACCAAGAATGCCAAAAAGTCTTATTGAAAAACACAGAGAAGGCTTAATAATTGGTAGTGCTTGTGAAGCAGGTGAGCTTTATAGTGCATTTCTTGAAAGAAAAAGTCCAGAAGAGCTTATTAAAATTGCAGAGTTTTACGATTACCTTGAGATTCAACCAAATGGTAACAACAGCTTTATGATTACTAAAAATGATGAAGAGTATGACAGAGTAAACTCTTTTGAAGATTTAGAGCAGATTAACCGTGAAATTATTGCTTTAGGTGATAAATTAGGTAAAAAAACTGTTGCTACTGGTGACGTTCACTTCTTAAATGAAGGCGATGCTAAATTCAGAGCAATTTTACAAGCTGGTCAAGGCTACAAGGATGCTGATAATCAGGCACCTCTTTATTTTAAAACTACAAAAGAGATGTTAGAAGATTTCGCTTACCTTGGTGAAGAAACTGCAAGAGAGGTTGTTATTACAAATACCAATCTTATTGCTGATATGATAGACTCGAATATCCAGCCAATTCCAAACGGTACTTTCAACCCTGATGTTAAAGATGCTGAAGAAGATTTAACTAAATGTTGTTGGGACAGAGCAAGGGAATGGTACGGCGAAGATTTACCAGAAGTTGTTTCAAGCCGACTTGAAAAAGAGCTTCAGTCTATTATAAAGAATGGTTTCGCTGGTCTTTATATGATTGCAAGACTTCTTGTTAAGCATTCAGAAGAATGCGGCTATTACGTTGGTTCCCGTGGTTCTGTTGGTTCATCCTTCGTTGCTATTATGGCTGGTATTTCAGAGGTTAACCCACTTCAACCACATTACCGTTGTCCAAAATGTCGTTATACAGAATTTTTCTTACATGGTGAAATAGGTTCAGGTTTTGACTTGCCACCGAAAAATTGCCCTGATTGTGGTGAACCACTTGTAAGAGATGGTCACGAAATTCCATTTGAAACTTTCCTTGGTTTCTTTGGCGATAAATCACCCGATATCGACCTTAACTTTGCGGGTGAATATCAGAGCCAGTCACATAGATTTACTGAGGAATTGTTCGGTAAAACTCACGTGTTCAAAGCGGGTACTATTTCAGGTGTTGCCGAAAAAACTGCTTATGGTTACGTTAAAAAATATCTTGACGAGCGTGGACTTACATACACAAAAGCCGAGATTGACCGCCTTACATTAGGTTGTACAGGTGTTAAAAGAACAACAGGTCAGCACCCTGGTGGTATGGTTGTTGTTCCTAATATTTATGATGTTGAAGATTTTACACCAGTTCAACACCCTGCAGAAGATGGTTCAAAGGGTATTATTACAACTCACTTTGACTTCAACTCAATGCACGATACGCTCTTAAAACTCGACGAGCTCGGTCACGATGTTCCTACAATTTATAAGCATCTTTACGACCTTACGGGTGTCGACGTTATGGAGATTGATATAAGTGACAGAAAGCTTTATGAACTTTGTACTTCACCTGAGCCGTTAGGTGTTACAGAAGAAGATATTTTATGGCCTACTGGTACACTTTCAATTCCTGAAATGGGTACTGATTTCACAAAAGGAATGCTTTTAGAAGCAAGACCACAGACCTTTGCAGACCTTATTCAGATTGCAGGTCTTTCACACGGTACTGACGTGTGGCTCGGCAATGCTCAGGAGCTTATTAAAGAGGGTACTTGTACAATTTCAGAAGTTATTGGTACTCGTGACAGTATCATGGTTTATTTAATGCACTGTGGTCTTGAGCCTAAAGATGCATTTAATATAATGGAAACTGTTCGTAAAAAGAATAAGTATTTAACACCAGAAATGAAAGAGATAATGAAATCTCACAACGTTCCACAGTGGTATATTGAGTCTTGCGATAAAATTCAATATATGTTCCCTAAAGCTCACGCTGCTGCATATATTATTGCATCATTAAGACTTGCTTGGTTCAAGATTTATTATAAGCTTGAGTATTACTGTGCATATCTTACAGTTCGTGGTGGCGACGTTGATGCAGAGTCAATGTCAAAGGGTAGAGATGCTGTTAAAATTCTTTTGAAATCAATTGAAGCAAAAGTTAAAGAGGGTACAGCTTCAAACGTTGAAAAAGACAGACAGACAATTATGATGATTGTTCACGAAGCAATGGCTCGTGGTGTTGAATTTTTACCTATTGATATTTATAAATCAACTGCTCATTCTTACGTACCAGAAAACGGAAAAATAAGAATGCCGTTCTCTGCGTTACCTGGTGTAGGTGATGCTGCTGCCGAGCAACTTGCAAACGCAAGAAATGACGGCGGACCAGAATTCTCTTCAATTGAAGATTTTGAAGACAGAGCAAGAGCTGGTAAATCTACAATTGAGATTTTAAGAAAATGTGGTGCTTTTGGTGATTTACCAGAAAGCGACCAGATGTCATTATTTTAATTTATAATTTAAGTTTATATAGGAGTGTGTTTATTATGGCAATCGGTTCTATGATAGCAGGCGGTGTTGGTATTGCTGCAGCTGCTGGTGTTGGTATCAGTATGTTAAGAGCTGCTACAACCTACAAAGCAAAGCCTATGAAAGATTTGGATGGCTATCCTGATGAAAAAGCAGACGTTGAAAGATACATAAACAATCTTTCAAAAGCAATTCAGATTCCAACAATTTCAAATTTCAATGATGATTTGGTTGATTGGTCTAAGTTTGATGAATTTCATGCTTTCTTAGAAAGTGCTTATCCACTTATTCATTCAAAGCTTGAAAAGACAATTATTTCAAAGAAAAGCCTTGTATTCCATTGGAAGAGTGCTCATCCTGAAAAAGAGCCAATTTGTATGCTTGCTCATCAGGACGTTGTTCCAGTTTCAAAGGGTACAGAAGAAGACTGGACTTACCCGGCATTCAGTGGTACTGTAGCAGATGGCTTTGTTTGGGGTAGAGGTGCACTCGATATTAAAAACCACCTTATTGGTGTTATGGAAGCTGTTGAAACACTTCTTGAAGAAGGTTACGTTCCAGAAAGAGACGTTTACCTTTGCTTTGGTCATAACGAAGAAGTTATGGCAGAAGGAAGACATTCAGGTGCTTACTGCATTATGGAATACTTCAAAGAAAAAGGCATTAAGCTCGATAGCGTAATTGACGAAGGTGGCGCAATTCTTCCTGTTAATGTTAAAGGTGTTATCAATAAGAAATTAGCTGGTGTCGGTGTTGCTGAAAAAGGTCACGTTGACTTTGAAATTTCTACTTTCGCTAAAGGCGGTCACTCATCACAACCACCAAAGCACACAGCTTTAGGCAGACTTGCTAAAATTATCTGCAAACTTGAAAATAATCAGTTTAAAGAAGAAATTACACCAATGATGTCTGCATTATTTACAGAAATCGGTAAAAATACAACTTACCCTGTAAGATGTGTAATGTGTAACGTTCCAATCTTAAAACCATTAATCAGAAAAATTATGATTCAGATTCCACCAGCAGCTTGTATGACAAGAACAACAACTGCTGTTACAATGGCAAGTGGTAGCCCTGCACCAAACGTGCTTCCACAAAAGGCTACAATTAACGTTAACCTTAGAATTATGCCAGGTCAGACTATTGAAACTGTTGAAGCACACCTTAAAAAATGTGCTGGTAAGGATGCAGAGGTTAAATTAGTTAAAGGTAATAATCCTTCAAAAATTTCACCAACAGATTCAAGAGCATTTAAAACAATCGCTAAAATCTGTAAATCAATGGACGAAGATAATATTATTGCTCCATATCTCGTTATGGGTGGTACAGACTCACGTCAGTATGAACCAGTTTGCGATAATATCTATCGTTATTCTCCATTCCCAGTATCAACAGAGCTTCTCTTAACAACTCACGGTACAAACGAAAGAATCCCTGTTTCAGCATTAGGCGACGGCGTTGTGTTCTTTAAACGTTACATAAAGGAATTAACTCGTGATTGATAAAATGCAGAATGCAGAGTGCAGAATGCAGAATTTCGGGTCTGCGACGCTATAATAATTAGTGTTTCGCTTTTTACAGGTGATTTTATGACTGAGAAAAAATCAAGAAAAATCCGAAAAATATTATTCAGGATATATGTTGCTATTACGTCGATACTTGCATTTTTGTTTATTGGTTTGGTAATTTCGTTTTTTATTGATTTTGAGCAACCGCAAGAAGAACCAAAAGAAAAAACGCTTGTTTACGACTTGTCAATTTTTGATAATCAATTTGTTGAAAATCAGAATGCAAAGTATCAAGATGCGGAAGTTCGTTTTCTTAATGAAATATGTTATATTAATGATAATAAATATAATGTAACTCGTAGTTCGTATTCTGCTTATGAAAGTCGTGTTTTCTGGAGAGTAGATTTATCAAAACTTATTTTGTGTTATACTATTGATGATGTTAATATATATTCATCAAATGGCGAGTTAGATAACGATATTCTTATTGTAAATAGAAATAATGAAAACTACTTCTTAGTCAAAGGTAATATTTTACAACAATATAATTACGAAATTGATGATTTTAATATTTTGGAATGTTCCGATCCTGATATAGTAAGTTATCAGAAAAAATTATGGGAAGATCACTTGAGTAATAGGTATTTAATAACTACAGTTTGTTCATCAGAATTACCAGAGTATGTGTCATTTCAATTAAAAAATCATCCAGAATTGATTTATAGTTTTTTATATTTCAAATTCGATGATTTTTATTGTTCACCTTATTCATACACAAGACGTACTGGTGCAGAAATTCCCGAAGATTTATTAAATTAATAAAAAAGTTCTATCGTTTTCATAAACTGAAAATGATAGAACTTTCTTAATAAACTAATATTATAATCAAGCCGTAAGGCTTCCTTAACTCAGCACTGTGCACTCAGCACTCAGCACTTTAATGAAATAATTGCTTCGCAATTATTTCATTAAGCCATTCGCAACGCACCAGTCGTGGAAAGACTTGAGTGAACGAAGTCTTGCGCTTGAAAGGGTAGTGTCGGTACGGTTGTACCAGTTAAATGTATCAACACCCTGAAGTCTAATGAGTTCTTTAGCAG
>SVOI01000019.1 GCA_015066465.1 Oscillospiraceae bacterium
TGTTAGTACCTATCGCTTTTTCCGGTGCGCTTAAATCAATAGCGGGTAATTGTGAAGTTCTTAAAGATAAAGCATCTAAAGAAATACCAATACCAGGGGCTATTGTGCAACCTAAAAATACGTTACCCTCATCTATAACAGAAATTTTTGTTGCTGTGCCTAAATCCATAACAAGACAAGGTAATTCATATTGTGAAATAGCACCAACTGCACCAGCAACTAAATCTGCACCAACTTCTTTTGGATTATCAGTAGCAATTTTAAGACCGTTTTTAATTCCAGCAGCAACAACAAGTGGCTCTACCTTTGCAACTTTTTTAATTGCATCTTTAAAAGCACGGGTAAGCTCAGGAACAACAGAGCTTATAACTGCACCCTCAAAGCTACCATTTATATTTTCTAAATTGAAAACAGCGTTAAGCTCAATAGCATATTGTTCACTTGTTCTGTGCCTCTGAGTTGCGAGTCTTGAAACTAAAATCAATTCATCGTTTTTATATATACCAAGTGTTATATTTGTGTTACCAATATCAGCAACTAATACCAAAAGAAACACCACCTTGTTAGTTTTTAATAATTATACACCCGAAAAAGTAAATTATCAAGCGAATTGAGATTTAAAAAGCAAAAAAAATTATTGAAATTGAAATAAAATACTTTAAATTTATTGTGCAATATGTTATAATATATCAAACTTTTGTAAGGAGTTGTGGAATATGGCAGATATTCAGACGAATGTTGAAACTGCTTTGAAAAAAGATATGGAAAACAAATTAAAAAAAGAATTGCAAAAAGAATTAAAGAAAGGTTCAGGTTTTATGAACGAATTTAAAAAATTTATATCACGCGGTAATGTTATTGACCTTGCAGTTGGTGTTATTGTTGGTAGTTCGTTTACTGCTATTGTTAATTCACTTGTAAATAATATCATTACACCACTTATTACGCTTATTACTGGTAAGGTTTCAGTGAAAGAGCTTTTTATATCTCTTGATGGTAAAGAATATGACTCTTTAGAAGCTGCAACAGAAGCAGGGGCTGCTACATTAAGTTATGGTCTTTTTATTCAATCTGTAATTGACTTTATTATTATCGCGTTTGTTGTATTCCTTATGGTAAAGGGTATTAACAGAATTCGTGATATAGGTAAAAGTAAAGAAGCACCAGTAGAAGAAGCACCAACAACAAAGGTTTGCCCTTTCTGTAAGAGTGAAATTAATATTGAAGCAACAAGATGCCCTAACTGTACTTCACAATTAGAAGGAGAAGCAGAATGAGTGAATTAAGATATTTTATAGCATTGTGGGCATCAAAGTCCGCTTATATTCTTTTAAAGCTTTTAAAAAGAAATGCAACAATGTTCCCGGGGTATTTGGCACTTAAAATCTGCCCTGATTATTTAGCACAAACAAAGAAAAGTCCTAATGTGCTTTGTGTTACAGGTACAAATGGTAAAACTACAACTACCAATATGGTTGCTGATATTCTTTCTGAAAGTGGCTACAGGGTAGTTTCAAACAGATATGGCTCAAATATCAACACAGGTGTTGCAACTGCATTGACTCATAGCGTAAATGTGTTTGGTAAACCTAAAATTGACGTGTTGGCGTTAGAGGTTGACGAGCGTTTTTCAAGACTCATTTTGCCATTTATTAAGCCAGATTACCTTATTGTTACAAACCTTTTCAGAGATTCAATAAAGCGTAACGCTCACCCTGAATATATTTTCAGTATTTTAGACACTTACGTGCCAAAAACTACAAAGCTTATTCTTAATGCGGACTGTTTGCAGTCTTCACAACTTCTTAAAGAAAATGAGAGAGTTTATTTTTCAATTGACAGACTTCCTACAGACGTTACCGAATGTGTAAATTTGATTAACGACTTTTCATTCTGTCCTAAATGTAACGAAAAATTAAAGTTTAATTTTCTCAGATATCACCATATAGGTAATGCTTATTGTCCTAATTGTGATTTCAAGTCATATGAAGCGAAATATCATCTTACAAATATTGATTATGATAACCAGTTAATAACAGTAAGTATTGATGGTAAAGAAGATACTTACCCTATGGTTAACCGTGCACTTTACAATATTTATAACGAGCTTGCGGCTATTTCTTTAATGAATGAATTTAACGTTGATACCGAAAAAGTAAAAGATTATCTTCGTAAAATCAGTGTTACCCAGACCCGTTATAAAGAGGGTAAGGTTGGTAACACGTCTATTATACGTACTATGGCTAAAGGTCAGAACTCAGTTTCTTGCTCAAGAACTCTTGATTTTGTTGGTCACGAAGAAGGCGAAAAATCAGTATTTATTATGATTGACGACCTTTTTGAAAGAAAAGATTCTTCAGAGTTTATTGGCTGGATTTATGATGCTGATTTTGAATTTTTAAATACACCTGAAATGAAGCAGGTTATTTTAGCAGGTCCAAGATGCTTTGACTACAAATTAAGACTTTTAATTGCAGGTCTTCCAGAAGAAAAAATTCTTTGTGAAGAAGATGAGTTCAAGGCAATAAAGTTAATTGATAAAAACGTCTCAAAATTCTACCTTCTTCACGATACTTCAACCTACGATTTAGCGTGTGAAGTAGAAGAAAAAATCATAGCTGACTTTAAAGCATTCAATGAGAATGGGGGTAAACAATAATGAAAATTGAAATTCTTTACCCTGAGGTTTGTTGTCTTTTTGGTGACAAAGCGAATATGCGCTATTTTAAATTGTGTTTACCAGATGAAGAATTCATTGAAACACCTATTAAAGAAAATCCAAGATTTTTAACTGAAGACGTTGATATGGTTTATATCGGTTCTTGCAGTGAATCAAATCAGGAGAAAATTCTTTCACGTTTAAAGGGTTACGAAGAAAGAATAAATACACTTATAGATAAAGGTGTTGTATTTTTAACTACTGGTAATGCGTTTGAGATTTTTGGTAAGTATATTGAGAATACGGATGGAACAAAAATTGATGCTTTAAATATCTTTTCGTTTAATTCTGTAAGAACTATTCCAAAAAGAAATAACTCGCTTTTTGTTGGTGAATATGAGAATATTGATATTGTTGGTTACACAAGCAGATTTTCACATACTTACAATATAGAAAAAAACGACGAGTTTATTTCAGTGAAAAAGGGCTTTGGTGCTTCAATTGAGAGTAAAAATGAAGGTGTTAAGAGAAATAATTTCTTTGGCACGTATCTTTTAGGACCTTTCTTAATTCAGAACCCACTTTTCACAAAAGAGCTTATGAAAAAGTTGGGAGTTGAAAACCCTGAGCTTCCATTTGAAGCTGATATTATGAAAGCTTATGAAGTAAGACTTGTAGAGCTTAATAAAGATATTGTATTTGATTAAGAAAAACAACAGTTAATCGCTTTATTGTCGATTAACTGTTTTTTATATTGACATTATTTAGTAAAAGTAGTATGATTTGTCTATCAGATTAAACTTTTAATCTGTACTTAATTGCATGAAGGGGTGATGAGAGGGTGGAAACACCAAAAGTATTTGAAAGTGAATATCGTTTTTGCCTTATTATGTGGGAAAATGCACCGATGACTATGTCAGACCTTGCGAAAGTTTGTAAGGAGAAAATTGGCTGGTCCAGAACTACTACATATACGGTAATTAAACGATTAGAAGAGCGTGGGGTTCTCAAAAAAGAAGGTTCAACAGTAATTCCTGTTTACACAAAAGAAGAAATTCAGGTTTCTGAGGTTGATGAGCTTATTGAGAAAAAATTTGAAAATAACTTACCTGCATTTATTGCTGCTTTTTCAAAAAGCAAAAAGTTAAGTAAAACAGATATCGACGAGATTAAAAAGATTATTGAAAATGCAGGAGAATAATTATGAAAGAAATGTTTGAGTTGCTATTTTCTGTAACATTGTCATCCAATGTTTTTATAATGGCGATACTTTTAATTCGTTTCTTATTTAAAAACTCGTCAAAAAATTCAAGGTTAATTTTATGGTTACTTATTGGAATAAAACTGATTTTACCATTTAATATAGAAAGTAAGTTCAGTTTGTTGCCATCATCTTTTGTCACAATTATAGGTGAACAGAAGAGTGTTACCACCAATGTTGTTGCACCACAAATAGAAAGTGTTGGTAACTCGGGTAATGACTGGTCTGTGGTTTGTGGCTTGTGGGCAATAGGTACTTCGATTATCTTGATTTATGGCGTAGTTAGTTTTTGGAGATTATATAAAAATACAAGAGATGCGATAAAAATGGAGGATAATATTTTCCAGAGTGAAAGAATAGTTTCGCCATTTGTTTTAGGGGTAATGAAACCTAAAATATATATTCCGTTCAATTTAGATGATGAAACACTTTCACATATTATATCGCACGAAAAATCCCATATCAAAAGCTTTGATAATGTAACAAAGCTTTTTGCGTTCATATTACTGGCAGTTCATTGGTTTAATCCGTTGGTTTGGGTTTGCTTTAAACTTTTTACTAAAGATATTGAACTTGCTTGTGATGAAAGAGTAGTTAAAAACTACACATTAGAAAAGAGAAAATTGTATGCCGAGGCGTTGCTCAGATGTGCAGTAAATGAAGGCAGAGGGATTATTCATCCATTGGCATTTGGCGAAGTAAGCATAAAGGATAGAATAAAATTTGTAGTGTCTTATAAAAAGAGTTTAAAAATGGTTTTAGTTCTGTTTTTTATTGCAGTAATTGTTGTAGCTGTGTGTCTGGGTACAGTTCCAAAGGTCAGTGCGAAAGAATCTGCACAAAATAAAATCCCTGTTGTAGAAGAATCTACCACAGAAGTGTATGTTGAAGAAACTACAACAGAACCTGTTACAGAAGAGGTTACAGAGCCTACTACAGAAATAGCAGAATATAATGCTGAATATCAGGAAACTCAACCAGAATTTAATCTTGATGATATTGACCCTGAATATCGAGAAGCGTTTTCAATAGCACAAGAAGAAGGGATACACGTAGGTGAAGTTATGCTTCGTCAGTCTTTGGAAGAACAAGCTGAAGAATACAGAGAAATGTATAATGATTTGCCTACAAGGGAACAGGTAACTTACCCAGCAGTCAAAGAAATACCAGAGGTGATAGAACTTTTCCCGGAGCCTGAATTACCACAGACTGGTTTTGACGTGGGTAGTGATAAAAGCAATGGTGTACAAAGAATACCTGGTTTAACGGCGTATTCATTTCCATGATGATATTAAGATAAATATAAGGAGAGATTAAATGAAAACAACCAAAAAATTTATAATGATGATTCTTGCAGTGATTATGCTTTTTAGTATAATTGCAGTTGGAGCACAAGCTGCATCAGTTGATTTTATTAAAGCAAATTACGGCTATATGGTGCCGACAGATGCTAAGTTTACAAAAAGTATTTCCACAGTAAAGCTTTATGGTGATTATGATTACATCAATTTTTTAATTGAATCAACTTCTAATGATGTATATTTCTTTTATGAAATTTACTCCGATAAAGATATGACCAAGCTTGTAGGTGGTGGCTCTACTTATTGTGCTGATTCGGGGTCATATGTTTTTTCACCTGCAATTAAATTAAAGGGTAATTTCAAATCAGATAAAACGTATTATTGTGCTACATATGCTGCGAAAACAGAAGATGGAGAGAACGTTAAGGTTTCAGAAAAATCAGTAAAAAGCTTTAAACTCAAAGTAACACTTAAGCCTAAATTCAAGCAAAAAGTTGTTATTTTAAAAAGTGTAAAAAACACTGTGGATGGCCCTACAATCACTTGGAAGAAACTTTCAAACGGTACAACAAAGTACGTTGTGTATCGTAAAGGTGTAACCGATGCCAAATGGAAGAAAATTGCAACTGTGAAAGGTGATACTTATTCTTATACAGATAAATCAATAAAAGATAAGAACGTTACCTATATGTATACAGTAAAGGGTTGCGACAAAAACGGAACTAAAACAAGGTGTCAATATAACGGTCTTTTGGCGCTTTATGCTAAAGCACCTAAGGTTACTGCCGTTAATGTTACAACAGATAATAAAATAGAAATTAAATGGAAGAGCTCTTCTCCTACTGCTACATATAGAATTTACAGAAGTGAAAACAATGGTAAATATAAGCTTGTAGCAAAAAACATAACTGGTACAACTTACTATGATGACACTGCAAAAAATAGTGGTAGTCGTTATAAATATGCAGTTAAAGCGGCTATTCCTACGGAGTATGGTACGGCAGTAAGCTCATATAAGGCTACTAAAAACAGAACTTTCTTAGCAGCTCCTGAGCTTAATCCTGTTGTTGTGACTGATAACGGACTTAGTATCAGTTGGAGTTCTGTAAATGGTGCTACGGGTTATACAGTTTACAGAAAAACTTTAGATGAAAAGGCTGAGTTCACAGAGTTAGCGAAGGTTGATGCAAATACACTTGCATTTACCGATACAACCGCAAATGCTCAAAGTGCATTTAGCTACACTGTACGTGCAACTACCGAAAAAGTGAATGGTAGTTATAATAGCAAGGGCGCTGAATATTTTGTTCTTGGTAAGCCTGTAATTACCAAAGTAGAAATTTGGCTTGGTGAAGGTTACCAGAAAATCTCCTGGACTGGTGATAGTAGGACTACAAAATACAATGTTTATGTAAAAGGGAATAATGACTGGGAGTTGTTAGGTTCAACTGTTTTCAATGAATTCCAAACATACGATACGGGTAAAGAACTTTTTGGTAAGTTGGAATTTTGTGTGGAAGCGGTTCGAGGGGATTTAATGAGCACAAGTGACTCTTATGAATTTGAATCATATCCTAATGTTAATATAACAGCTAAAGAGAATCTTGTTGCAGGAAATCGTTTACAATGGGAAGTAAACAAATTAGCAGAAAAATACAATGTTTACAGAGCTACTGTTGATAAAGAAACAGGTGAAAAGACTCAATATGAACTTATAATAACACTAAATGCATCAGGTGATAAAAAGTATTTAGAAGTGCTTGATGAAACTGCAATTGATGGTGTGAATTATGTTTATAAAATCAATGCGTTTTATTATGGGGAGGAACACGAAAGCGCTACAGAAATGAATATTTACAGAACTGCTCCAAATGTATCTTTACCAAATGAAAAGATTGAATTGGAATCATATAGTAGTTATGAGTATCGTGATGTTAATAATTACATTTGGATAGCAACGAAGGAAGATGAGGTTATTCCTCGTGTATATTATTTCTATGATTATCAAACACGAAATTGGGTTAATGTTTTTTCACATTACGCAAATGGAAACTCAGAGCAGATAGCAGAAAGTCAGTTAAGAGATGCTGGTGTTTATCCTGATGCAAATGGCGAATATAAAATGGCAGTTGTGTATTTAACAGGTGATAATGGTTTTTATACAGAAACAACATCTATAGACAGAAATGTAATAACTATTAAATTTCCTGATAAGTATGTAGAAGAAATTTCAGCTGAATTGGAATCCAAACAAATTAAATTGAATTGGAAAAATGTTGAAGGTGCCAAAAAATATATAGTTACCTATACTGATGCTTCATATAAAGAAAATTCGATAGAGGTAGAAAGATGTGCATCAGCAACAACTTATTGTTATTTACCTTCGAATTTAGAAAAAGGTTGTACCTACGATGTTAAACTTGCGACAATTTATGAGGATGGTTCAAAAAGTTATTTGAGTGGCAAAAAGGTTAATTTGCATGGTATCCCGAAATTGACTCATGTAAATAAGGTTGTTTCAAAGGTTGATGGCTCAAATTTAGTTTATGTGCATCTTGAAGAGGCCATCTTTTACAGTGATACTGCTATTTTATACAGAAAAGCCCCTGGTTCTACAAACTGGGAAGTAGTAAAATCCCTTGGCGATTTTCATTCTTACTCAACAAAATACGGTTACGCTTATCAAGATGAAACAGCTAATGGTTTAATTGCATACACCTATACTGTAAGATATAAAGAGGATGAATCAAAAGTAGGTCCAGAAACAGATATTGGTAGTTGGTATGACGAGAAAGGTGTAACATTAAAGATTTAAAATAACCAAAAATTACAAAAACACACCCAAAAGTTACATTTTGAGCAAATTTTATATTAAAAAGAATAAAATACAGATGAAGGTAAAACTTCATCTGTATTTTTATTTTGTGGGTGATTATTATGAAAAATTCAAAAGAAAAGTGGAAGTTAGAGCCATTAGTAAAAAAGGTTTGTTTAGTTACAACTATATATTATTTCGTTATAATCGCTCTTGCGGGATTAATTTACCTTTCAATGTTTTTCTTATCATTCAGTGGAGTCGGAGATATTTTGTTTTCAATTATATGTTGGGTGCACATCTTCTTTTATTGGACTAAGGTGATTTACATTCCGCCTATAATTATAACAATGTTTTTATTATCAGTTGCTTTTATAGAATTAGTGAAAAGGAAGAATCCAAGAGTATTTGTTCATCCGTTAGTGCTTTCTTCAATTGCATCATCTGTTGTAGGTACAGTGGTTATTACAAATCTGATAGAAAGAGCGTTTTAAATATAAATTTATAAGTGATTTTGTTATTGAGGAGTATTATTATGAAATTTTTGAAAAGTGAAAAATGGAAGTTAGAAGAGGCAACAAGGTGTATATGTCTTTTAGTAAGTATATTTTATGGTTTCGCAATTTTTCTTGGAGGACTCATAAATATTATTGATTTTGTTGCAGATTTTTTACCTTCAGAATTGTATGATGTTTTTGACTCCGTTACAAAAATATTAAATTTTTTGATAGTTGTACTTCTTTATGTGAGTCTTATCTTATACATTACAAAATTAATATATGTTATTCCTGTAATTGTAACGATATTTTTAATATCGGTTGCTTTTATAGAATTAGCAAAAAGAAAGAATCCGAGAGTATTTGTTCATCCGTTAGTGGTTTTTTCAATTGTAATATCTTTTATCGGAAGTTTTGGTATTATTCATTTTGTTGAAAATTCTTTTTAGTAAGCATTTGTGTTGTTAAGGGGTGTTATTATGAAAAGTGAAAAATGGAAGTTAGAGCCAATAGTAAAAAAAGTTTGTTTAGCTACAACTATATTTTATGGAGTAATACTCACTCTTATTGGTTTAGTGTATTTAGAAAAATTCTGCTCATCAAATGGAGTGTTAGAAAATATTGATTTAAGTGGAACTGTACTTACATTTTTGCTTGTTTTATATATCCCATTGTATTACTCTATGTTGCTTTATGTTATTCCGTTTGTTATTGTATTTTATTTAATAAGTGTAGTATTTAATGAAGTGAAAGAGAATAGGAATTCATTGTTGGGTATTCATCCATTAATAATTTCTTCAATTGCAACATCTATTGCTGGAACTTACGGTATTGTTCATTTTGTTGAAAATTCTTTTTAGTAAGCATTTGTGTTGTTAAGGGGTGTTATTATGAAAAACGAAAAATGGAGGTTAGAGCCATTAGTAAAAAAGGTTTGTTTAGTTACAACTATATTTTACGGAGTGATAATTGCTCTTGTTGGTTTAATGTATTTGTCACCAAATTTGCCGTTTGTAAATAAGGGGTTTATTGACTATTTTGGAAGTATTATTTTTTTGATTGTAATGGCGGTAGTTTTTTTACATTATCAAACTAATATAGGTTTTATTTTACCGATAATAGTAACAATCTTTTTTATTGTTGTTTCTTTTATAGAGTTTAAAAAAAGAAGAAATGCAAGAGTGTTTGTTCATCCTTTAGTGCTCTTATCAATTATAACTTCTTTTGTAGCAACATTTGGTATTATGTCGATGGTTGAAATGCTTGAGTGTGGATTTTAATACAAAACAGTAGCAATTTACCGCTGTTTATGGTATAGTGTAAATAATTGGGGTAGGTGGTTATAATGCTTACAATCGCAATTTGTGATGATGAAAAGAAAATATGCGATTATATAGAAAATCGTACAACTGAATTTTTAGCAAAAAATGATTTAGAAGCAGAAGTTTCTGTGTTTTATGATGGTAGTGAGCTTCTTAAAAAATGTGAAAACAATACACAGCACTTTGATATCATTTTTCTTGATATAAAAATGAAGACGTTAAACGGTGTTGAGTGTGCAAAGCTTTTAAGAGATATTGGCGTTAATTCGCTTATTGTGTTCATTACTTCTTCTGCAGAGTATGTTTTTTCGGGTTATGAAGTTAAGGCGTTCCGTTATATTTTAAAGACCGATTTAGTCAACGCGTTTTCACGTGTTTTTGGAGAGTGTCTTTTAGAACTAAAAAAACTCAACACGAGCTTCTTTACTGTAAAAACATCTTCGAATGTGAAAAATATTCCACTTTCAGATATTTTATATTTTGAAAGCAACAAACGACTTTTAAATATACACACTAAAAACGAAGTTCTTTCTTTCTATGAAAAACTTGATAATGTAGAAAATGAACTTAAAGAAAAAGATTTTATAAGAATACACCAGAGTTACTTAGTAAATGCACAAAAAATTAAAAGTGTGTCAAAAGATTCGGTTCTACTTATAAACGGTTTTAGCTTGCCTGTAAGTAAAAGCAAGGCAACAAAGGTTAAAGACGCTTATTTGTGGTCAAAGAGGTAGTTAAATGTTAGAATTTTTAGAAACATCACTATTCTATTTAATAAGACTTTTTTCTTCAACGTTAGAAATTCTTCTTGCATTTTTACTTATGAATGTGTTTTTTGAGGATAAATTCAAAAGTAAAAACCCGAAAAGAATTGCATTTATAGTAAGTGCAGGAATTCTTTTAGCACTTCAGGAAACAGGTCAAAGCGGTAATATTAAAACAGTTATTCAGATGCTTTTAATGATTGCCATTGTCTTTATAATTTTTGACGGGCAAAAACGTTTGAAAGCAGTTTTTGTAGTTATTTATTCATTGTTTGTAGCACTTTCAAAGTTAGTGTCTTATTTTGCGTTTTCTTTCTTTATAGATGAATATATAACAAAAATTCCTTATATGGATACTGAAAGCTTCTTTTACAGAATTCTTTCAATCGAAATGCCTAATCTAATTATGCTTTTAATAATTATTCTTTTGGGTCTTTTCACAAAATCAAAAAACAAAAATGTGCCTTTAAGATATTGGCTTTTACTTCTTACTGTGCCAGTTACTACACTTGGTACGCTTACAGTTTACCAGTATTATATAGACCGTTTAGCACCTGGTGAAGAAATAAATGCTTATATCATCGTTTCAACAATAGGTATCCTTTTTATTAATGTTCTTGTATTTATGCTTTTCTCACGACTTCAAAATCAGTTAGAAATGCAAAGACGCCAAGACCTTTTAAATACACAAATGCGTCTTGAAAAAGAGTCGTTTTTAAGAATTGAAGAAAGCTATAACAGAACGAGAGAATTAAGGCACGATTTGAAAAATCATATATTCTCTTTAAAGGGTATAGCAGAAAATGGCTCAAAAGAAGAGCTTTTAGAATACCTCGAAAAAATGACCGATGCAGTTGAAGAGGCTACATATATTTCAATGAGCAAAAATTCTGCAATAGATGCGGTTATAAATGAAAAAATGCTTATGGCACAAAAAAGCGGAATAGCGACACATTTTCAGGTTGATTCACTTGAAAAGATTAATGTGCCGAGTATGGATATCTGCACAATTTTAAGTAACGCACTTGATAATGCTATTGAAGCGAATGTAAAAATAGAAAAAATGAGTGACAGATATATTGAAACAAAAATAACAAATGATGAAAGCGGTATTTTTATTTCTATAAAAAATCCGTCACTCGAAGCACCAAAGAAAAGGGCGGGTAATTACATTTCTTCAAAAACCGACAAAGAAAATCACGGTCTCGGTTTAAAGAGTATTAAAAGAACTGTTGACAAGCACAAAGGCGATATGCTTATTAAATATGAGAATAAGGTATTCACGATAATTGTAAACATATAAAAGATAGCACACTTGATTTTTTCAAGTGTGCTGTCTTTTAATATCTAATGATTGTATTCTCTACAATCTTTGCTTTTTCTAAACAACTTTTAAGTGCATCAGCCGCAACATCAAAAGCTTCACGATTTGTTTTGTATGTGAAATCGTCTTTTAATTTATCAGCTGTGCCACCTTCTTCTTCAAGGTCTTTAAGTCCGTCAAATACTTTTAAATGAGGCTCAAGTGTTAAGAATGTGTCGCCATTTTTTACTTCGTTAAATCTTTTTAAAAGTTCAACTATTTCACCATCACCAGCACCTGCCGGGCGGATGCTACCGTCAGAATAAACACAGTCTTTAATGTGAAGATAGTCAATATAATCTTTTAAAAGCTCAAATGCTGGTAAAATTTTAACACCGCATTGGATGAAGTTTGCAGGGTCAAAAACACCTTTTAATTTACCTTTGAAATGAGAAAGAATTTCAAAACATCTTTCTTCATTGTCGCCATAAATGCCTTTTTCATTTTCGTGACAGCAGAAAATTCCGTTTTCTAAAGCATAGTTACACATTAATTCTATTCTTCTGAAAACCTCGTCTTTGTAATCTTCAAATTTTTCATTTTCTGAGAAATAGAAGCTGAACATTCTTATTCTCTTTGCGCCTAAAATCTTTGCAACCTTAACACAGTTTTTGAAGTTTTCAAAGTGTTCTGTGAAATCATCTGTTATTTTGATTTTGCCATAATGTGAGCCGATTGCAGAAATCTGAATTTTACTTTCATCTAAAATCTTTTTAAGTGCTTTTGCTTGTTCTTCTGTGTAAAGTGAAATGTTTCCTTCGTCAAGTCCACGTGGCTCAATATGAGTCATACCATGCGCCTTTAAAGCTTCAATTTGTTCTTTAATTCCGCCACCTGCTTCATCAGCGAATGCTGAAAGATAAAATGTAGCCATTTTTATCACCTTTAATTTATAAAAATTTCTTTGTTTGATTTTACGTATTTACTGACTAATTCATAGAGCTTATTCGGGTTGTAAATTTCTTTGAATTTGTCATCTGTTTTATCTATTACTGTGTAATCAATAGAAACGTCACTGTTGTCATCATACATCGGGTAAATCGTTTCAATAAGTGGTAAAATATCTTCGTAACCGACAGTTCTTATTGCCTGTGTTATAAAATCTGTAAGGGGAGAACCGTTATTTTTAAAGAATGTTGAAAGACTTTTACTGGAATCTTCATCAAAATACTCTAAGCAATAAACAAATTTCTTTTCTTCTGGTAGCTTTAAAAACGCTTCATTCATATCAGGTGCATTTTCTAATTCAATCTGAATATTCATACACACACCAGAAAGCATTTTATTAGTATTAGTTGAATTGATTTTTTCTAAGGTAAGTGTTTTGAATTCTTGCCTTAATTCGTAATCTTTTTTCCAGATTTCTGCTTCTTTTTTTAATCTTTCACGTCTTATTCTTGAAGCAGACATTGCTTTAATCCAGACGAAAATTGCCAATATACTTACAATTACAAGAAGTACCCACAAGTACCATTGTACGCCAAATAACATTTAATCACACCTAATTACGTATTTTGTAATGCTTTATAAATATCGCTCTTTTTAAGACCTGTTTTCTTTGCGATTTCTTTAGATGCTTCGTTAATTGAAACACCGCTTTTTATTAATTCTTTTGCCATAGAGGTAGCATCCTCTAAAGTGATTTCTGTCTTTTCTTCTTCAGGTTTACCTTCAACTATAACTACAAATTCACCCTTTGGTGCAACTTCGTTATACTTATCTCTTGCACTAAAAAGGGTAGTGTGCTCAACGTTTTCATGAATTTTAGTGAGCTCTTTTACGAGTGCTATTTTTCTGTCACCAAAATATTCTGCCATATCTTTTAAAGTAGCAGGTAATTTGTGTGGTGCTTCGTAAAAAATCATAGTACGCTTTTCGTTTACTAACTCTTCTAAATGCTTTTTTCTGTTCTGCTTTGTAGTAGTTAAAAAACCTTCAAAAGTAAATCTGCCGGCACTCATTCCCGAAATGGCAAGTGCAGTTATTAAAGCACTTGGACCTGGAACAGCACACACTTCAATATTGTTTTCATAGCAAAGCTTTGTTAAATCTTCACCCGGGTCAGAAATAATAGGCATACCCGCATCTGAAACAAGAGCACAGGTTTCACCATTTAATATTCTTTCAATAATTTTATTGCCACGCCCTGCTTTGTTATGCTCATAATAGCTTATCATTGGTTTTTTTATACCAAAGTGGTTCAAGAGCTTTATTGTGACTCTTGTGTCTTCTGCTGCAATGAAATCACAAGAAGAAAGAGTTTCAACTGCTCTCGGTGAAAAATCGCCTAAGTTACCAATGGGTGTACCAACTACAAAAAGTTTACCAGCCATTATTCTAATACCGTTCCGTCATTTTTAAAGAGTGGGAGTTTTTCTAAGTAGATAATATCTTTTCTATCTGCGGCATCACCCTCAGCAAGAATAGTCATATTAGCAACAATGTTAGCACCTGCTTTTTCTAAAAGAGTCTGCACTGCTTTTAAAGATTCGCCAAGAGAAATAACGTCGTCAGCAATAATAACTCTCTTGCCTTTGATTTCTTCTGCTTCTGCAGTATCTAAATAAAGCTTTTGTTCACCTTCGGTTGTAATAGAATTAACAATAGCTTCAAAAACACCTGTCATATAAAGCTTTGGTTTCTTTCTTGCAACAAAGTATTTTTTGCCACTTTGTCTTGACATTTCGTGTGCAAGTGGAATACCCTTTGCTTCTGCTGTAACTATGTAATCGAATTCTGGTGCTTTTTCTAATAAATCTCTTGCACATGCAACTGTGAGTTCAGCATCGCCAAAAATAACAAAAGCTGCAATTTTAAGGTCGTCGTTTAATCTGCAGAGAGGGAGTTTTCTCTCAAGACCTGCAATAGTCATTGAATGGTACATAATAAAACCTTCTTATCTTTTTAAATTTTAACAATACACTTTAATTATAATATATTGTAAGAAAATGTCAAGGAAATACGAAGCTCAAAAATAATTGTTTTTATATGACGTAATATGTTGAAAATAATGCGTTAAATGAGTATAATAAAGTATATGATTTTTTTCTGAAAACAATTATTTTTTGAGGTGAATTATGCATATTCCAACCTGTGAAACACAAAAGTTAAACGTTTTATCATTCAGTGAAGCACTCGAAAACGAAAAGAACGGTTCTTATGAATATGATATAAATAAATGGATTTATGTGCCGAATGAATATGTCGATTACCGTTATATTTTAGGTACAAGAGGTGAAAATCCGCTTATATGTATTGGTATAAATCCATCTACTGCAAAGCCAGATGACCTTGATAATACTTTGAAATCTGTTGAAAGAACAGCAAGGTTTAACGGCTATGACAGTTTTATTATGTTTAACGTTTATGCTCAGAGAGCAACTAATCCGAATGATATGGATTCCTGTAACAATGAATTTTTGCATAATGAGAATATGAAAGCGTTCCGTTACATACTTTCTTCATATAAAGAAGGTCTAACTCCGTCAGTATGGGCAGCGTGGGGAACAATCATTGAAAAACGACCATATTTAATAAATTGTGTTAAAGAAATGATTGAAATTGGTAACGAATATAATGCCGAATGGTTTACTGTCGGTAAACGCTCAGTAAAAGGGCATCCGCACCACCCATTGTACCTTAAAAATAATAGCCCTGTTGAAAGTTTTGATATTGAAAATTATGTTGACACATTAAGTAAATAGGTGTATTATCTACAATGTGTTTTCTATATTATAGTATAAAGGAATGAGAAATTTGCCGATTACGGAGTATCTCGTAAACAATGCAAAGAACTTCAAAGATGATGTTGCATTGGTTGAAATTAATCCTGAGGTAGAAGAGAAAAACAGAGTTACCTGGCGTGAATATTCGCTTATTGAGCCAAGTAACACCAATTCTTTGAGAAAAGAAATGACCTGGGGCGAATTTGATAAAAAGGCAAATCGCTTCGCTAACCTTCTTCTTTCAAGAGGAATAAAAAAGGGTGACAGAGTTGCTATTCTCTTAATGAATAGCATTGAGTGGCTTCCTGTATATTTTGGTGTTTTAAAAGCGGGTGCTTTAGCAGTACCGCTTAACTATCGTTATACAGCTGAAGAAATTAAATACTGTTTAAAACTTTCAGATAGTAGTGTTCTTGTTTTTGGTCCTGAATTTATTGGTCGTGTTGAAGAAATCTGTGACAGAATTCCTGATGTGAAATACACGTTTTACGTAGGTGAAGATTGCCCTACATTCTCAGAAAGCTACGATGAACTTGTTACATATTGCTCAACAAAAGCACCAAATGTAACATTAAGTGATGATGACGATGCAGCGGTTTATTTTTCGTCTGGTACAACAGGCTTTCCTAAAGCGATTTTACACGCTCACAGAAGCTTGGTTCACGCTGCAAAAACTGAACAGGCACACCACTCACAAGCTAAAGACGATGTATTTTTATGTATTCCACCACTTTACCACACTGGTGCTAAAATGCACTGGTTTGGTTCGCTTGTTGTCGGAAGTAAAGCTGTTATTTTAAAAGGTACAAAACCAAAATGGATTATAAAAACTGCAAGTGACGAAAAATGCTCTATAGTGTGGCTTCTGGTTCCTTGGGCTCAGGATATTCTTGATGCTATCGACAGAAAAGATATTGATTTAAGTGAATACGAGCTTGATAGGTGGCGTCTTATGCACATAGGTGCACAACCAGTTCCACCAAGCCTTATAAAACGTTGGCTTTCAGTATTTCCACACCACCAATATGATACAAACTATGGTCTTAGCGAATCAATAGGACCAGGTTGTGTTCATTTAGGTGTCGAAAACGTTCACAAGGTTGGTGCTATTGGTAAAGCGGGTTATGGCTGGGAAGTTAAGATTGTTAACGAAAACGGCGAAGCAGTAGAAAAAGGCGACGTAGGTGAGTTAGCAGTCAAAGGCCCAGGTGTTATGACCTGTTACTATAAAGACGAAAAAGCAACAAACGATGTTCTTCGTGATGGGTGGCTTTTTACTGGTGATATGGCAAGAGAAGATGAAGATGGTTTTATCTTCCTTGTTGACAGAAAGAAAGACGTTATTATTTCTGGTGGTGAAAACCTTTACCCAGTGCAGATTGAAGACTTCTTGAGAAAGCATCCTTTAATAAAAGACGTTGCAGTAATTGGGCTTCCTGATGCACGTCTTGGTGAAATTGCAACTGCAATTATTGAAGTTAAAGATGACGAAACTCTTACAGAAGATGATATTAATGACTTCTGCTACGATTTACCAAGATATAAGAGGCCAAGAAAAATTATCTTTGCTTCTGTTCCACGTAACCCTACAGGTAAAATTGAAAAGCCTAAATTACGTGAGATGTATTGTGGCGAAAGCGTTGTTGCAAAGCAAAACGAAATTAAATAATTAAATTTTACATAGAGAGAAAGATTGGATTTATGAAAAAATTACTTTTAGGTAACGAAGCGGTTGCACGTGGTCTTTACGAAGCCGGTTGCAGAGTTGCTTCAAGCTACCCTGGTACACCAAGTACTGAAATTACAGAATTTATTGCAGAGTATGATGAAATCAAAAGTGAGTGGGCACCAAACGAAAAAGTTGCTTGTGAAGTTGCTTTTGGTGCTGCAGTTGCAGGCGCACGTTCTTTCTGTGCTATGAAGCACGTAGGGCTTAACGTTGCAGCAGACCCACTTTTTACATCTTCTTACACAGGTGTAAATGCTGGTATGGTTATAATTGTTGCCGATGACCCTGGTATGCACTCTTCCCAGAACGAACAGGATAGCCGTCACTATGCTAAAGGCTCTAAAATTATGATGTTAGAACCATCTGACTCAGAAGAATGCCTTAAATATTCAAAATTAGCGTTCGAATTATCAGAAAGATTTGATACACCAATTCTTTTAAGACTTACTACAAGAGTTTCTCACTCAAGAAGCCTTGCAGAAATCGGCGAAAGAGTTGACGGTGGTCTTAAATCTTATGAAAAAAATCCACAAAAGTACGTAATGGTCCCTGCCAATGCAAAGGGTAAACACGTCGTAGTGGAAAAGCGTATTTTAGAGCAGACTGAATTCTGTGAAAAAGAAGCAGTAGAAATCGGTCTTAATACAGTAGAATATAACTCAAAGAAAATTGGCGTTATTACTTCTGGTATTACATATACTTACGCAAAAGAAGCGTTGGGCGATAATGCATCTTACTTGAAATTAGGTTGTGTTTACCCACTTCCAGAAAAGCTTATTAAAGATTTCTGTAGCGAATGCGAAACTGTTTATGTTCTTGAAGAACTTGACGATTATCTTGAAACACATTGCAGAAAAATCGGTGTTAATGTAATTGGTAAAGAAGCATTTACACTTTTGGGTGAATATTCACAAGGACTTATAAAAAAAGTTGTTTTAGGTGAAGAGGTTAAGAATATTACAGCTGATGTAAATATTCCAGCACGCCCACCAGTTCTTTGTGCTGGTTGCCCACACCGTGGACTTTTCTTTGCACTTAAAAAGCTTAACGTTACTGTTAGTGGTGATATTGGTTGTTACACTTTAGGTGTTGCAAAACCACTTGGTATGATGGATACCGTTCTTTGTATGGGTGGTAGCGTTTCAGGTCTTCACGGCAGAAACTTAGCAGACCCAGAAAATGCTAACAGAAGTGTTGCAGTTATTGGCGATTCAACGTTTATCCATTCAGGTATTACAGGTCTTATAGATATTGCTTATAACAATACAAATTCTGTTACTATTATTCTTGATAACAGCATTACTGGTATGACAGGTCACCAACAGAACCCTACAACAGGTAAAAATATTAAGGGTGACCCTGCAACAGCAGTAAGCCTTGAAAAGCTTTGTGAAGCAGTTGGTATTAAAAATATATTTGTTGTTGACCCTTATAACTTAAAAGAAACAGAAGATGGTATTAGAAAAGCTCTTTCTTTAAATGAAGCAGCAGTTGTTATTTCAAGAAGACCTTGTGCCTTACTTAAAACAGTTAAACATAAACCTGCTTTAAAGGTAGATAAAGATAAATGTAAGTCTTGCAAAGCTTGTATGAAAATTGGTTGCCCTGCAATCAGTATGAAAGATGGAAAAGCAGAAATTGACTTTACACAATGCTTAGGTTGCGGTGTTTGTGAACAACTTTGCAAATTCGATGCAATCGGAGAATAAGGGGGCAGTAAAAATGGTTAAATCAATTATGATAGTTGGTGTAGGCGGTCAAGGTACACTTCTTTCAAGTAGAATTTTAGGTACTGCACTTCTTATGAAGGGCTACGACGTTAAGGTTTCTGAGGTTCATGGTATGAGCCAACGTGGCGGTTCTGTTGTTACCTACGTGAAATACGGTGACAAAGTTTATTCACCGGTTGTAGGTCTTGGCGAAGCAGATATTATTTTAGCATTTGAACAACTTGAGGCGGCTCGCTGGTTAAATCACCTTAAAATCGGCGGTAAAATCGTTACAAACACACAAAAAATTGACCCAATGTCAGTTGTTATCGGTGATGCGGAATACCCAGAAGGTGTTATTGATTCAATAAAAAATGCTGGTGTTGAAATATATACACTTGATGCACTCTCAAAAGCAGTTGAAGCCGGTAACCCGAAATCTGCCAACGTTGTTTTAATTGGTGCTATGGCTAAGACTACCGATATTGAAAAAGATATCTGGTTAGAAGCGTTAAAACAAAACGTACCAGAGAAGTTTTTAGATGTAAACCTAAAAGCATTTGAGTTGGGCTATAACTCATAAATCGATAAAAAATATTTGATTGCAAACAAAACTTTTTTGGTAAAAGTATTGACTTTTTTTAGTCAGAATGGTATATTCAAAATATTAAATGCGATGACCAGAAAGTAGTAGGTTGGAGAGTTTCTTCAGAGAGTTGCCGTACGGTGCAAGGCAATGTGACTCACTTCTCGAATTCCTTCTGTTAGCAGTGCGCTGAACGAGATTTTCTCAATTAGGATGCAACGGGTGTTCCCGTAACAGAACTAAGGTATGATAGTACCTGATAAGGTCGTTACTGTGAGGTTGCGACAAACTGAGGTGGTACCACGGGAAAATTTCTCGTCCTCTGTATTCTTCGGAATGCGGAGGGCGTTTTTATTTGCCTTTTCTCATTTCGAAAAAACAAAACAGAAAGGGTGTACAAAAAATGTCACAGAATTATTATCAAAAAGAAATTGAAACTATGTCTCGTGAGGAGATGAAAAAGCTTCAATCAGAAAAACTTGTTAAGCAAGTAAAACACGTTTACGAAAACGTTCCTTACTACAAAAATCTTATGGATGAAAAAGGTGTAAAACCAGAAGATATCAAAGGTATTGACGATTTACATAAGCTCCCATTTTTATCAAAAGCAGATTTAAGAGATGCATATCCTTACGGACTTTTAGCAAAGCCACTTGAAGATTGCGTTCGTATTCATTCTACATCAGGTACAACAGGCCGCAGAGTAGTTGCTTTCTATACACAAAACGACGTAGATTTGTGGGAAGATTGCTGTGCTCGTGCTATTGTTGCTGCTGGCGGTAGCAACAAAGACGTTTGTCAGGTTGCTTACGGCTATGGCCTTTTCACTGGTGGTGCAGGTCTTCACGGTGGTTCTCATAAGGTCGGTTGCCTTACATTACCAATGTCTTCTGGTAATACAGACCGTCAGATTCAGTTTATGGAAGACCTTAAAGCGACAATTCTTTGTTGTACACCTTCTTATGCCGCATATATTGGTGAAAGCTTAAAAGAACAGGGTTATAAACCAGAAGATATTCCTCTTAAAGCTGGTATTTTTGGTGCAGAACCTTGGACTGAAGAAATGCGCAGAGGTATTGAAGAAACACTCGGTATTAAAGCGTATGACATTTATGGACTTACTGAAACAAGCGGTCCTGGTGTTGCTTTTGAATGTAGTGAACAAACAGGTATGCACGTAAATGAAGACCATTTCTATGCAGAAATAATTGACCCTGATACAGGCGAGGTTTTACCAGAGGGTAGCAAGGGTGAGCTTGTATTTACTGCTCTTGATAAAGAAGCATTCCCATTACTTCGTTATCGTACACGTGATATTTGTGTGCTTACACGTAAAGAATGCTCATGTGGCAGAACACTCGTAAAAATGGCAAAGCCTATGGGTAGAACTGACGATATGCTCATAATTCGTGGTGTTAACGTATTCCCAAGCCAGATTGAAACAGTTCTTCTTAAAGAGGGTTATGAGCCAAACTACCAGATTGTTGTTGATAGAGTAAATAACAATGATACATTTGAAGTAAACGTTGAAATGACACCAGAAAAATTCACTGATAAAGTAAGTGATATTCTCAGTATGGAAAAAAGCCTTGCAAATGCAATGAAGATTATGCTTGGTATTAATCCTACAGTACACCTTGTTGCACCGAAATCTATTGCCCGTAGTGAAGGTAAAGCAGTTCGTGTTGTTGATAAGAGAAAGCTTATATAATTTTGAAAGGGGTATTAAATTATGTCTATTAAACAGTTAACAGTATTTGTTGAAAATAAGCAGGGCGCAGTTATTCCTATAACTGAAATACTTTCTGAAAACAATATAAATATCAGAGCGTTATCTATTGCAGAAACAGAAGATTTCGGTATTCTTCGTCTTATTGTAAATGATGTAGATGCTGCTGAAAAAATGCTTAAAGAAGCAGGATATCTTATAAAGGTTACAGATGTTGTTGGTGTTAAAATCGGCGATGCACCAGGTAAGCTTACAGAAGCATTAAAGGTTCTTTCTGAAAACAAAATTAACTTAGAATATCTTTACGCTTTTATGGCAAGAACAGAAAGACACGCTTACGTTGTTTTAAGAGTTGAAGATAATGATTTAGCAATGAAAGCGTTAACAACCTCTGGCTTCCATATTATTACTGAAGCTGACGTTGATAAGTTATAATAAATGCAGAATTCAGAATGCAAAATGCAGAATTTCGGGACCTGCGGTCAGCATTATAATAATTAATCGATAAAACAACAAGATTCTATCATTTAAAGTTTACGTAAATTTTAAATGATAGAATTTGTTTATTGTTATAATGCTGACTTACTAACTACTGACCACTGATTTACTTGCAACTTGAAACTTGAAACTGCATATACTATTATTGGTGAAGTGTATGGTAAAGTTTTATTTCAAGCCGAGACGACGAAGAATACATATAAAAGCAAAAAGATATATTCCAAGAAAACAAAAACACGCACTCACCTTTAAAATAGTGTGCGTGTTTTTAATTTTGGCTACTCTGTTTGTACTTCTTGATATTCCTATAAGACCAGTTGTAAGGGAGAATGCAAAATATATAGTAAAAAACGAAGTTGCTCTTATGATTAATGAATGTGTTGCAGGTTATCTGCAAGAAAACAATATTGCTTACACTGATTTAATAACAGTTTCTTTAAATGATAAAAAAGAGGTGACTGCCGTAGGTACAAACACAATAGCAGTAAACAAATTGAAAACAGATATAACAAATGCTATTGCGAATGAATTGAAAGATAGCCGTGGTGAGAAAATAAGAGTTTCTTTGGGCAATCTTTTTGACAGTTACATTTTAGACTATATCGGAATTGAATTTCAGGTTAAATTAACTGACTATGGTTTTATAGAAACTGATATTTTATCAAGTTTCAAATCTTCAGGAATCAACCAGACCATACACAGAATTAATTTGAAAATTAAAGTAGAAATAAACGTAAATATAGGTACACTTTACCAAAAAGAAACAGTAGAAACTGAAATTCTTTTAGTCGAAACTGTTCTGCTTGGGAATGTACCAGAGATGTATATAAAATAAGTGCTGAGCGGATTTTAATGCATAATTCACAATGCATAATGCACAATTTCGCCTTGGTTTTAATTGAAAGTTGAAAGTTGAAAATTGAAAGTTAAGAGGCAAAGCCGATTATAATTAAATATTAAGATAAATAAATTTATCCTATCATTTAAAGTTCGATTTAGGTATCAACTAAAAATGATAGGATAAATTTTTGGTTATTCAATTATAATTGCCAACGCAGTTCCGAAATTCTGCATTTTGCATTCTGAATTCTGCATTTTAGAAAATGAACTCGTTCATCAATTCGTGCCCAACATCAATAAAATTACCAGTAGCCTTTGCAGTGCTTTCTGTAAATGTCTCAATACCACTGTCAGCGTGCTTCGACTTCTGATAAATCATATAAGGCACAGGGTCACTTGCGTGAGTCATAGTTTTAATTGGTGTAGGGTGGTCAGGTAAAATCATAATTTTGTAGTCATCAAGCTTCTGGAGTTCAGGGAGAATTGTGCCTAAAACAAGCTCGTCAATCATTTCAATTGCTTTAACCTTATTGTGTGGCTCGTTTCTGTGGCCACACTCGTCGGGTGCTTCTAAATGTATGTAAACAAAATCGTGAGTTTTAAGTTCATCTAAAGCACATTTTGCTTTTCCTACAAAGTTTGTGTCAATGTAGCCGGTTGCACCTTCAACCTCTGGTGCAGACATATTAGCACATTTTGCAATGCCTTTAAGTAAATCAACTGCAGAAATTATAGAGCCACTTACGTTGTATTTCTCTTTAAAGTCAGGTAAAGCAGGCTTTGTGCCTTCACCCCAGAGCCAGATTGAGTTAGCTGGTTTTTCACCTCTTGCAATTCTCTCTTTATTAACAGGGTGCTCCATTAAAAAATTATAACTTTCTTTCATCATTTTAATTAATTCTGTTGCATTAGGTGATGAAGAAAGATGCTCTTTTATAACCTTACCAGAGATATCGTGAGGTGGTGTCATTTTTCCTAAGTTTAAAGTACCATTGTTCCACACAAGACAATGTCTGTAAGCAACGCCACCATAGAATTTAAAAATATCATTACCAAAGTGCTCTTCAACAGATTTAATGATTTCTCTTGCTTCTTTAGTAGAAATGTCACCAGCACTGTAATCTACCATTGTTTTATCTTCATAGTTTTCTTCATCACTAAGTGTAACTAAATTGCAACGGAAGATAATATCAGTATCCTTCATATCAACACCGATGCTTACCGCCTCAAGTGGTGAGCGACCTGTGTAGCATTCTCTTGGGTTGTAGCCTAAAACGCTCATATTCGCAATATCGCTACCAGGCTTTAAACCGTCATCAACAGTTTTTACAATACCCATTTTGCCGTGCCTTGCCAAAAAATCAAGGTTTGGCTTTTTAGCTACCTCCATAGGTGTTTTGCCATTTAAAGCGTCAACTGGGTAGTCTGCCATACCATCATAAAGTACAACTACATATTTCATAAAATATCACCTTATATCTGTTCTGAAAAATTACTATATAAATATACAACTTATTTAAAGTGAATGTCAATAAAATGTGAAAAATATATTGAAAATGTTTTTTTATGTTGTATAATTAAAGAGTATTATATTTCTAAAGGAGTAATTTTTATGAAATTCCCAATTGCATTACAGCTCTATTCAGTAAGAGATGATATGGAAAAAGATTTTTATGGCACACTCGAAAAGGTTAAGGCTTTAGGCTACGATGGTGTAGAATTTGCTGGTCTTTTTGGTGAAGCACCAGAGAAAATTAAAGGAAAATTAGCAGAACTTAAAATGGAACCAATTTCTGCTCATGTGCCTTATTACGATATGTTGGAAAATCCAACAGAGGTTTTAAAAGATTATAAAGAAATCGGTTGTAAATACGTTGTTGTTCCTTACCTTACAGAAGAATGTCGCCCTGGTACAGATGGCTTTTCTGATACAGTTAAGGGTATAAGAAAAATTGGTGAAGCAGCAAAAGAACTCGGTCTTCAGCTTCTTTACCACAACCACGATTTTGAATTTATTAAAATCGACGGTGAATATGCACTCGATATTCTTTATAATGAAGTGCCTTCTGAATTTTTACAGACTGAAATTGACACTTGCTGGGTAAATGTAGGCGGTGAAAATCCTGCAGGTTATATTGAAAAATATACAGGTCGTGCACCAGTAGTTCACCTTAAAGACTTTGTTGGTTCAAACAATGGTGGTCCACTTTATAAGCTTATTGGTATTGAGGAAGAAGAAACTGAAGCTAAAGAGCAGACCTTTGAATTCAGACCAGTAGGTTATGGCGTTCAGGATTTTGAGGCTATTTTAAAAGCATCAGAAAAAGCAGGTGCTTCTTGGGTGGTTGTTGAACAGGATAATCCTTCAATGGATAAAACTCCACTTGAGTGTGCCCAGATGAGCATTGAGTATCTTAAGGGGATTAACGCTTGATGAATGCAGAATGCAAAATGCAAAATGCAGAATTTCGGAACTGCGTTGGCAATTATAATTGAATAACCAAAAGTTTATCCTATCATTTTTAGTTGATACCTAAATCGAACTTTAAATGATAGGATAAATTTATTTATCTTAATATTTAATTATAATCGGCTTTGCCCCTTAACTTTCAACTTTTAATTTTCAACTTTCAATTAAAATCAAGGCGAAATTGTGCATTATGAATTGTGAATTGTGCATTTATAAAGACTTTGCCTCTTAACTTTCAATTAAATTTGACACACAAATTACACACGACTATAATATTATCATATCAAAGGGGGAGAGTTAATGTATAAAATTCTCGTTGCAGATGATGAAATCAAGATAAGAAACACCATAAAAGATTATCTTACAGCAAAAGATTTAAGTGTTATAACTGCAAGTGATGGTGAAGATGCAGTAGAAAAAACAGAAGAAACTGAATTTGATTTAATCATACTTGATGTTATGATGCCTAAAAAAGATGGTTTAAAAGCATGTGAAGAAATAAGAAAGTGGAGTAACGTTCCAATTCTTTTTCTCTCAGCTTTAGGTGAAGAAACAGACTATTTAAAAGGCTTTTCTTCTGGTGGTGATGATTACATAGTAAAACCATTTCCGCTTTCAGTGTTGCACCAAAAGTGCCTTTCTATGATTGCTATGTCAAAAGGAAATTTGAAACGTGACGAGATTTCATTAAATGGAATTGTAATAGATTTAGCGAAGCGAAAGGTTTTTGTTGAAAGTACAGAAATTACGCTTACTACGAAAGATTATGAATTGTTACGCTATTTAATGGAAAATAAAAATATAGTTTTAGACAGAGATAAGATTCTTAACAGAATATGGGGTTGGGAATATGAGGGAACCTCACGTGTTGTCGACACCCATATAAAAAGAATTCGTAAGGCGTTGGGCGAAAAGGCAGAGTTTATTAAGACGGTTGTGAATGTAGGGTATACGTTTGAATGTTCGCTATAGCGAAAGCGATATAAATCATTGTAAATTTAATTAAGGGGGATTTTTTATGAAAAAATTATCAAATAAAAAAAGGATTTTTGGGTTCGCATCTTTAGTAATAGTTTTATGTTATATTGTTTCGATGGTAGCATTGTATATAGTAGGCTTAAACAACGAACATTCCTATTTTTACAGATTTACAGAAAACTACTATGATGAGTTTGCTTCAAAAGTATATACGATTGGTATAGAACTTGATGATAGTAAATTTACAGAAGAAAATTTTATGTATTCTGTTTTTAGTCCGTTCAGTTATTCAGGTGTTATGCTATTATTTGATGCAAATGGAGAACTGGTTCATACAAGTGGTAGTTATATTGCTTTTAATGATGAATATGGCGGACAAAGAATTTGCTATCTTGATGAACACTTGGAAAAAACGGAATTGGAAAAACTTTGGGAATTTAGTGAAAAAACGGAAAGTCTTCATATTATAAGTTTTAAATATTACGAATCCCAAGAAGGCGATATAGTTCCTGTTTCTCTTGTAGTTTCTGATTTTTACCCATATGGAGATTATCCTGAATGTTTTGAAATAAAAGAATTAGAAATTATTGGTGATAAAAATTATAAAGGTGAAGTTAAGGAATATACCGAAACCTATGATTTGAATGTTTACCCTGAAACAATTAAACGTGAAGAATTAAAAAATATCGTCTTGAGTGAAGAATATATGCAAGAAATGAAAGATGATTTGAGTAAAGCGTCAAATCAAGATACGCTTTTGGCAAATACTTTCGGTAGTAGTAGTGGTGGTAATTTTGCAAGTTATGATGGTTGCGTTGAGCTTTCGGGTGAATTATATTATTTTATAATATGTTTTGGGTATGATGAATTTATTGCGGTTATAAACAGTGATAGTAGTATATTTGTAACAACAACTCTTTTATTCCTGGTTTTAACTGTTGTAGTTTTAATAATGATATCTAAATTCTATGATAAAAATAAAGCGTTTGAAGAAAGTAAAAATGCTTTCATCTCTGCTATGACACACGAAATGAAAACACCAATTGCAATTATTCAGAATCAATGCGAGTGTGTTTTAGAAAATATTGCTCCAGAAAAAAATGAGGAGTATTTAAAATCGATTTACGATGAAACACAGAAAATGGATAAGTTGGTTACTGATATGCTTCAATATAACAGAATTGCAACGAATGGCAATGTGAATGTTGAGAAATGCAATCTCAGTGATATTGTAAAGGAAGAAACAGAAAAATATAAAAAGCAATTTGAGTTGCACGAAAAGAATGTAACTTTAAATTTAAAAGAAACTGCAATTGTAAAGTGTGATAAAAATTTAATTGCATTAGTTGTTGACAATATGCTTTCAAATACCATAAAGCATACTGAAAATGGTGGGGAAGTAATAGTTACAGTTAAAGATGGCGTTGAGGGTTATAAGTTTAGTGTTTATAACTCAGGCTCGACCGTGCCAGAAAATGAAAAAGATAAAATCTGGTCAGTGCTTTATAAAACAGATAAATCAAGAACAGAGCGAGATAAATCAAGCGGTGTAGGTCTTGCAGTTTCAGCAAAGATTCTTGATTTACATAAGGCGAACTATGGTTGTGCGAATGTAAAGGACGGGGTGGAGTTTTATTTTACAATTAAAAATTAAAAATTTTAGAAGGCTTCCTTGATTTTAGTTGAAAGTTGAAAATTGAAAGTTGAAAGTTAAGGGGCAAAGCCGATTATAATTTAATATTAAGATAAATAAATATATCCTATCATTTAAACTATAAATGATAGGATAAACTATTACTTATTTGATTTATAATGCCAACGCAGTTCTGAAATTTTCAACTTTCAACTTTCAATTTTCAACTAATACAAATCAATCCACAATAGCCAACTATCCATACTAAATCTATTTACAATTTTCGACTTGAAAAACATAGCAATATATGGTAGTATATCGTCACTAAGTAAAAAAAGGTGAATGTTTTGAAGAAAAAAATTACATTAAACGCCTTTTCTATTGCCTTTGTTTTAGGTGTTCACGCTATACTTTGCTTTATATATAACAAAATCTGCTTTTTAGATGGTGTTTACCTTTGGGGTGATTTAAAAGGTGTTCTTAAAATAATAGTTATGGTGTTTATGTTTTTATTAGCACCTGTCTGCTACTATATTTCGGGGCGTATTTTCACACGCTTTGCAAATAAAAAGTTTTATATAACTACTGTGTGGGTTATATTCTCACTTCTTTCTGTTTTAGGAGTTGTGGCTGTTTTTAAACCAGAATTCCAGAACTTTTATCTTTTAGTTAATGCACCATCTTATATGTATTACTTGCTTTTTAAAGATAGTATTTTTTATATTTCTGTTCCAGCTATGGCAATTACAGGTCTTTTCCCTGCAATGTTTTCAAGGAATGGCTACGTAAGAAAGAAACGCCAGAAGAACGAAATTACAATGGATGAATTAAATGAAAAATTAGAAAATGAAAAGAACCAAGACTCATAAGGTCTTGGTTCTCTCTTTTTTCATACTTTTATTTGTTATAAAGTTTAAAATAAAATTAAAGGTGAAAAGAATTACACCTACTATAATTCCGAAGTGAACGTTGCCTGTAAAAATGCCAAGCTCTGCAGAGCTCAGATTATTAACAGCAATACTGTAAAGAACAGGGGAGAGTATAAAGCAAAGTGCAGAAGCAGCACAAAGCACACAGTTAATTGTTGCTTTAAGTGATGAAGCACAAGCTAAAATACAAATGAAGTTTAATACACCAAACACAACTGCTAAATAAAGAAGCAAGAGTGCAATAAATATAAATGCGAAGCTTATACCTAATTCATCTAACTTAACTAAGTTAATTATTGAACCCCAGTTTATATTAAGAAGATTATTTAAGGTGAAATCTAAAAGTGTAACTTTTCTTGTTTCTTCGCTTAAGAATGGCAAGTTAAATATATAAGATGCAACTGGTAAAACAAGCACAATAAGTGGAACAAAAGTGAAAATAAATCTTATAATTCTTAACTTGTTACCAAAAAGAGCACTTTTAAAGTTCTTAGTAAAAGTTCTGAAACCTCGCCACGCTTCTTCAGCCTTTTTTGCATCACGCTCTAACATATTTTCCCAATCATAGTTTGGTATGTTCGTGCCACAATGCGGACATTCTGCTTTAACGTTCCAGAAATGTAAAGTTTTAAAACAATGTGGACAATAAGACATAATTTTCACCGCCCGTTTACAAAAGACTTCGCCTTTTGAATGCAGAATGCATAATGCATAATGCAGAATTTCGGAAGGCTTCGCCTTAATTTTTATTAATTGTCAATAAGAAGAACAAAGTCTGTCATTATATAGCTTTTTGAGAAAAGATGAAATGAAAGAATGCAGATGTTTATATAACATTATGATAGCGTCGCAGACCCTTAATTCTGCATTTTATCAATAGTCTAAAACTCTGAGAATATTCTTTACTTCAATACCGAGTGCGCTGATTTTGCTTCTTGCTTCTTTTTCGTTCATAAGAGGTGTAACAAAAGCAATTTCTGTTTTTACATCTGATTCAAGAATCTGAACGTCAGTAAATGAAGCTTTAACTTTTTCTGCTACTGCATTGTAGTCATTTACATTGGCTCTTATGTAAAGAGAAGAGCTTTGCTCTAATGGATTGATAACGTAATCATTTTCAGCATCATCCCAACCGATAAGCTTTCTTTTATCAGTATGCTTTGCGCAGTCTATAACGTCTGCAACAACGGCACTTGCTGTTGGGAATTTACCAGCACCTCTGCCATAGAATACTACGTCGCCCACAGCGTCTCCACGAACGAGAATAGCGTTGAAAACGTCAGAAACAGATGCTAACTGGCAACCATTTTTAATAAGGCAAGGGCCAACTGTAGCAGAAATCTTGCCACTTTCAAGCTTTTTAGCACGTCCTATAAGCTTTATTACGCCACCCCAGATTTTAGCGTATTCAACATCTTCTTTTGAAATGTTTACAATACCTTCTGCTTCTACTTCATCAGGGTAAACGTGTTTACCAAAGCAAAGAGAAGCTAAAATGCAAATCTTTCTTGCAGCATCGTGACCTAAAATATCTGCTGATGGGTCTCTTTCAGCGTAGCCGTTTGCCTGAGCAATTTTAAGTGCTTCGTCAAAATCCATTCCCTCATCAATCATTTTTGTGAGGATGAAGTTTGTAGTACCGTTAAGAATACCAGCAACTTCCTGGAATTCATTTGCGGCAAGACATTGGTTAATTGGTCTTATAATTGGAATACCGCCACCAACACTTGCTTCAAACAAGAAATTAACATTGTTTTCTTTTGCTAACTCCAAAAGCTCGTAGCCTTTTGCAGCAACAAGCTCTTTGTTAGAGGTAACAACGCTTTTACCAGCTTTAAGGCATTTTGAAACAAAATCAAAAGCAGGGTTTACACCGCCCATTGTTTCAACAACAATCTTAATATCTTTATCATTTAAAATATCGTTAAAATCTTTTGTGAAAAGCTCAGCTAACTGATGAGAAGAAAAATCACGTATATCAAGAATTCTCTTTACATCAAGAGAAGCTTGACCACTTCTTGAAGCTATACTTTTCTTGTTTTTAAGGATTAACTCGACAACGCCTGAACCGACTGTGCCGAAACCCATAACTGCAACTTGCATTTTTTACACCCCTGAATACATTTATACTTCATAATATCATAAATTAATTTGAGAATAAAGAGTTTTTTACAAAAAAATTAAAAAAAGTTAAATATTGTAAAAAAATTATGTCAATTATGAAATTTTCATTGTATTATTTATAAAAAAGGTATAATATATAATAGTAAATTTTGTAACTACAGGAGAGAATAATGGATAGCGTTATAGAAAAAAGAAAGTCGTTTATAATTAACTTTATTTACACCGTTATTTGCATAGGGCTTTTTTATGTATTTATTAAATATTGCCTTGGTGTTCTTGCACCATTTATAATAGCATTTATATTGGCTTATGCTTTACAAAGACCTATTAAATGGGCAAAGAAAAAGCTTCACTTGAAATCACATGGTATTATATCATTTTTACTTGTGTTACTTGTGGTTTGTGTCGTGTTTGGTGTGTTATCCATTGCAGTTTTGGTTCTTTTTAATGAGCTTAAAGATTTTGCAAGTTACCTTACCACTCAGTTTTCTTCAATTGACGATTTGATAGTAACTTTAGAAAATTATGCTATGGGTGTAATAGTTCGTTTACCAGAGAGTTTAAGAGGAACAGTAGGCGACTACGTTACAAATGCTTTTGATTCATTAGGTAAAGGTCAGGCAGAACTCGATTTGTCAATGCTTTCAGCACCGCTCAGCGGAGCATGGAGCGTTGTTAAAAGCTTACCTTCAACAATTCTTTCTGTTGTTGTTGCGGTAGTTTCATGTTTCTTTATGGCGAGTGATTACGACAAGGTTAAAGAATTGGTTTTAGGTTTCTTTAGTGAAAACAAAAGAAAATCTATTGTAAAAACCAAAAGAACTGCAACAAAGGCTATTGCAAAGCTTTTAAAGGCTTACGTTACAATTATGGCAATCACCTTTGCAGAGATGTTTTTAGGTCTTTTCCTTTTAAAGCTTATCGGCGTTTATGATGGAAGTTATATAGCAATTATTTCATTCGTAACTTGTATAATTGATATTATCCCTGTTTTAGGTACTGGTACAGTTCTCATCCCTTGGGCTGTATATAATCTCATTTTTGGTAATTTCGGAATGGGTATAGGTCTTCTTGTTATATATGCTGTTATTACTGTTATAAGACAGGTAGTAGAACCAAAGCTTGTGGCAAATCAGGCGGGGCTTCCTGCAATAGTAACAATTATGGCTATGTTCCTTGGCGTAAGAATTTTTGGTGCTTTCGGAATCATTCTTCTTCCATTTACAGTAATCATTTTAAAGCTTCTTTATGATGAAGGCGTTTTTAAAACAAAGAACACTGTAAAAAATACAGAGAAGAAAAAAGCAATGGGAGAGAATAAATAATGATAGATTTTGGTTACATTGATATTCACTCTCATACACTCTGGGGGATGGATGATGGAGCGAGCAGTATCGAATCATCGGTTGAGCTTTGCAGACTTGCACACGAAACGGGAACCGATATACTTTTTCTGACTCCGCATATAGTTCATTGGGAAGATGCAAGTGCTCTGTATGATGCCCGTGAAGAAAGAGCAAGGTATCTTCAGAATATTTTAAACAATGAGGGCAGAGATTTAAGACTTGTTAAAGGTTTCGAAATTCTTTGTGATGACGATATATTTGATATAAAGTATTTTGCCCCATATACGTTGGGCGAGTCTGACTATATTCTTATTGAATTTGATTTCTTTCGTACAACAGAGGATGATGTAAGTGCCTGGTGCGATTACCTTATTAACAATGGGCTTGTGCCTGTAATTGCACACCCTGAACGATATGAATTCGTAAAGAATGATATTGGAGTTATTGACCGTCTTAGTGATAAAGGTTGCCTTTTCCAGATTAATGCAGGTTCACCGGTTGGTGCATTTGGTGAAGTTGAGTGTGACGTAGCATTAAGGATGTTATTTAATGGTTACGTGGATTTTATTGGTTCAGATGCTCACGACTTAAGATGGCGTACAACTGATATTGATATGTTTATAAGGGATTACCCGGAAGATTTAGAAGATTTGCTTTATATAGCGTTGAGAGAAAATCCTGAAAAGCTTCTTAATAACGAAGAAATAGTTCCTGAACGCTTAGGTTTTTTAGCGGATTATTAAGTAAAAAACAGATGGTAATTAAAAAAAATGCCGGTTTGTTAACAAAAAATTTAAATTTTTTAAAAAAATGTTGTTTTAATTCTTTAAAAGAAAAATAAAACAGAGAATATGTGTTATTATTCCTGTGTAGATAGAATAAAGGAGGAAATAATTATGGGTGATATGTTAGTTTCTATGTGGTCAATTATGGCAAACTTCGGTTTTGATACAGCTGACCTTGCTAATAAAATTGCAAATATTATTGCAAAAGACGAGAATGGTGATTACACAGGTGTACTTGCTCCTGTTGCTGAAATCCCACTTATCGGTACTGTTATCGGTCTCTTTGCTGATATCGGTAATGCATCTGGTCAGGCAACACCTACAACTATTTCTTAATTTTAAAGAAGTTAGTTCATACAGAGAGTGTAGTTTTCTGCACTCTCTTTTGTTTTTACAAATTGTTCAAATTTTGTAAATATAATATAGCATTATATATAATAGTATATATTACATTATATAAAGAGGTGTTTTTGTGAGCAGTGAGAAAAATAAACTCGACAGTAAAAGCAAGCAGCTTATAGTTGGTATTTTTGCAGTTCTTATATTATTGACTTTTTCGGCAGTTATGCTTATTGCTGCTTATAATTTCAGTTTGCACAATGATGACGAAAGTACAACTTCTGCTGTGAATGATTTACAGAATTCTGTTCCGGTAAGTGCCGTTACTACTACTGACACGTTGCAGAACAATCTTACAACTACTGGTGATTCTAAAGAACCTGTTACTGAGTCAGATGGCGGTCAGTCGGTAGAAGAAAAAGTTTCAGTTGAAGGACTTGAGGAATTTACTAAAACAGGCGATAATCAAATTTCAGATTCTCCTGACAATGAGTTTATAAAATTAGTTGTCAATGAAAAAGGTGCTGATGCTGAAAATCTTGTAGCAATTTATGCGATTCCTGACCTTGGTAATAATTTTGTTCTTGAGTTTGATAATAAGCGTGATAGCGAAGGTAATATTATCAGAAGTCCTAAAACGTTAAAACGTATATACCATATTAATAAAGAACGTAATATTACTGTTGCAACTGGTAAACCAACAGGTAATGAGGGTGTAGATTACGGCACAAGCCTTATGACTTATTATCTTGTTACAGATGTAGTAATGCCAGAATTTCCTGATTATTTTTCTGACGTAGGTTAAATTTTACAAACAGAACCATCTGAAAAAGGTCTTGTTTAGTGAAAAATACCCACTATACAACATTCACAAAAAAATATTAAAAAATTCTCAAAAAATGCTAAAAAAACTCTTGCATTTTTGAAACTATTATGTTAGTATATTAGGGCACGCGAAAGGGCGTGTCCTATTTTCATGCCCTTTTTGCGAAATGATATGCGATGATGCGGGAGGTGGCTGCCTTTAGTGGCAGGGAATTTCCGCGGAGTATGTCCGATTTTAAACCGGGCGATTTTAAATACTGTGCAAGCTGTATTGCCTACCTTAACTGAGGCTTTCGGCGTTGTACGTAGCGCAAGTTTTTCCCGGAAGTTTATTCCGGTTTTTAAACGGAGTAAGCGAACACCCCGGGCGAGTTGTTAAAATTTGCGTAAGCCCGCCAAAATTTTTAGGAGGCGTTAAACATGGCAGTTAAGGAAAAAATCAGAATCAGACTCAAAGGTTACGACCACAACGTTGTTGACAAGGCAGCAGAAAAGATTGTAGAAACAGCAAAGCGCACAGGTGCTCAGGTTTCAGGTCCTATTCCGCTCCCAACAGAAAAAGAGGTTGTTACAGTTCTTAGAGCTGTTCACAAGTACAAAGATTCTCGTGAACAATTCGAACAAAGAACTCACAAGAGACTCATTGACATTCTCAGACCTTCAAACAAAACTGTTGAAGCTCTTACAGGTCTTGAGCTCCCAGCTGGTGTTGATTTTGAAATCAAACTTTAATCCGATAAAAGTTTGATTTTGAATATACCTATTATATATAGGTGTTGCAGGTCATGTTGGCGAAAGTCAACCAATAATCTGACAGGAGGAAAAAAATTATGAAAAAAGGTCTTATCGGAAAGAAAATCGGCATGACTCAGATTTTCGATGAAAAAGGTAACATGATTCCTGTTACTGTTATCGAAGCAGGTCCATGCGCAGTTGTTCAGAAGAAAACAACTGAAAATGACGGCTATGAAGCTGTTCAGCTTGGTTACGGCGATATGAAAGCTAACAAAGTGAACAAACCTATGAAAGGTCACTTCGGTAAAGCTGATGTTGCTCCAAAGAAAGTTCTTAAAGAATTTAAGTTAGCTGATACTTCAAGCCTTAACGTTGGCGACATCGTAAAGGCAGACATTTTTGCTGCTGGCGAATTCGTAGACGTAGTTGGTACAAGTAAGGGTAAAGGTACTGCTGGCGTTATCAAACGTTGGAACTTCGGCAGACTCAGAGAATCACACGGTACTGGTCCTGTTGCAAGACACGGCGGTTCTTTAGGTGTTATCGACCCAGCTCGTATCTTCAAAGGTAAGAAAATGGCAGGTCACCTCGGTACAGAGCGTGTAACTGTTCAGAATCTCAGCGTAGTTAAAGTTGACAGTGAAAACAATCTTATCGCTATCAAAGGTTCAGTTCCTGGTCCTAAGGGCGGCATCGTTGTTATTGCTGACAGCGTAAAGAAAGCGTAAGGAAGGAGTGTAACAGATGAGTAAGTTATCAGTACTTGATATGGCAGGCAAGAAAGTTTCTGACATCGAGCTTAAAGATTCTATCTTTTCAATCGAACCAAATATGTCAGCAATGCATCTTGTTGTTGTTAGCTATTTAGCAAATCAGCGTCAGGGCACTCAGTCCACAAAGACTCGTTCAGAAGTAAGCGGTGGCGGTAAAAAGCCATGGAGACAAAAGGGTACAGGTCGTGCAAGACAGGGTTCTACAAGATCACCTCAATGGTATCACGGTGGTATCGCTCTTGGTCCAAAGCCTCGCACATACGGCATTGACGTTAACAAGAAGGTTAGAAGACTTGCAATGAAGTCTGCTCTTTCTTCAAAGGTTGCAGCAGATGAAATGATTGTTCTCGACTCTGTTAAACTTGATGCAATCAAAACAAAAGAAATTGCTAAAATGTTCGAAGCTATTAAAGCTCAGAAGAAAGTTCTCGTAGTTCTTCCAGAAAATAACGAAGTTATCTACAAGAGCGCAAGAAACATTGAGGGTGCTAAAGTTTCTACTGTTAATACTCTTAATGTATATGACATTCTTAACTGCGATACAATCGTAGTTCTTAAGGATGCTGTTACTAAGATTGAGGAGGTATATGCATAATGAAAATGGCACAAGACATTATCATTAAGCCTATCATCACAGAAGATTCAATGATGGGTATTGCCTCAAAGAAGTACACATTTAAAGTTGCTAACGATGCTAACAAGCTCCAGATTGCTAAAGCAGTTGAAGAGCTCTTCGGCGTTAAAGTAGCAAAGGTAAATACAATCAATGTCAGCGGTAAGTACAGAAGATACGGCGTTCACGAAGGCTACAAGGCTTCTTGGAAAAAAGCTATCGTAACACTTACTGAAGATTCAAAGACAATTGAGTTCTTTGACGGCTTGATGTAATCTGTAAATTAAAAACTATAATAAATTATACCCAATGGTATAGTATGGAGTTGACATTCTCCGCAAAGCCATATTAGGAGTGTGAATAAAATGTCTATTAAAGTTTATAATCCGACTACTAATGCACGTCGTGGCATGTCGGTTACAGATTATTCAGAACTTTCAAAAGTTGCTCCAGAAAAAAGTCTTTTAAGACCTCTTAAAAAGAATTCTGGTCGTAACAACTACGGTAGAATCACTGTTCGTCATCACGGTGGCGGAAACCGCAGAAAGTACAGAGTAATCGACTTCAAGAGAACAAAGTTTGACGTAGAAGCAACTGTTAAAACTCTTGAATATGATCCAAACCGTTCAGCTCACATCGCTCTCATCGAATATGCTGATGGCGTTAAGAGCTATATCCTTGCACCTGTTGGTCTTAAAGTTGGCGACAAAATTGAAGCAGGTCCAAATGCAGATATTAAACCAGGTAACGCTTTACCTCTTACAAATATCCCAGTTGGTACTTTCATCCACAACGTTGAACTTTATCCAGGTAAAGGCGGTCAGCTTGCAAGAGCTGCAGGTAATGCTGCTCAGCTTATGGCTAAAGAAGGCGTTTACGCTCTTCTTCGTCTTCCATCAGGTGAATTAAGAAATGTTCCTGTTGAATGTATGGCAACAATCGGCCAGGTTGGTAATACTGACCACGAAAACGTTAAAATCGGTAAAGCTGGTCGTACACGCCATCTTGGTATCAGACCTACAGTTCGTGGTTCTGTAATGAACCCTAACGACCACCCTCACGGTGGTGGTGAAGGTAAATCACCTATCGGTCGTCCAGGTCCTGTTACTCCTTGGGGTAAACCAGCTCTTGGTTATAAGACTCGTAAGAAGAAAAAACAATCTGATAAGCTTATTGTAAAGCGTATCAATGACAGATAAGCCGGAAAGGAGCATAATTTATGAGCAGAAGCGTTAAAAAAGGACCTTTCGTGCAACCTAAATTACTCGAAAGAGTTCAGAAAATGAATGAAAACGGCGAGAAAATCGTGCTCAAAACATGGAGCAGAAGCTCAACAATCTTCCCAGATTTCGTTGGTCATACTTTTGCTGTTCATGATGGTCGTAAGCATGTTCCGGTTTATGTAACTGAAGATATGGTTGGCCATAAGCTCGGTGAATTCGCACCAACAAGAACCTATAAAGGTCATGCAGGTTCAA
>SVOI01000020.1 GCA_015066465.1 Oscillospiraceae bacterium
AGTAGATAACCCTGCACCAACCTATCAACAGGTTGTAACTCTTGTTCTTGACGTTCTCGATCAGGACGTTTTATCAGGTATTGATGTCGATATCAGTATTTTAGGTATCACTATCAGCCTTACTTCTGTTGATAACGTTTTCAAAACCCTCGACTCTGTAAACGGCATTAAAGGTCTTGCTGGTGGCGACCTTAAAAACCTTAACTTGAATGCAGTTAAAGGTAAGCAGACACGTGCTAAAACAGGTGACTTGCAGCTCGTTTACAATTTTTGGGTACTCGCCAGGTTGTAACTCTTGTTCTTGACGTTCTCGATCAGGACGTTTTATCAGGTATTGATGTCGATATCAGTATTTTAGGTATCACTATCAGCCTTACTTCTGTTGATAACGTTTTCAAAACCCTCGACTCTGTAAACGGCATTAAAGGTCTTGCTGGTGGCGACCTTAAAAACCTTAACTTCAACGCTGTTAAGGGCGAACAAACACGTGCTAAAACAGGTGACTTGCAGCTCGTTTACAAAGCTTTGATTTTTTCTCAGCAAACTGCACACCAAAATTCTTTTAAATTCGACAAACTCGATATTGCAAAACGAAGAATAATGTAATATAATAAAAAATGTATCACTATATTTTTTGAGGTGTGTTCAGAATGAAGCTTTTAGAAGATAAAATAAGATGTGACGGACAAGTTATCGGCACCGATATTTTAAAGGTAGATATGTTTTTGAATCACCAGATTGACGTTAATCTTTTAGATGAAATGGGTAAAGAGTTTTTTAGACTTTTTAAAGATAAAGGTATAAACAAAATTTTAACTGTTGAAGCTTCAGGTATTGCCATTGCTGTTATGGCGGCAAAATATTTTAATGTTCCTGTAGTTTTTGCAAAAAAATCAAGCCACAAAAACGTTGGTGATGATGTATTTAAGGCACAAAGCCATTCTTTTACACACGGCAAAGACTACGAAATGATAGTTTCTAAAAAATATCTTTCAGAAAACGACAATATTCTCTTTATTGACGACTTTTTAGCCGGTGGCAACGCCGCTTTCGCTGTTCTTGATATTCTGAAACAATCAGGTGCAAACCTCCAAGGAATTGGTATTGCAATTGAAAAAGGCTTTCAGAATGGCGGTAAGAAGCTCAGAGAGATGGGAATTTCAGTCGAGTCGCTTGCGATTGTTGACTCTATGAATGAAGTTGATGGGATTGTTTTTAGGAATTAAGAATTGTAGGGGATGACCTTTGGTCTCCCGCAATAAAGTGCTGAGTGCAAAGTGCTGAGTGCTGAGTTAAGGGGCTACGCCGTAATTGTAATTATTTACAGATAAATGGTAGTTTGTAGTGTCATTTTTGTGGTATATATTAATTAAACATTTGAAAATAATGTGCATCGAGTAAGAATGCCCGAGTGTACTGAAAAAGGAAATCGCCGTAGTTATTATAATTATAATAGCCGACCGCAGGTCCCGTAACTCAGCACTTTGCACTCAGCACTCAGCACTTTTCAACTCTGGCTTTTTGGTGCAGTTAAATCTAACTGCATCTTTAAGATAAATTCATTTCAAACGGAGGTAATTCCAATGAAAAAAGTAATCGCACTTGCTCTCGCTCTTGTACTTGCTATTGGTGTTTTAGCTGCTTGCGGCGGCACTGGTGACAATGGCGACGACAACAAAATGCTCGGTATGAGTGAATCTCCACTCCCAGCTCCTGAAATCACAAAAGATTATGAAATCAAAGAAGATTTCAAAATCGGTTTCATCTGCTTACACGACGAGCAATCAACTTATGACCTCAACTTCCTTAATGCTGCTAACAGCGTTCAGGCTGCTTTAGGTCTCACAAACGAACAAGTTATCATCAAGACTAACATTCCTGAAGGTAACGAATGCTACGAAGCTGCTAAAGACCTTGTTAACCAGGGTTGCAACATCGTTTTCGCTAACTCTTTCGGTCACGAAGACTTTATGATTAAAGCAGCTAAAGAATTCCCAGAAGTTGAATTCTGCCACGCTACTGGTACTAAGGCTCACACAGAAGGCCTTAAAAACTACCACAATGCTTTCGCTTCTATCTACCAGGGTAGATATTTAGCAGGTATTGTTGCTGGTATGAAGCTTAACGAAATGATTGAAGCTGGCAAAATTACTGCAGACCAGGCTAAAATGGGTTATGTTGGTGCTTTCACATACGCTGAAGTTATGTCAGGCTACACATCATTCTATCTTGGTGCAAAATCAGTTTGCCCATCAGTTACAATGGAAGTTCAATTCACAGGTTCTTGGTATGACCCAACTGAAGAAAAGAACGCTGCTGAAGCTCTTATTAACAACAAATGTGTTCTTATAAGCCAGCACGCTGACTCAATGGGTGCTCCTTCTGCTTGTGAAACTGCAGGTGTTCCTAACGTTTCTTACAACGGCAGCACTTATGAATCATGCCCAGAAACATTCTTGGTTTCTTCTGCTATTAACTGGGCTCCTTACTTCAACTACATCATTGCTCAGGTTAACAAAGGCGAAACTATTGATGCTGACTGGTGCGGTGGTATTGAACAAGGTTCAGTTGTTCTTACAGGTCTTAACCAGGATGTTATTGCCGAAGGTACTTTAGCAAAGGTTGAAGAAGCTATTACAGGCTTCAGAGCTGGTACTATTAAAGTATTTGATACGAAGAACTTTACAGTTGACGGCAAAGCTTTAACAACTTATATGGCTGACGTTGATACTGACGCTGCTTACGAAAAAGATACAGAAGCTATTACAGACGGTTACTTCAATGAATCTGCTGACCGTTCAGCTCCTTACTTTGATGTTAAAATCGATGGTATTAAGCTTCTTAATGAAAAATTCTAATTTTTCTAAAACAATAGGCGGAGAAATCCGCCTATTGTTTGAATTGAGAATTAAGAATTGAGAATTAAGAATTGTGGGGCTACGCCGTAATTATATTTTTCTAACAATTAATCCGTTGTTTCGTTTATAGTTTGTTTATAAAATATGTTTTATATATACTTCCAAGGAGACTATAATGGGAAATCCTATAAAAGAAAAAAGTTATAAATTCGCAATAAGAATTGTTAACCTTTGCAAATATTTGAATGAGGAAAAAAGCGAATACATTTTATCAAAACAACTACTGCGAAGTGGTACAAGTATTGGTGCAAATGTGGCTGAATCACAAGCTGCACAGAGTAACGCTGATTTTATAAACAAATTAAACATAGCACTAAAAGAAACTTTGGAATCTAAATATTGGATTGAACTATTAACCGAAACAAATTACTTAACAATAGAACAAGGCAAATCATTATTAAAAGATTGTACTGAAATTGAAAATATTTTAGCTCAAATCGTCAAAACCACAAGAGAACGACACGGACTTTAATTTTTAAAATTCGCAAACCACAAATAAAAAAACAATCCAATTGGTTCTACAAGCCGTTGTTACAATAGCGTCGCAGACCCAAAATTCTTAATTCTCAATTCTAAATTCTTAATTCCAATAAAAGGTTGGTGTTTACTTGAACAGTTCAAATAATATCGCCCTCGAATGCCGTAATATTACCAAGACCTTTGGTAGTGTTGTTGCTAACAAGAATGTTAATCTTTCTGTTAAAAAGGGTGAAATTCTTTCTATTTTAGGTGAAAACGGTAGTGGTAAAACCACTCTTATGAATATGATTTCTGGCATCTACTTTCCTGATGAAGGTTCTATTTTAGTAGATGGCAAAGAGGTTACTATCCGTTCACCAAAAGATGCTTTCGACCTTAAAATCGGTATGATTCACCAGCATTTTAAGCTCGTTGACGTTTTTTCTGGTACCGAAAACATTGTTCTTGGTATGAGAAATAAAAAATTCAACATAAAAAAAGCTTATCAGGAAATCAAAGAAACCTGTGATAAATATGGGTTTGAAATAGACCTTAATAAGAAAATTTATGATTTATCTGTTTCTGAAAAGCAGACTATTGAAATTGTAAAGGTTATTTATAAAGGTGCCGATATTTTAATTCTTGACGAGCCTACTGCGGTTTTAACTCCTCAAGAAATCACCAAGCTTTTCAACGTTTTAAGAAAAATGCGTGATGATGGCAAGGCAATTATTATCATCACTCACAAATTAAACGAAGTTTTAGAAATTTCTGATAGAGTTTCTGTTCTTCGTAAGGGTGAATATATAGGCACAGTTGAAACAAAAAATGCTACTGAACAGAGTCTTACAGAAATGATGGTTGGCGAAAAAATCAGCCTTGATATTGAAAGAAGCGAACCTAAAAATTCTGTTGACAGGCTTATTGTTAAAGGCGTTGACTGCTTTAACTCTGACGGAATCAAAGTTCTTGATGATATTTCATTCACAGCAAAAAGTGGCGAAATTCTTGGTATTGCCGGTATTTCTGGCAGTGGTCAGCGTGAGCTTTTAGAGGCTATTGCTGGTCTCCAGAAGCTTTCTGGTGGTGAGGTTATTTACCATGACCCTAAAACCGACAAGGAAGAAAATTTAAGAAACAAAACTCCTATTGAGATAAGAAACTTAGGCGTAAGACTTTCTTTCGTTCCTGAAGACAGACTCGGTATGGGTCTTGTTGGTAATATGGGCATTACAGATAATATGATGCTCAGAAGCTATAAAAAAGGTAAATCCTTCTTCTTGCAGAAAAGAGAGCCTAAAAAATTAGCTAATAAGATTATTGAAGACCTCAAGGTTGTTACCCCTGACGCCAACACCCCTGTAAGAAGACTTTCTGGTGGTAACGTTCAAAAGGTTCTTGTAGGTCGTGAAATTGCTGCTTCTCCTACTGTTTTAATGGCGGCTTACCCTGTTCGTGGTCTTGATATCAACTCATCTTACACAATTTATAATCTTCTAACTGAACAAAAGGAAAAAGGCGTTGCCGTTATCTTCGTTGGTGAAGACCTCGACGTGCTTATTGACCTTTGTGACAGAATCCTCGTTCTCAGCGGTGGTAGAGTTACAGGTATTGTTGACGGCAGAACCACTAAAAAAGAAGAATTAGGTTTACTTATGACTAAAACAAAACAAGGAAAGGAGAATGACTAATGGCAAAAGCTGAAAACAAAACACGTTCTCCTCTTTTCCATATTGTAAAAAGAGAACCACTCCCATGGTATGGTGCTTTGGGTGTACGTGCAGGCGCTATTGTTATAGCACTTTTACTCTCTGCAGTAGTTATAATGTTACTCACCCAGAAAAACCCTATTGAAATTTACAAAGCGATGTTTGAGGGTGCATTTGGTTCTTCAAACCGTATCTGGAATTTACTTCAGCAGCTTTCTATGCTCCTCTGTGTTTCATTGGCTGTTACTCCAGCTTTCAAAATGAAATTCTGGAACATTGGTGCTGAGGGTCAGGTGCTTGTAGGCGGTCTTGCAACTGTCAGCGTTATGATGTTCTTCGGTGACAAAATGAGCTTGCCGGTGCTTTTAATAACTATGATTGCAGCAAGTATTTTTGCTGGTATTATATGGGCACTTCTCCCTGCAGTAGCAAAGGCTTTGTGGAACACAAACGAAACACTTTTCACTCTTATGATGAACTATGTTGCTATTCAGCTTATTGCGTATTTCCTTAAAAAGTTCGTTAAAAGTGGTTCAGGTGTTTTGACCCCTATGCCAGAATATGGTCTCCCTATTTTAGCAGACAAGCCATATTTACTTAACATAATTATTGTTGCTGTTTTAACTATAATGGTTTACATTTACTTAAAATACAGTAAACAGGGCTACGAAATCTCTGTTGTTGGTGAAAGTGAAAACACTGCAAAATACATTGGTATAAACGTTAAAAAGGTTATAATAAGAACTCTTATTATTTCTGGTGCACTTTGTGGTATTGCTGGTCTTCTTTTAGTTGGCGGTACTGACCACACAATAAGCACTACTACTGCTGGTGGCAGAGGATTTACTGCAATTATGGTTTCATGGCTTGCTAAATTCAACCCTATTGTTATGGTTCTTACATCATTCATTATAGTATTCCTTGAGCGTGGTGCTGAGCAGGTTTCTTCTCAGTTCAGAATTTCAAGCTCTATTTCAGATATTGTTACAGGAATTATTCTTTTCTTTATTATAGGTTGTGAATTTTTCCTTCAATACAAAATTGTATTTTCAAAGCACAGAAAGGAGAATGAATAATGTTAGCCTTTCTTGTCAGTGCAATTCGCCTTGGTATGACCTTCCTTTTAGGCTCTACCGGTGAAACTATTACAGAAAAATCTGGTCACTTAAATCTTGGTACACCTGGTGTTATGTGTGTGGGTGCCGCTTGCGGATGCTATGCAGAATACCTTTATTTCAAAGCCGTTGGTGTATTCGGAATAAATCCTGTTGTTGCAGTTATTCTTCCTATTCTTGCAACATTAATCGGTTCTGCTTTAATGGGCGTTATTTTCTGTTTCTTAACAGTTACGTTAAGAGTTAACCAGAACGTTACTGGTCTTGCTCTTACAACATTTGGCGTTGGTGTTTCTGACTTTTTAATTGCAAACACAACTCCTATTTTCTCAAAGGGTAGCAAATACTTTACAGCTCATCTTTCTTTTGCAGATGATTTAGGCTGGTTCGGTCAGATATTTTTTTCTCACGGTATTTTAATCTACCTTGCAATTATTATTGCTTTACTCTCTGCATTTGTTTTAAATAAAACAAAAATCGGTCTTCACCTCAGAGCAGTTGGTGAAAACCCTGCAACTGCTGATGCTGCTGGTATAAGCGTTTCTAAATACAGATATGCTGCCACATGCATTGGTTGTGGTATTTCTGGTCTTGGTGGTCTCTCATTTATTATGGACTACCTCAACGGAAACTGGGAATACTGTATTGATGCTATCGGTTGGCTTGCTATTGCACTTGTTATTTTCACTGTGTGGAAGCCAAACCTTGCTATTATCGGCTCAATCATCTTTGGTGCTCTTTACATTGTAAGCACATATATTCAGGGCTTTGCTATTGAAACAAAAGAAATTTTCAAAATGCTCCCTTACATTGTTACTGTTATTGTTCTTCTTTTCACAAGTATCCGTGACAGCAAAAACAGTCAACCACCACAAAGCCTTGGTCTTAACTATTTCAGAGAAGAAAGATAATTTTACTAATAAAAAGAATTCACTCGTTAATAATATTAACGGGTGATTTTTTATGGGCATTATAACTGCTATTATTTCAGGTGCTTTAATGAGCTTACAAGGCGTATTTAACGAAGGTGTTACAAAGCAGACTTCAATATGGGTTTCGGCTTCTTTTGTGCAATTAACTGCGTTTATAGTCTGTATTTTAGCCTGGTTTTTCACAGGTCGTGACGGCAATTTTGCTTCACTCTTTACTATTCAGAATAAATACATGCTTTTAGGTGGCATAATGGGTGCTTTAATTACCTACACCGTTATTCGTAGTATGTCTAACTTAGGACCAGCAGAAGCTGTTATGATTATTGTTACAGCTCAAGTTTTAGTTGCATATTTAATTGAACTTTTTGGACTTTTCGGAGTAGAAAAGGTGAATTTTCAGTGGTCTAAGCTCATTGGTGTTCTTCTTGCAGTAGGTGGAATTATTTTATTCAAAAAATAAAATCGGAGTAGAATTAACTACTCCGACTATTTTTTATTCTACATCCTGTGGGATTGCGCCGTCTTCTTTTAAAACTGTAACAATTTTTTGTCTTATTTGTTCTGGTAACGCTTTCATTTCATCTCTTGAAAGATTTTCAGTTTCAATGGCTGGTAAAAATGTAACCGTAACAGTACCTGGTGTAATATTTCCTGTACCCTCAAATCTATCAATAATACCCTCAAGCACAACAGGAACAATCTTTGCCTTAGTTTCTTTAGCAATCATCATAACGCCTGATTTAAACGGCAACGGAACACCATCTTTTGAGCGGGTACCCTCTGGGAAGATTACCATACTTCTGCCCTTATTTATAAGCTCAATTGATTCTTTGATTGCTACCCTCGCTTCTCGTTTATTCTGTCTGTCAATAAATACACAGTCAAGAAGCCACATCCACGTTCTTACAATCGGAACTTTTTTAAGCTCAATCTTTGCAATAAAGCCACAAGGTGTTGGTGTGTTTAAAATAAGTGCCGGCATATCAAAAAGACCCTGATGATTAGGTACATAAATTACAGCTTCATCTTCCGGAATATTTTCTTTGCCTTTAACTATAAAATCAACACCAGCTGATTTCATTAAAGGATTTAACCACTTTCTTAATTCCTCATCTACAAATGGTTTATATGTAGCCATATCCCCCGTATTTTTGAGCTTAACGCCCTTTTTCATTTTTGGAATAAGTCTTAAAAGTGAACAAGCCACCTGAGCAAACCACTTAATTGTACGAAAAGTCATATTATCGCCTTCTTTCTCACACTATCATTTTTGATTTTACCATACCCCTAATATAAATTGCAACATAAATTTTATTTCTTGATATAACACTCTTGTTATGTTAATATAACAATATAAATTCATTGGGGTGATTTTGTGCAGTTTAAAAAAATATATATTATTGCTGAAAATGATGCAGAATTAAAAGCCGTTGAATACTTCAAAGCCGAGTTAAAAAAGCGCAATGCAACTATTTCTCAAGATAGAACCGATGCTCTTAACGTTATTTTCAAGCAAGATGATACTTTTTTAAATAATGATTGTTATAATATTATTTTCAACAATAATACCCTTACTTTCTTTGCAAAAACAATCCGTGGTTTGATTTTCTCTTACTCACATTTTTTAAGAAAATGCGAATTTAAAGATGGAAAAATCATTTTAACAAAAGACATAAGTGGTACATATACACCTGAAAAGAAAATCCGTGGTCATCAGATTGGTTACCGTACAACGCCTAACACCTACGATGCATGGGATTACGAGCAATATTTTCAGTATTATCTCGATATGATGGCATTTACCACAAACACCTGTGAGCATATTCCTTATGAAAAGGGCGTTTCTAAAAGAAACTGTCTTATGAAATATGACGAGGAAGAATTTTTAATTGAAGCTTCACGCCTTGCTGACACTATTAATATGGCCGTTTCTTTGTGGCATCCGAATTCAGATGATGAAACACTCGAAGAAGCGGTAACAAAAAGACGAGAGCTTTACAAAAAAGTCCCACGAATTGATTATTTATTCATTCCCGGTGGCGACCCTGGTGAATATTATGCCGATGAATTCATTAAAAGAACAAAAGCAATTTCAAAAGTGCTTAAAGAAAGTCACCCCAAAGCACTTATGTATCCATCTGCACAAGCTCCGCATAAATATCACGACTGGGGCGACGCTTTAATTAAGGAATTAGAAAAAGAGCCCGAAGAAATTGACGGACTTATTATGGGTCCTAACCACGCTTTTCCTATGCACGAATTAAGGGCTAAAACTCCGCAAAAATATCCAATGAGATTTTACCCTGATATTACTCACAATCTGCGTTGCGAATACCCTGTTCACTTTTTAAATGACGACTGGCACTATGCCTTTGCTTCTACTCTTTCAAGAGAAAGTGTAAACCCAAGACCTGTTGAATTTTCTACACTTCACAGATTGTATTCTCACTACACAATTGGTAGTGTAAGTTACTCTGAGGGTGTTCACGATGACCTTAATAAAATGGTGTGGTCACTTTTAGAATTTGATTCTGATTATCCATTAAGAGAAGCTGTGAGCGACTATGTAAGATATTTCTTTTATGGCACCGACACCGAATATCTTACAGACGCAATTTTGGGTCTTGAAAAAAACTGGGAAGGCAATCCACTCAACAACCCTTCTATAAACAACACATATGAGGCATTCTGGGAATTAAGATATGATTACCCCACACTTTCAGAAAACTGGCGTTTCTTACTTCTTTATTTCAGAGCGTGCTGTGACAAACTCATATTAGAAAGAATTAAATTTGAAAATTCTTTAATAGAAGAAGCAAAGTGTTATCTGAAAAAATCAGATATTAAAAAAGCAAAAGAAATTTTAAATACCGATTTTCCAGAGTGGTATAAAGATTTTCGTAATGAGATATTTGATTTGGGTGAAAAGCTCTTTAATCTTATTGGTATTCAGCTTGACGTTGAGCATTACCATACAGATGGCTGGGAGCGAGGTGCTACGCTCGATACCATTGATCGACCAATTACTGACAGGTTGTGGCTTTTAAACCGCCTCAGCTACTGTAAGAACTTAACAGAAAATGAGCAAAATGGTTTTATAACTCGCCTTTTAAGCAGAAACAAGGTAGCGCCTGACGAATATTACTACTCAGTTGCTTTACACGAGTTAGTTGCTTTAGGTGTTAAGCAGGAAGGCGAATTCTACATGAATTTCCAAGGCGACAGACCTGTTAACAACGGCTCCATCCCTATGAGTATGTTAAAAGTCTATGACCATTTCAGTTTTCATGCAAAGCTTGGTGGATTTTCTGACTGCGATTACGCTCTCACTGTAATTTACAAGGACCACTCTACCGAAAATACTCACCAGAAAATCACTGCTAACGGCTTTACTGTTTACGAGGGTGTTTCATTTGGTGGCGAAAGAAATCCACAATTTGATAAAGAAATGCTTTCAGAAGGCTTCTTAAGTGCAACTTATAAAATACCTAAAGAATTCTTCATAAATGGTACTCTTGATTTATTAATAACCGAAGAAACTAAAGGTATTGAAATCTGCGAATTTTTCATTAAGAAACTATAAATTAAAATCTTATAGGCATGTATTATTCTTCAAAGGAATAATGCATGCCTATACTGTAATTTTTATTGAAATTTTGAAACTATTTTGTAATAAATTGTTGAAAAATCATCTCGGTTTATGTTATTATAGATTGAATATTGATTTCTTGTAAGAGAATTCAAAATATATTTCCGCACTATACGGGGGTAACTATGGAAAAAATTCTTTGTGAAAAGTGCAAAAACGCTTATTTACAGAAAAATGAAGACGGATATTTCTGCTCAAGCTGTGGTATGTTCCACCCAAAAGCAGAAGAAAATCTTCTTTTAGGTATTCACTGTTATAAAGAAGGAAGATTAGAAGAATCATCAGATTATCTTATGAAAGCTATTGTAAGTGATGGTAGTAACCACAAAGCGCTTTTATATAAAGCTTTGGGCGATGGCTTCAAATTTGACGAAGATTCTACTTCTCTTAAAGATATTTATGAAAAAATCATTTTTGCTATTGAGTTAGTTCCAGACAACGATTTCCCTATGATTTTAGAAATTGCTAACGATGAAATGGAAAAACTCGAATTAGCTCTTGCAAAAATCCATATTAACGCTTTTGAAACTGCTGATGCAGAAAAAATTAAGAGCCTCGTTGCTTTAATATTAAAAATCCAGAAAGATGCTATTGATTTCAGAAACACTTTGTCAGATTTTGCTGATAAATTTAACGAGCGCAATAATAACACTCTTGTTTTCAATCCTTCAAAATGCTACCTCGTTACACCTGAGCTTGCAAACGAAGTAGGTGTAAAGAAGCTCGATAAAATTAAATCAGATGTTGCTTCTCACACTGTTTTCACAGGTATTCTCACAACTGATATAAGAAACCTTGAGATTTATTATCGTTGTATTGTTATGTTCTTTGAAAAGAGCAGAGCAAAGTACGATTTTCTTATGGCAAATGCAGAGAATTTTATAATTCTTGATAATATACTTGAAGAAGGTAATTACACCTCTGTTCAAGGTACCAAAAATACTGCTGAAAAACTCAAAATTACAGCTTACTCTTTCCTTGAAGAAAGTTTAAAGGGCGAAGAAGCAGATGAAACAGATGGTGAAACCAAATCTGTTGTAATTATCAATGAAGAACCAGCACAAATTGAAACCCAGGATATTGAAATCGCAGTTGAAGACGTGCAGGTTACAGACGATATTCCTACAACAGAAGAAGTTGAAATTGACACAGTTGACGTAATTGAAGCTGACGACACTGTTATTGAAGAAATAACAGACTTAGGTGAAATTAGTGAGACTGAAAACGAAAGTGTTACAGAAGACAATTTAAGCTTCGAAGATACTCCTGCCCAACAACACAGTGTTTCTGAGCCTGTTCTTGAGGCTGATGAAGTAAAAGACTTACCTAACACAACCATTTCTCTTGGTAATATTTTTGGTAATAGTTCAAGCGAAGAAGCTTCTGTAGAAATTGATACTCAAGAAAACGAAGAAACTACTACGGAAGAAGTTTCAGATGAAGAATTAGAAGTAAACAGAACTGCCAAAACACAAGAATATCCTGAGCTTTCAAAAGAAGAGCAAGATGATATTGCACGTCATGAACGCTTCAAAAAAATTAAGACTGTCAACACAGAAACAGAAGAATTCCAGAAGCTTGCAAGTAAGTTTGACCGTGCAAGAAAAAATGACCCTGACAGAGAAACAACTCTTGTTCCTAAGAAAAACAACAAACCTAAAATCTTCATTGCCATTGCAGTAGTTGTTGTTTTAATTATCGCTATTAATGCAATAAGATTTTTACCAGGATTTATTGTAGAAACAAAATATAATTCTGCAGTAGAGCTTCAGGAAAGCAAAAATTACTCAGAAGCAATTACAAAATTCCAGGAGCTTGGCGACTACGAAGACTCTGAGAAGAGAATAAAAGAATGTAAATACCAGAACGCTCTTTTACTTATAGAAGCAGAAGATTTCTCTGGTGCAAAGGGACTTCTTTCTGAATTAAAAGGTTATAACACAGATATCGAAACAAAGCTTCAGATTTGTGATTACTCAATTGCAAAAAAATATCTCGAAAAAGGTAAATATGACAAAGCAGAAGAGTTATTCAAGGAATTAGGCGATTATGGTGACAGCAAAGAAATGATTAAAGAATGCTCTTACAGAAAGGCACTCTCATTCATTGAAGGCAAAAAATACACCGAAGCTATTGAAATTCTTTCAACAATGAAAAAATATTCTGAGGCCTCAGAAAAAATTAACGAAGCAAAATATCTATATGTAACAGAAAATCTTTCTGCTGAAAACGAAACAACCGTTAAATATCTCAAAGAATTAGCAAAAGCAAATTATAGAAACAGTGCAGATTTAAAAACCGAGCTTTTAGGTACTTCTGGCGACTCCAGCCTTAAGTTCTTTGTAAACGAAGCATCAACAGATACTACATCTACTGTTGATAGTGTAAGTCACTTAAGAAGCGCATACTTCCATGTTGTTGCATTAGATGAAACTTATTATGGTGAAAAACTTACTATTAAGTACACAACACAGTATAATTACTCTGCTTCCGATACAGTAACATTCTCTGAAAATAATACAAGCACAGTCTTTGTTTACCCACCAACAACTACCTCAGGTTATACAGTAACATTCTCAATTCACGCTGCTGATGGTACAACAATAGGCTCACAAAAGATTACTATCTCATAAGACAATAAAAATCTTAAAAATCAGGCGACAGCTACATCAATAGCTGTCGCCTTTTTTATTCAAAATAAGAGATTTCTTATTTCATGCCTTCTTCGTATGATTTAATCATCTTTTTAGTCGTGTGACCCGTACGACTTTGAAGTTTTTTTATAATCTTCTCACAAGATTTACCTGTGAAAAGTTTTATATCTAACTTCATTTGATTATCAGTTATCGGAGTAACAATTATTTTATCAATAAATTTGTTAACAAAAGCTTTTGATATCAACCCTTCTTTTACTTCAGCTTTTGCTTGAGTTAATGTCTTTTGTATATCATCCATCCTTTCCTTTAATTCCGATTTAGATAAGAGTTGTTCTTCTAACTCTCTGATTTCCTCAGATATTTTTTCAATTTCTGCATCACATTTTCTAGAACTTCTTAAATACTCCGCATCAGAAATTTTTCCTGCTACATTAAAATCTAATAATTTATCTTTTTTCTGCTCTTCCAAATTTAGTTGTACCTTGTAGTTTTCAATATTTCTTTGTATTTCACCATCCGCAAGTACTTCTTTAAACATTTCTAAATAATCATCAATTAATTTTTGTATATCTATTTCTAAATCTACAAAAATATCGATTAAAATGTCTTTAACTTCATTTTCATATATCGCAAAACTTTTACAAGAATCTGCACCGTTATTTATTTTACCGGAACAAACCCATTTACTAACTATTTCTCCGGTATTTCTGTTCTTGGCTTCTTTACGATAATATGATTTACCACAATCTGAGCAAAACAGTTTCCCAGTTAATAAATTACCGTGATTACATTGCCCTTGTCTGTTTTTTACATCATCGCTTCGACGTTTTAGTATTTCATTAGCCTTATCCCATAAAGCCTCTTCTACTATTGCAGGAACTATTTCACCTGTTTCATCTTTAAACATTACCCATTCTTCTTCGGGAAGAAAACGTTGTTTTTTAGTAAACATATCAACAACTTTCACTCTATTACCTACATAGTAACCTTTATATTTTGGATTTGCAATAATCCCTGACATAGTACTATGAGCGATTTTATTTCCGTTGCGATTTCTATAACCTTTTTCCCAAAAAACTTTTTCTAACTGTTTCATACTATATTCATCTGTTGAATATAAAGTAAACAGTTCTCTTACCATTTTAGCTTCTTCTTCATCAATTACTAATCTCTTGTTATCTTTTGTATAACCAAAAATTCGATTATTCCCGAGAACAACACCTGATTTTATAGCTTGTTTATGTCCAAAACGTATTCTTTCCGACATTTTGCGTATTTCTTCTTGTGCAATACTCGACATAATTGTCAGCCTTAATTCACTATCTGGGAAAAGAGTATTTAAATTATCGCTCATAAATAGTACACCAACACCAGCACTTAAAAGTTGTCGTGTATATTGCAATGAATCTATTGTGTTTCTTGCAAATCTAGAAATTTCTTTTGTTAAAATCAAGTCAAATGTTCCACTCTCACCATCTTCTATCATTTTATTAAAATTTTCTCTTTTTCTCGTGGACATCCCAGAAATACCTTCGTCTACATAACCTGGAATAAATGTCCATTTAGAATTTTTAGTTATTATCCCTTTGAAATAATCGACTTGATTTTCTAATGAATTTAACTGTTCGTCACTATCACTTGAAACACGAGCATAATATGTAACCCGCAAAGGGATATCATAAATCGATTTTGTTTTAAGTTCTTCTCTTATATTATCTATTACCATATACTTTCTCCTTTAGTTCGTTTTATCATCACTATATTTCTAAATATACATCAAACGAACTCAAATTTCAATAGAAATAAAATACCAATTTATAGTTTTTTAGAATTATTGCTTTTCATAATTTTGTTAATCATTTTATTCTTTTCATTTTCAGTAATAGAATTATTAACATACAAATAATTGTTGAAATATAATAATATACTTTCTTCAACAAATTTTTGCTCCTTTAGGAGTTCGTGTTTAACAACTTTTCCAGCCATTAAATCACCTCACCTTTCCTAAAAGATAAGTTTGACTTTTTATAAAAAAAATATACATTTTCTTTCTATAAAAAGCTCATTAAGTTATTAAAAATTTTCATAATTTAATAAAATCCTTTCATAAAATTAAGTTTTTAAATCGCCAACATATACGAAGCAACTGTTACATCGTTTCGCCAGTGGCTTAAGTGAAATACAGAAACTGCCATTAAAGCAAGTTTATCGTATTCTGTAGGTAAATCATTGGCTAAAGCCAACTCTTTATTTTTACCCCTTAATTTGTAAGTACCATCTATAAGCTCATATTTAAATTTTTTATGTTTAACTTTTCCATCATCATCTGGAACTGCAAATCTTGCTTTTATTTCCTAAATCAAATTTTCTCTTCCTTCTTCAGTTGATATTACCTCAAGGTAATACTTATAACATCTTTGAGCATTCATTGCTCTTAATGTATGATACGATTGTCTGTTATTTAATTCATTTGCACCAAAAATTCTTTCATTTGCTTGTTTACCCTCAAAATATGTTCTTACAAATTCATAATCTTGTGGTAGGATTCGTTGCAGCTGTTTTTTGCCACCTTTACCACATTTAACTCTTACACAGAAGTGCCCTGATTCATCAATCACTAAATCATCACCTGTAAGTTTCTCAAGTTCGGCTCTTCGAATGCCGACTCTTTTTTGAAACTCTACAGAATACTTGTATTTAGGATTGCTGAAATCATTGTCACTTCTTTTCTTTTTGTCATTGTTTGTTCTTCCACGTTTATAATCAGCAGTACTTCTTATATCTTTTTTTATTTCTCTCATATTTATATTATGGTAACTACAAACCGGAGCAATATATGTATGTATCGTGCTCGGCTAATATCCATTTTCTTTAAGATAATCAGCATAAGCTTGTATATGCACTCTACACTCAGCTTTAGTTTGCTAACCATACTTGCTTCTACAGAAATCTATAAACTTCCTATAGTTTCCAATGTAGATTTTTCTCGTTACATCATTTGGATAAGTTTTTTTGAAATAATCCCTTGCTTCTTCAAATAACATTCTTGAAGTAGTTTTCTTTCTAACCTTATTCCGTTTAGCCAAAATACCACCTCCTTTCATTATTTAATTTATATGAAAGATTTATTTCTCACGGCTCTTTCTACCGTGCCCGAGCCAAAGCTCTGTTAAACTGTCAATGTCTCCATTTTTCTGATATATGTAGATATATCGCCGAGAAAAGGCTGTCCATACACTTTGACATTATGTGTACGCTACCGTGAAGCAAAACTGAATTTTTATTTTCATATATATCTTTTTTTATTTTATCTATATACAAAAAACTCAATTTCCTTCTCCCTTACTGGTTATTCTCCAAATTCTTCGAATTTATCCAATAACCGTAAGGGCTTCTCACTTTCTTCTAAAATCAAATCCTACATCTTTTATAAAGTGAGAACAGGTTATTTCTTATAAATTCAGAAACAACCGTAACCGATTAAATCGGCTACATAGATTGATTTACTGTATCAATCCAATTAAACTCCTTTCATCTTTATCTTTACATATGTAAGTATGACAGATGGCAAAATCAAACAAGAAACACTATTATTTCAATTCCTTGTTCATATAAAGTTCGAACTCTTGATAAACAGAAACATTACCAAAACTTTTATCATTTTCTGCAAAGTTAATGGGTATGTCTCCATTTATCTTAATTCCTTCCAAAGCCTCTTTATATGTTTTGTATTCTTTCTTAGCTCTTTTTAAACCTTTGCTATGTCTTATCATTCTGAAGTTTTGAGGATACAACTCAAGACGTGCATTTTTTACACACTTCTTTTTATTGAAGTCACCATCTACACACTTATATGTCGCTATTTTATCAACATCTCTTGTTGGAAAAGCAAGTTTATATTCTTCTTCCGACATATCACATAAATGAGAAGTCAGATAAGCAACTATATTCTTTATATCTTCATTCTTTTTTATTTGAGTAATATATGCTTCACCTTTTGTCCATAACTCTTTTTTTATATTAGGAGCAGTTTTATCAAAATACATTAAGAAATGACAATGATAACTTCTATCCGCCCCTATTTCTATTGCTACTGAATATTTAATTTCAAAATCAGGATAGTGACATCTCAACTTCTTTATATACGCTTTTATATCTTTATTGAGATTTTCAATCTCATACTCTGGATTATCGTAAGTTAAAGTAATAAATAAACTTTCCTAAGAACAGTTAAAATTAGAAAAGATAATTTCTTTATCTTTCTTACGTGTATTATGTAAAGACTTTTTATTAGAAGCTCTGCTTTTTCCTTTTTTATTTGGTTCGCTTTCATATACCTCTCCCGTTTTTGTGTTTGCATAATGGTCTTTATCCACTCGAGAAACAGAACCTGCTTTACCTTTAAGTTCTGAAAACATAATTTCAGTAAAGTTGTTCATTTTAGTTACTTTTACAATTACATCGTTTTTGATTGACATTTTCATTACCTACCTTTATTTTAATATATTTTGTTAAGTTTAAAACTCTTAGCTTAATACATCTTTTGTACCATTTTAATAGACAAAAAAAGAAGCTAACTAAAAACAATGAATTCACACTGTTTTTCATTCGAGTTTCAAACTCTATATCTAAGTGTGACAGAGTAAGATTAATTTTTCGTCAAAAAATGCAAAGCCTAAAAGACAAAATGTAAAAAACACCCTAAAACACATTCTTTAAGGTACAAGAAAAAGATAAAATCTGCTTCTTTTGTCAAAAATCTTTGTTTAAATTGCGAATAAAAACATTCAAAACAGCCTTAACATTGTTAAAATCTACAAACTTTTTGAAAAATCACAAAATTTGCTGTTTTCAAGCCTAAATTTATCATTTTTGCTTCTTATTCGATTTTATAAAACGTCATAATAGCTATATATAAGTCAACAGGTAAAAATTTAACGAAGGAGATGAAAGTATGTTGAATCAGCACAGAGAGTATCAGCAATTTCAATTTGAATTAGGTGAACAAAACAGTTACACCTTAGTACGAGCATCTGAAGAAATGAAAGGACATATATTAATTCCAAGTTTTTACAGAGGTAAACCTATTACTCAGATTGGTGACTATGCATTTCTTACTTGTAAGAAATTAGAAACAATTACAATTCCAACTACTGTATATAAAGTTGGTTGTTGTGCATTTGCGGAATGTTCGGCTTTAGAAAAACTTGTGCTTGAAGGTTATGTGGAGTTAATTGATAAAGCAGCATTCTATAATTGCATAAATTTATCAGATGTTGAATTTAAAAATAATGTTGGTAAGATTCGTAAAGATGCATTTGAAAGTTGTAATAAAATAGGTTTTTTAAACTTAGAAGAAGCTACATATTCCTTTCCAGAGAAGTGTGTTTTTGATTCGATTTTGAGTGCAAAATATTTCTGAAAGTTTTTCACAAAATTATTGAAAGGAGTGATTTTATGTTGAATGAAAAATATGGTTTATCGGATTGGGTGAAATTTTCAAATGTTAATGAAGATGAAGAATATGAAATATTACCTTATTTTGAAATAGTTGACCCTTCTTGTGATTTAGAAAGAATACAAAGAGTTTATAACGAAATAATGAAATCAGAAGATTAAAGGTTGGATTTTTGTTTTCAAAATTTTAGGTATATATGAAAATTAGTGTTGCAAAACCTAAAAAATGTTGTATAATAAATTTTAACCGAAAGGGGTTTTTCTTTGATTTATAAAGATTTGATTTTATGGCAGAAATCAATGGAATTAGTAAAAGAAGTTTATTTATTAATCAAAAAACTGCCTCAAGAAGAAAATTACGCTTTATCAAGTCAAATGCGAAGAGCTGTTGTTTCAATTCCTTCAAATATAGCTGAAGGCAGTGGAAGAAAATCACAAAAAGACTTCATACGATTTTTAGACATAGCTCGTGGCTCTCAATACGAATTAGAAACACAGTTACATATTTGTATTATGTTAAATTATCTTACTGAAGATGAAACAAAAAAAGTATTTTCATTATTGTCTGAAGTAGGAAAATTATTAAATTCATTTATTAAAAGAAATGATACTAACAGTACTAGTGCCTAGCACCTGATACCTAGTATCTGATTATCAAAGGAGAGATTTATAATGAAAAAACTTATTTTAGCAATGGTGTTAATCTTAACACTTACATTCGTATTCGTAGGTTGTAATAAAGATAAAACAGAAGAAACACCTACAACAACAGAAAAGGTTTCAACTACAGAACCTACAACAAAGTTTGAAGCGCCTGAAATTAAAGATGAGCCTACAACAGAACCTACTACAGAAGAAACAAAAGCTTCTGCTCCTGAGACTGCTACAAAGAAGCCTGTTTATAACTCAAATTCAGGTAGTTCATCAGGTTCAGGTTCAAGTAATTCTGGTTCAAACTCAAAACCTGCTTCTACCACAAAGGCAAGTTCAAGTAGTGGTTCAGGCTCAAATGTTTTTAATTCAGCAGGTAAAGATGAAAATGGCAACGATGTTTATGTAAATGAAAACGGCTTTAAGATTACTGTAGATACAAGTAGCACTGGCGGTCACGGTGATGCAAGTGTTTATGAGACTGACCCAGATTTAGAAGGCGTTTTTGGTGCAAATGGTAGATAAAACTAAATAAAAGCAAAAAAAGAAAGCTCTCCCTTTCATTGGGAGAGCTTGTTTGTTGAAAAAATTATTGATAAGTCACTTAATAAGTGGCTTATTATTTTTTGTTTTCTGTCAGAATAGAGTCAGGGACTAGTTGCAAGGGATTAGTAACTAAATAAAAAATGCCCTTAACTTTTTAATAAAATTGCAAAATAAAAAGCACATTTCTTATTATATAGAAATGCGCCTTTTATCTACAGTATTAAAGAATACTCATATTCGATTTGATTTATATGTTTTGGCAATACTCTACTTTGTCGCCTAAACTTTTTCAATCCTGTTCGTATGGGTTCTATCTTTTTTACCATCTGACCGCCGATGCTACCTGCCTGACGAGATGTTAAATCACCGTTGTAACCTTGCTTAAGGTTAACGCCTACTTCAGAAGCAGCTTCCATCTTAAATCTGTTGAGAGCTTCACGTGCCTCTGGAACTACATTTTTCTTTGATGCCATGTCTTTTTCACTCCTTTTTGAAGATTTGTTTTGCGTTTGTAATCATATTATTTTCTAAAAGAGTGAAAATATTTAAAAATTTTTTTGACAATGTTTGTAAATTTAAAATTCAGAATTATAGCCTTTTTCTTTTGCGATTTTCATAACTTCCTCGTGGGCTTTCTTTGTACCAGCCAAAATTGAACAAGGCTCAGTTAATGAAATTTCACCACCGCCGATTCTTGTAATAACGCCACCAGCTTCTTCTAATATTACAGATGCTGCAGCATAATCGTAAGGCTGGAGCTTTAATTCTATATAAATAACGTTTGCACCTTTAGCAATTCTTGATATATCAATCGCCGCAGAACCACCACTTCTTATAGAAAGGCTTTTTAAGAATAATTCTTTTACAGTGCTGAATAAAATATCAACTTTACTTTCATTATAGCGTGCACAACCAAATGCAATAATGCCTTCTGAAACAGCTTTGTTTTCCATTTTAAGTGGCTTATCATTAACAAATGCTCCTTCGTTTCTTACTGCCTTATACATTTCGTCAACATAAGGGTTATAAACAAAGCCTGCAATCATTTTCCCGTTACGAGCAAGTCCTACAGATATTGAACTGTGATTATACCCGAACATAAAATTTGTTGTTCCGTCAATAGGGTCAATATAAAAAGTGTATTCTCTGCTCAAATCTTTTATATTATTACTTGTTTCTTCTTCACCAAAAAATGAAGCTTCTGGTAAAATTTTTGAAAGTTCATCAATTAAAAATTTCTGTACTTTAACGTCATACTCTGTGCAGAAATTAGCGTCACCTGTTTTCTTCTCTACAGAAGCATTTTCTAAATTTGCCGCTAAAACTATTTGCCCTGCTTCTTTTACACATTTTTCAATAGCTTTAAAATCAATCACAATTCTCACCCAACAGTTTGTCAACTTTAAATTTTTTCTTCAATTTTTTCATTACCACAAAATATGCAGGAATAAGTAACACGTTTGCCGCAAACCAAGCCGCAGGGTTTGCATAGCACGCTGCTGCAAAACCATGTTTTAAAACGAACCCGAAGCCTACGCCTCCACGTGCCGCAAGCTCAAAAAAGCCTGCAAACATTGCAGTTGTACCATATCCCAGACCTTGCAAAGCGTTTCTGTAGATAAAAATAAATGAAAGCACAGGGTAAAACCAGCTACATGTATCTAAAAATCTCTGTGCAAGACTAAGAACTGCAGTCTCACTTGCATCAATAAATAAAAGTCCTATATATGAGCCTAAATATCTTGCTATAAAGAATGCTACGAATGAATATAAAATACCTAAAATTGTACCACACAGCACACCTTGTTTAATTCTATCGTATTTTTTAGCACCTAAATTCTGACCACAATAAGTTGCCATTGTAATACCTATTGTTTCAGATGGGAGGACAATCATAAGTTGCGTCTTACCACCGATTGTCATTGCCGCAATAGCATTTGAACCTAACGTATTAACACATGATTGAAGCATTACAGAACCTACCGCAGTTATTGAGCATTGAAGTGCCATTGGAACACCATTGCCTATAAGCTCTTTTATGCATTTAAAATCAATTTTCATGTCACCTTTTTCAAAATGAAGCATAGGGTAATTTTTCTTTACAAAAACCAAACAGAGTACACCTGAAATAACCTGAGCCAACACTGTTGCTATTGAAGCACCCTTTACACCCATCTTAAAAACAATTATGAAAAGCAAATCTAATCCGATATTTAAGAATGATGAAAAAATAAGAAAATAAAGCGGAGTTTTACTATCACCTAAAGAGCGGATAATACCTGCTAAAATATTATAAAGCATTGTAGCGCCGATGCCTGCAAAAATTATAACTATATAATTATATGCATCTGTGAAAATATCATCTGGTGTGTTTAATACTCTTAAAAGAGGTTTCGTAAACACTACTGCTAATATTGTAAGAATAACCCCTGTTGCTATTCCTGTATAAATAATATTTGCAGTGATTTTTCTTAATTTTTTAAAATTCTGTGCGCCAAAGCTTTGTGCTATTGGAATTGCAAAGCCAGTGCAAAGACCAATTATTGAACCTATAACAAGAAAGTTCAGAGCACCAACAGAGCCAACTGCAGAAAGTGCAGTTTTACCAACAAATTTACCAACAATAATCGTGTCTGCCATATTGTAGAATTGTTGGAATAAATTACCAAGCATTAAAGGAAGGCAAAACCTTATGATTATTTTCATAGGATTGCCTTTTGTCATATCTTTAACCATAAAAACTCCTCTGGGGTGATAGTTTCCTACCACCCCATTCATTTTAATTATTTATAACGTCATAAGCCATATCTGGAACGTCAGACATAATACAGTCTGCGCCGATTTCTGAAAGTCTTTTTACTTCATCTTCTTCGTTTATTGTCCAATACTGAACTGCTAAATTATGTCTGTGAGCATAGTTAATAACTCTTTCTGAACCAAGCATTAAAAATCCATATTGGTTTGTAGGAATCTGTAATGCATCAAACTTATAAAAACTTTCGTTTAATTCTACGTTATAAGCTGCCGCTAAATAGAAAAGAACTACTTCTACAATAGATGACGAACGAAGCATATCAGGGTAATTTTCGTCAACGTATTTTGTTACGTCACCATTAAACGTACCGAAAACTACTTTTTCGAGTAAGTTTTTCTCTTTTAAAATTCTGTAAAGCTCATCTGCTGCTTTAAAGCCGTTTTCGCCCTTATCTTTAATTTCGATTATGTAAGTAAACTCACCATTAGCCTGAAGATAATCAAGAACCTCTTCTAAAAGCACAACCCTAAGATTTTCTGGTATTTCAGCACCACGAAGATTTCTATAAGGATATTTTCCATCAGGTGTCTCAAAATTCTCACCGAAATTGAGAACACTTAATTCTTCGTAAGTTTTTGTGCTTGGTTTTACTTCTTCATACCCGAATTCTTCAACTGCATTTGTTGTTCTGTCTAACGTGTCATCGTGAAGAAGAATGAGTTTATTATCTTTTGTTATATGTAAATCGAACTCAAACGTATCAACGTTAAAATCTTCGTTTTCAACACAGAACTCGAACGCCATCATTGTATTTTCAGGAGCAATATCGGCACCTGAGCGGTGTGCTGAAACAAAGGTTTTATCAGTTTTAATAAATGGGTTTGTCATTTCTTCTTTTACTGGTGCTTCACCGCTTGAAGCATAGCACAAAACAGCTGCACCAAGCATAATTGCAACTAAAACTGCAAGTAATAAAGCAAGGGCTTTAATAATCTTTACAAAGATTTTTTTATTGTTTTTCTTAACAGTTTTCTTTTTATTATTTTTTCTTTTCTTACTCATAATAATTCCCCCTGAAGAGATTATTTTAATATAAAATAAATCTACCATAATTATACTAAAAAGTCAATTTACAAAGAAGCTAAAAAATGGTAATATAAGGGCGGTGATTTTATGAATAAAATACTTAGTGATTTATTTTCATTTCAGGATAATGAATACAGAGATTTTAACAGCAAGCTTATCCCTAATATAGCCAAAGAAAATGTAATTGGTGTAAGAGTTCCTGTTTTAAGAAAATATGCGAAAGAAATTAAAAATTCTTCTCTTGAAAATGATTTTTTAAACTCATTACCACATAAATATCTTGAAGAAAATATTTTACACGCTTTATTACTTGAAAATATAAAAACTTATGGTGATACAATAAACGCTTTGAATGAATTTTTGCCTTTCGTTGATAACTGGGCAGTTTGTGACATAATGAGCATAAAAATCTTCAAAAAACATCTTGATATTTTACCAGAACAGCTTGACGGGTGGCTTAATTCTTCACACCCATATACAATCCGCTTTGCGATAAAAATGTATATGACTTATTATCTTGACGAGAGCTTCAGCACCTCTTATATGACTAAAATATCAGAAATACAATCCGGCGAATATTATGTAAATATGATGATTGCGTGGTATTTTGCTACCGCCCTCGCCAAACAATATGACACTGCAATAAAGTTTCTTGAAAGTAACAAATTGCCCATTTGGGTGCATAACAAAACAATTCAGAAGGCAATAGAAAGCTATAGAATTACAAAAGAACAAAAAGAATATTTAAGAACGTTAAAAAGACAAAAGAACTGAAGAACACCAATTCTTCAGTTCTTTTTAAGTTTATCTCATTGCGTTTCTCATATCTCGAGCACCTTCTGAAACGCCTTCTGATACGTCAGTTACAATGTCGCCTACTATTCCGTTTTCATTTTCACCTGAAACATCAGAAACTACGCCATCACTAACATCAGGTAAAGTCACAATATCTGTTGTATCGGAAGTTGTGTTTTCAGTTGTAGTAATAGTAGTTGTTGTCATATCCTCTGCATCATTACCACAGCCATAAAATAAAACTGCTACTAAAGCCACGCAAAGAATTGCAACTGAGAGTGTTATAATCTTTTTCATTGATTTCACATCCTTTCTTTTTTATTTTTTCACAAATATTCTCTTTTATTACTGTTATTTTGTAAGAACTCCGTTATCGCTGTAAAGAAGTATTAAAATCTCCTCTTCTACACCTGTTTCTGGATTAATATAAACTAAAATTTCTTTTTCATCAGGTGCTACACAATGGTATTCATAAGCAAAAACCTCTGTTCCGAAATCTGTTGGAATATAAACCTCTTTTGAAGATTTCACTTTTAATGTTGAATTAAGAAGTTTTTTTGCTTCATTTATTGTGTACTTCTTTTCAGTAGCATCATTTCTTTTAGTGTGGTTCATAAGATAACCCGTAGAATCAAACGCCGTTATATCGCCATTATCAAGAGCTATACTTACCTTTATCAAATCGGTGTAATAAGTTATATTATCTTCATAAAAAGCAAAGTTAATTGTCATAATGCCATCTATCACGGCGTAATAGCTTTCTTTCACATTTTTGTAACCACGTTGGTTAAGGAAAAACTTTGCTTTTTCTATCGCTTCTTCGTGTGTTAAAGTGCTTTCATCTGCAAAGCGTGAATAAAGCATATAAGTCACTATTCCACCCTTTTTAGTTACAGATATTGTCAAATCTGTATTGTAAAAGTTATAGCAATCAAGATTACCCTTGCTTTCACTAAGAAAATATAGCTCTGTTTCGTTTATATTTAAAAAAGTTGCCGCTTTTTTAAGTGCTTCTTCTTTAGAAATTTCTGGCAGATTTTCTATTAAATCAGATTTCTTTGTATCAACGTTATCTGAAAACGGACCATCGTAAATAAGTGTAGGATAATCCTTCATAGTTTCAGTTGCATCGTCAAGCTCCTGACCTATATAAAGCTTTTCGTTTTCTGTATCAGCTTTGAGTGTTGATTTTACGTGTTCAAAGCTCAAATCACCATTCTGCTCTTCACTTATGAGGTAATTGACTTCCTCGCTTAATTTATCAGCGTACCCTGAAAGTTTTTTCAAATTCTCTGTTTCTTCTTTTGAAATTTTTTCGCCCTTAGCACTTTTTTCATTGAGTGTCATTGTATATTCTCCTACCTGAGAGAGAAATTTATATATACTTGAAAGCTCTGCTTCACCATCTGTAATTTCTGAAAGATTTGTTTTTGCAGCAGTTGAAGCACGCCACACCTCAGTAGAAATACCTGCTATCATAGGCGTGGTTGAAGCGTATAAGCATTTATCTAAATTCACACTTATTGTATCAAGCTGTGTACCTAATTCTGTTAACGCTCTTTCTCTTGATGCCTTTAAAAGTCTGCTGCTTTTAACATAATTTACAGTACTTACCGCAGAAAGCGTTACAAGGCACACCATTATCGCCACTAAAAATGACGTTATTCTTATTGACTTTCTTCTGCTTTTTTTCATATTTATCACCCAAATTTTATTTTTTCCAAAAATTTAAAGATTTATTCATTATTTTCATAAGGAAACTTTATTAAAAGCATTTACAAATTTTCTTTTATATTGTATAATAAATCAGTTAAATGGAGGTGTATGCTCTTTGGCTTATTTTGATAATAGTGCTACTACAAAGCCTACTGAAAATGTTATTGATGCTATTAACTTTTCTCTTAGAGAATGTTGGGGTAATCCATCATCTCTTCACTCTTTAGGTACTAATTCAAACAATGCACTTAATAAAGCCAGAAAGCAGGTTTCTTCACTCTTAGGTTGCCCACCTGAAAATTTCTTTTTTACTTCGTCCGGCACAGGTGCTAACAACACCGCAATTTTTGGTGCTTACGAAAAACAAAAAAGACTCGGCAACAGAATTGTTACTACCTCTATTGAGCATCCAAGTGTTTTAGAGCCTATTAAAAGACTCGAACAAAATGGCGTTGAAGTCATAAGACTTACACCAGATAAAAACGGCAAAATAAACGAAGATGAATTATTTTCTGCAATCAATGATAAAACAATTTTAGTTTCTATGATGGCAGTAAATAATGAAGTTGGTTCCATTATGCCGGTTTCAAAAATCCGTTCTGCAGTCAAAAGAGCAAAAGCTCCCGCTTTAGTTCATTCTGACTGTGTTCAGGCTTTCGGTAAAATACCACTTTCACCAAATGCTCTTGGTGCAGATATTATTACCATAAGCGCTCATAAAATTCACGGCCCAAAAGGCGTTGGCGGAATTTATATTAAAGCAAAAAATATTATTAAACCATATATGTTAGGTGGCGAACAGGAAAGCAATATTTTTGCTGGTACACAAGGTACACCTGCTATTATGGGCTTCGGCATTGCGGCAGAAGAAGCAAAAGATATAAAAGAAAACGCTGAAAAAGTTACAGAACTAAAAAACTATTTAGTTGAAAACATAAAAGCTTTAAAGAGTGTAAAAATCAACTCACCTGAGGATTCTATTCCTTATATTCTCAATATTTCAATTCTCGGTTTGCCAAGTCAGCCAATAGTAAACTTTATGAGTGAAAGAAATATTCAGATTTCTGCTGGCTCTGCTTGTAAGATGGGTCACAGAAGCCCAGTCTTAACTGCAATGGGGTTAGACAGTAAAATAATTGATTCTGCTGTAAGAATCAGTTTTTCAAGATATAACACACTCGACGAAGTCGAACAGTTAATAGAAGCAGTTAAAGAAATTAATAATAAGTACGGAAAAGGATAATCAAGGATAATTATGAAAGAAATTATTCTCATTAAAGACGGCGAATTAGCTTTAAAAGGGTTAAACCGTTCTACATTTGAAGACGTTTTAGTTAAAAATATTCGTTGGCGTATAAAAAAATATGGCAACTTTCAGTTTAAAAAATCACAATCAACAATAACTATTACCCCTATTGATGATGACATTGATTTTGAAGCAGTTTGTTATGAAATTTCTCACGTTTTCGGTATTGCAGGTTTTTCACGTGCCGCAGTAACTGAAAAGGATATTGATAAAATATTAGATTTAGCTCCGGTATATTTAAAAGACCAGTTAGAAGAAGTTACAACTTTTAAAGTTGAAGCAAAAAGAGCAGATAAAAAATTCCCTCTCACTTCACCTGAGATTTCAGCTGCCTTAGGTGAAAGACTTTTAGACACTTTCCCTCACCTTACTGTTGACGTTCACAACCCTGAAATCACAGTTACTGTTGAAATTCGTGAAGATGCTTACATAAGAGGTAATCAAACAAAGGGTGCTGGCGGTATGCCAGTTGGCACGTCAGGTAAAGGTTTACTTCTCATTTCTGGTGGTATTGATAGCCCTGTCGCAGGGTATATGATGGCAAAACGTGGTATTGACCTTTCTGCAATTCACTTTGCTTCACCACCATACACTTCAGAAAGAGCAGAGCAAAAAGTTCACGAGCTTCTTTCAAAGGTTGCTCTTTACAGTGGCAGAATTGCTCTTTACACAGTTCCTTTTACACACATTCAGGAAGAAATCAAAGAAAAATGCCCTGAAGATTGCTTTACACTTATTATGCGTCGCTTTATGATGCGAATTGCAAATATGTTGGCAGAAAAAATTGACTGTCACGCTCTTATTACTGGTGAAAGCGTAGCTCAGGTTGCAAGTCAGACAATGCTTGCATTAGGTTGTACTGATGCCGTTTCTTCACTTCCTGTATTCCGTCCTGTTATTGGTATGGATAAGGAAGAAATTATAAGAATTTCAAGGCAGATTAATACTTTTGAAATTTCAATTCAGCCTTACGAAGATTGTTGCACAGTATTCACACCTAAGCATCCTAAAACAAAACCGATTTTAGCCGATATAGAAAAAGCAGAAGAACCATTAGATATTGATGCTCTCTGTGAAGAAGCTGTTAACGGCATAAAGAAAATTTTTATAAATTCAGACGGTGTTCAGAATGCTTGAAAATGAATTAATTTCTCTCGGCGAAAGAGTTGTTGAAAGATTCAAAAAAGAAAAACTCACCTTAAGCACGGCAGAATCGTGCACTGGTGGGTGGCTCAGTAAAATTATCACCGAAATAAGCGGTGCCTCAGAAATTTTTATGGGTGGCATTTGCTCTTACAGTAACGATATAAAAATGAACGTTTTAGGCGTTAAAGAAGATACTCTTAAAACTTTTGGTGCTGTAAGCGAAGAAACCGCAAGAGAAATGTCACAAGGTGTCTTAAAACTTATGAAAACCTCTGTCGGTGTCGGCATTACTGGTATTGCTGGTCCAAACTCTGACAACACCAATAAAAAAGTAGGGCTTATATTCATTTCGATAACCCATAACGGCAAAACCGACGTAATAAAATTAGAAAATGATTTTTCTGACGATGTTCGTTATAAAAATAGGTTTACTGCGGTAAAAACAGTACTTAATTTTTTAGGGAATGAGGAATTATGAAGGATAATAACAAAGCTACAGTTTCAGAAAACTTAGTTCACTTTGAAAAGGTTGAAGAAACAGTTATCCGCTCATATAATCCTAAAAAAGAAGAAATCAAGAAAAAAGTGAGAAGAAAATTCGCTTTAAGAAAACTGCGCCAGATAGTTTCACTTATTTCTGCCTTTGCAGTTTTAGTTTCTGCCTTCTTTTTAGGAAAACGCGGATTTGAAACTTACCTTGCTCACAATCAGGAAAAAAAGAGTGAGGAATTAATTATACCTAACGAAGTAACAAAAGAACTTTCTAATATGACAGAAGAAGAAGCGTGGGCTTATCTTTATGAGAAATATCCACATCTTTTAGATATTGTCTTCCCTGTCGGCTTCAATCACGAATATGCATTATATTATGCTGAAAACCCTGACACAGTGGGATACATTAAAATTGAAGGGACTAATATAGATACTCCCGTGGTACAAGCAGACAACAATAAATATTACTTAAACCACGACTTCCACGGCAAATACACAAGCTACGGCGAAATTTACGCTACTTATATAGCAAATCTTAATCCGCTTGACAGAAATATTCTTATATATGGTCACAATATGAACGATGGTTCCCGTTTTGCTTCATTAAAGCATTACAAATCCATTGACTATTTCAAAAAACATCCTGTTATAGAATTCAACACACTTTATGAAAAACACAAGTGGAAAATTTACGCTGTTATTATCACAAACGGCAATGTTAAAGGCGATAACGGTTATTTCTTCGACTTCACCTTTAACCAATGCTCAGACACTTGTTTTGAGGAATATTTAGTTGAAGTTGATAAACGAAAGCTTTACGAAACAGGCGTTGACATTCTCCCGACTGATAAGCTTATAACTCTCTGCACCTGTACTTATGAATTCAACGATGCAAGGCTTATTGTTATAGCAAGAATGGTACGTGACGGCGAAAGTGAAGAGGTTGATGTTTCTCTTGCCAAGAAGAAAGAAACACCAGTAAAATATCCTTCTTCTTATTACAGTGATAAATCAAAAAATCCATATAAAGACGACCCTAAGTGGTATTTATACTAATTGCGAGGTGTAACTGAATTGAAAATTAAAGCATTTTCATTTGAGCGTGACAGTTTTACTCTTTCTGATGTAAAAAAATCTGTTATTGATACTCTTGATGGTGCAGGACTTTATTTTGAAAGCTTTTCTAATGCAAATTCATTCTTTGAAGCAGTATCTTCTTCAATGGATGATAACGATGCAGTTATTTTAGGTATCGAAAGCTCTCTTTACTTAAAATTCAAACCAATTCTTATAAAAGCTTTTAACTTCACCCCTGCTTACAGTTCAAGAATTCAGAGCAGAATCCCAGGAAGTATTTCTGATGAAAAAACAAGAAAAGCTCATATGCTTATTCCAAATGAATCATCAGAACTTTTAACTCCTGATGGACTTTACAGCGGTTTCTACATTATTTCTGAAGGTAAGCACATTGTTGTTCTTCCATTAAAGAAAGATTTAAGTGTAAATCTTCTTAAAAATACTGATTTCCCTTTCATTAAAAAGCAGAAAATTTCAGTAGTTTCTGTTGACGAAGAACCTACAGATGATATTTTAGTAAAAGCCGAGGCAGTTGTTCAGAAATTAGTTGATTATGATTTAACAGTTGCTATTCCTACAACTCCTGCAGCTTTGACTCTTCAGGACAGATTAAACACAATAGATGGTGGCGATAGAATTATTTTCACACCATTTGTGAGCGATAAAGGCATTACTGAGCCAAAAGAATATTCAGCAGAATTAGCACGTGGCGCTAAGGAATTAAGAAATGCCAATATCGGTGCTACAATCTCTACAATATTCAGAGAGAAAAAGGGTGACATCACTCTCAGCTACTACGCTTTTATAGGCGTTGCTATTGAAGATAAGGTTGTTGTAAGAAAACTTATTGCAACTGCAGATGAAAGCGTTCCTAACTTAGTTAAAGAAGCAACTATTGAGCTTTATAATTTAATAGATAAATACATTGATGAATATGTATTTAAAGCAGACGCACCTGAAGAAGAAATTGAAAAATATGAAACTGCACAAATTGAAACTGAGGTTGCAGCCGAAATGCGACCAACCGCTTCACTTAGCAGAAATGGTATGATTGCAGCAATATCTATCCTCGTTCTTGCAGTTGTTGCTTGTATTGCAGTGGGATTCAAATTCAGTGATTATTTAGTTTCAACTGATGATGAACCCGAAACAGAAGTGCTTCAGCAACAAGTTGAAACAACTACTCCAGGCGGTGGCGAATTACCACCAAAGACAACATTACCAATTCCATCTTCTACAACTGAAAAAGAAGATGACGAACCTTCAACTAAAAAACCTAATCAGATTACTGAGTTTGTATCAAAACCTGAACCTACAACTTCTATTTTTGATGTAGAAGAAAACAAAATTCCAAATACAACTCGTCCACAACAGCAAAGACCTACTACAACTAAACCTACAACTACAAAACCAACCACAACAAAAGAACCAGAAACAGAAAAACCAACTGAAGAAGAAACAACAAAAAGACCTGGTTTCATTGTGGATTCAATGGGTTAATAAATTTACAACAAAAAATTCTTAAGAAGGGGTTTTAAAAATGGCAGTACTTATTACAGGCGGTGCAGGCTACATTGGCTCTCACGCAGCAGTTGAATTTTTAAACAATGACAGAGATATAATTATTCTCGACAACTTCTATAACAGTTGCCCTGAATCATTAAACAGAATTAAAAAAATCACAGGCAAGGATTTTAAATTCTATGAATGTGATATTAATGACAGAGAGGGCTTAGAAAAGATTTTCTCAGAAAACGAAATTGATTCTGTTATTCACTTTGCAGGTCTTAAGGCTGTTGGTGAATCTTGTGAAAAACCACTTTTATATTACTACAATAACATTTCTGGTACAGTTGCTCTTTGCGAGGTAATGGCAAAATATGGCTGTAAAACAATCGTTTTCAGTTCTTCTGCAACTGTTTATGGTGAGCACAATGTTTCACCACTTAATGAAGAAATGCCTACTGGTGGCACAACTAACCCTTACGGCACAACAAAATATTTCATTGAAAGAATTCTTATAGACTTAGCAAAAGCAGACCCAGAATGGTCAGTTTGCATTCTTCGTTACTTCAACCCACTCGGTGCACACGAAAGTGGTACTATCGGTGAAGCACCAAACGGAATTCCAAACAACTTAATGCCATATATCACACAGGTTGCTGTTGGCAAACGCCCTCATCTTAATGTGTTTGGTGACGATTACGACACACCAGACGGCACAGGCGTTCGTGACTACATACACGTTGTAGACCTTGCAAAAGGTCACTTAAAGGCTTTAGACAAAGCGTATTCAGTAAAAGGCGTTAATATTTATAACCTTGGTACTGGTTGTGGTTACAGCGTTTTAGAAGTTGTTAAAGCATTTGAAAAAGCTTCTGGCGTTACAATTCCTTACGTGGTTCAGCCACGTCGCCCTGGTGATATTGCAACTTGCTATTCAAATCCACAGAAGGCAGAAAAAGAATTAGGCTGGAAAGCAGAAAAAGGCATTGACGAAATGTGTGCTGACTCTTACAGATGGCAGAGCCAGAACCCTAACGGATATGAGGATTGATTAAATTGATGAATTTTGTACCTTTTAATTCAAGAGATATAAGGCACAAATCAATATTCGGTAGTTTAGCCGCAGGTGAAAGCTTGCGGTTTTCTGTTCTTATGCCCCGTTCATTTCGTTGTAGCAAAGTAACCCTTGTTATTCACGATGATTTTAATAACTACTCTTACCACGATTTAACGTGGAGCGGTATGAACAGCGAAAACGAAGAATGGTGGAGTGCTGACTACACCTTCCAAAGCGCAGGTCTTTATTTCTACCACTTTGATTACGAAACACCATTTGGCACAAACCACATTTATTTACAGTCTTCTGGTGTTGGTGTTTTTGCTTCAACTAATAAAGAATGGCAACAAACTATTTATTCTCCCGATTACAAAACACCTGACTGGGTAAAGGGTGGAATTATGTATCAGATTTTCCCTGACAGATTTTATTTTTCAGGCGAAAAGAAGAAAAATGTACCACAGGACAGAGTCATTCATAATGATATTACAGATACACCTGTCTGGAAGCCAAACGAAGAAGGCAAAATTTTAAACAACGATTATTACGGGGGCGATTTAAAGGGAATTAAAGAAAAGCTTCCCTATATCGCATATCTTGGTACTACAATTCTTTATTTGAACCCTATTTTTGAAGCACATTCAAACCATCGTTACAACACCGCCGATTACTCTAAAATCGACCCACTTTTAGGTGACGAAAACGATTTTAAAGAGCTTTGCAAAGAAGCTGAGAAATATGGCATAAAGGTTATTCTTGATGGTGTTTTCAGCCACACAGGTAGTGACAGTATTTATTTTAACCGTGAAAACCGCTACGACTCTGTTGGTGCTTTTAATTCAAAAGACTCAAAATATTCACCTTGGTTTACCTTTAATGGTGACGGTACTTATAAAAGCTGGTGGGGAATTGACACTCTCCCTGAAACAAATGAAGAAAATGATGAATATATTGAATTTATTACTGGTAAAAATGGCATTTTAGAAAAATGGTTAAATCTCGGTGCTGCTGGTTACCGTTTAGACGTTGCAGACGAATTGCCAGACAAATTTATAGATGCACTTTATAAATCTGTAAAATCACTTAATAATGAATATTTCGTTATTGGTGAAGTGTGGGAAGATGCCACAAATAAATTCAGTCACGGTGGCAGAAGAAGATATTTATTAGGCGGTCAGTTAGACAGTGTAATGAATTATCCCTTCGCTAACGCAATTCTTGATTTTATGCGTTTTGGCGTAGCCGAAAACTTTATGGAAGCAGTTGTTTCCGTTTATGAAAACTACCCGAAACCAGCATTAGACGTGCTTATGAATCACATTGGCACTCACGATACTGCAAGAATTCTCACAAGACTTATTAATTTTGAATTAGAACACAAGCCTCGTGAAATGCAGGCAGGCTACAGATTAATTGATAACGAATATGCTCTTGCAAAAAGACTTTTAAAAACTGCTACTGTTTTACAATATACACTACCTGGCTTCCCATCAATTTATTATGGCGATGAAGCAGGTCTTACAGGTGGTAGTGACCCATTTAACAGAGCATTTTACCCTTGGGGTAATGAAGACAAGTCCCTTATTAACTGGTATAAAAAGTTAGGCGAGCTTCGTCACTCTCTCCCTTGCCTGAAAAAAGGTAAATTTATTCCTTACTCTGCAATGCTCTCTTGTGTGGCATATATAAGAGAAGGTAAAGAACAAAAAATATTCGTGATTGCCAATAAAAACAATCACGATATAACCTATAATTTGCCTTATGAATTCCACAACACAGTTGAACTTATAAAGGATATTCCTGTTACTGATTCGGTTACTGTACCGGCATTTGGGGCAGTATTACTTTTAAAAGATTTTTAAAAGTAATACAACTAAGTTTGCCTTTCAGCAAGTGATGTTACTTCGTAGTGAAGTTGTTTCACAGTGAAGTTTTGTCTTCGACAAAGTTATTAGCAAACTTAACATCACTTTACACCGTAGGTGTAAAACATCACTGTGCTTTAGCACAACATCACTTTTGCACAGCAAAAACATCACTATTAACAACCAATTTCTTAATCGGAGAATATAATGAAACCTATGTTTTCAAAAATAAAATCACGAACTCGGCACTATCATTATCTTTGTCTACCATTTTTGTTTATATGTTGTTATCTATTAATCAGTACAATGGTCGAAACTTATTTCAGAGCAAATGGTGCAATATATTTTTCTTTGAGCAATCCAACTATTGCTAACACTTTATCTGGTGCATTAATTCTTGTAAATCTTTTTCTCTTCTCTACTTATTACAATAGAACAATCAGAGAAAATGATGAGCGTGATAACATCTCTTTGCAATCCAATTTAATTGCTAAAAAAATCACTGGCAAGTTTTTTATTGTCAGTACAGTCATATTTATGATTTCATTACCGCTATTTTATTTTTCTATGTTTTCAAGATATGAAGCAGATAGCGAATCTTTTAAAAAATACAATTTAATTTCTGAAGATGTCACTATTTTTACCTATGATGAAGTAACACAGATTGAAGTTTATCTTCAAAGGGAAAAAAGGGGTAAACACAATAATGGCTATGCAACCAACATTGAATTAGAAACAAAAAACGGAACTTATACTTTATCTTCTTCTGGTTTTGATGATGACTATTCACTCATAAAGCAATTTTTATCATATTTTAACGAAGACATTATAATGGTAGATAATACACACGCTGATGAAACAGAAGATAATAAATTTTATGGTTACATAGACCACCCTGAAATATTTGAAGAAATATATTTGAACTAAACACTCGGGACTGATTAAGTTTTCTTTTGTAAAACTTAATCAGTCCCATAATTTTTAATATATATCTTTACGACCTACCAAACGACCCTTATGCCTTGGTTCTAAAATCCACGGCACGTATTTGGTAGCTTTCTGCATTACTTTAACAACTAAATCATTTTCAATAACTTCTGAAGTGGCACCAACTAAAGATACTGCCATCTCTTTAACCTTTGGTGTAGAAAGTGGTTTCATGATAACGTTTTCCATACCAACAAATGTAAATTTAAGCTTTCTTTTTGATGCAGTTTCAAGTGGTCTTATGTTTACTTTTAAAATATCACTTTCATCCCACTCTGCATAGCAACAAACCTTGTATTTTACACCACCCAAAGTAATATCGCCATAACGAAGGTGACCATCCATACCACAAGTGACTGTGTTTTTCTCAGCACCCTCACACCAGCTCATTAAGCATTCATTTTCTTTGAATGTAAAGTTGATGTTATCAATATTACCCGCCTTTTTACCATTTAAAAATGTAACAGTAAACGGAATTACACTAACTGGGAAACCGATAAGATTTAAAAGAACTTTTCTTTTTAATTCTATTGTTTTGTTATTTAATTTAGCTTCTTGTAATGAACGAATAGAAACTACAGGATTATCTATTTTAAATTCATCGGCTATTTTATAAAAATCTTCATAAACTGGCTTTTTAGCCTTTTTATCAGGCTCAATAAATGCCTTAGGGAAGTGTCTCCAGATACAGTCTCTTGCCTCTTGCTCACTTGCTATTGCACCAAAGCAGACTAAAACTGCATTTTCTTCTGGGAACACAATACCAAATTGTGAAAACATACCGTTTGCTCTGTAACTACTGTTACCACCATTACGCCATACACAGTAGCCGTAGCCTTTATTAGTATCAATATTTTTACAAATTGACGTGTCAGCGTGGGCATCTGTCATTTCAAGAACCCAGTTTTCTGGAATAATCTGTTTCTTTTCAACTTTACCATTATTACTAAGGCAATACATTATTTTAGCAAGGTCTTCTAATTTCAAAGAGAGTCCCCAGCCACCTGCTTCAATGCCATCCTGATTTGTCTCCCATTCAGGAAAATCAATTCCTAATGGTAAGAAAAGTCGTGGCAATAAATATTCACGTAACGTCTCACCCGAAAGCTTACAAATCATAGCACTGAGAACAAAAACATTCTCATTCACATAACGAAACGTACCAGGCTCGCCATAAAATGGAGATTTAAAATATTCTTTTAACCAATCCGTTTTATTTTTATCGAGCAAAAGATTTGGTGACACACCTGCAGTCATTGTAAGAAGATTGCGAACAGTAACTTTAAAAATTCTGCCGTCAACTTTTTCAGGAATGCACTCTGGGAAAACGTCTACTATTCTTGTATCGAGTGAAAATAATCCTTCATTTATAGCAAACCCTACTGCAATAGCAGTTACAGTTTTACTTATAGAATAAACAGAATGTGGTGTTTCATTGTTAAATGGTGAACGATATAATTCACAAGCAACTTTACCATCTTTAACAACCATAAAACTGTGAAATTCAAGTTTATTTTCTTTCATATCTCTTAAAAATTCCACAATCTCTTTTGAAGAAACGCCAACTTCTTCAGGACTTTTTGCACGTTCAAGGTTAAAAGTATCTTTTGCCATAGTGTAACACTCCTTTACTAACGTTTTTTCTATATTAACATATTTAAAAACAAATCTCAACTTTTATTTTAATTAATCCTTGACACTACTTTTAAATATGGTAGAATATTCCTTGTTATTTTATTTTAGGAAGCGATTATTTGAAAACACAACATTATTTAGAAAGCAAAAAATATTCTACGCTTGTTTTCATAGCGTGTTTTATAGC
>SVOI01000021.1 GCA_015066465.1 Oscillospiraceae bacterium
TACCTTTTCTTTAAGTCTTTTAATATCTTCTTTCTGATTAGCACTCTCTGGGTGGATTTCTGGGTAACAAGCACCACCAATGCAGAAGTCAGGGTTTATGGTTTTAAGCTCTTTAATTAAATCTGTTGCGTAGTTATAATCCCACTTGCTTCTGTCTGCGTTCTGGAGTTCTTCAGGAATATCACCACGAAGTGCCATAACGTTCTCAATACCAGCGTTTTTAATATCAACTATTCTTTCACGAACAGTTTCTTTAGTGGAAGAAACACAAGTTAAGTGAGCGAGTGTAGGCACGTTATACATTTTCTTAATGTTTTTTGCAATTTCTAAAGTGTATTTACTCGTACCACCACCAGCACCGTATGTAACACTCATAAATGCAGGGTTTAATTTTGCAATCTCTTCTGTTGCAGTTTTCACACTCTCAAAGCTCGTTTCAGTTTTGGGTGGAAAAACCTCGAATGATAAAGATAATGTTTCATTTTTTAATAAGTCGATTATTTTCATTTGGAACTCCTTTTATAAATCACTTAATGTACTTAACTAAAAAATATTTACTGAGTTTGGGGTTTGTTTTGTTTTCTCTTATAAATTCAACTTTATAGCCTAATTTTTGGTAAAACTCAGATGCCTGAAATGCATAAGTTGATAAATTTATATTTTCGAAATCCTTGTTTTTAAAATGGTTTTCGACAGCTTCAACTAACATAGTGCCGATGTGCTTATTTCTGTATTCTTCTAAAACAATAAGGTCACCAATATGAACTTCTTTATAATAAGAATGTCCTGTAATAATACCAATAACTTTATTATCTTCTTTTGCGATAAAGTTAAATGGGGTATAATTGCAGGTAACACTATTTTTAGTAGCAAATTTATTGAATTCAGTATCTATTAATTCATAGAATTCTTCAGAGAGTTCAGGGGAGTATTTGATGTTAATCATTGTGGCTCCTTTTGAAAAGAGTATTAAAAGTTTTATCTGATAATTCTGCAAAAATTCTTGGTGTTGAAATCTGGTTTTCTAATCCAATTTTATCCCAGGTTGATACCCATATAAGATAGGGTTCAAGTGGGAGACAATCTTTGACTTTAATATGTGCTCCATCACGAACGAGTAAACCGTCTTTTGCTATTCTTTCAGCATCAAAATAAAGTCTTGCACCTGTTTTATATTCTGAATCTATATCCATTACAATTTTGCCGGATTGTTTAGAGTTTACAACGATTTCACCACTGACACCGCCACCAAACATAATGTAGTTACTAAAATGGAGTGGGTCACCGAGTTGTTTTCCAATAGGCTCATTTTCGATAACAGATTTTTCAGAATTGAGTTTATTCCAGCTTTTCAACATACCATCTTTTTGTATTTTTTGCCAGTTTTCCATTGATGTGCTATGTACTAAAACTGATGATTCATAGTCTCGCAAAAATTGTTCAGTAAAACTATGACCTATATAATAGTTTTTAATTTCTTGATATTCATTTTCTGTGATAGCAACAATTCCATTAAGGTTATTATCATTACAGTAATCTATAAAATCACCGACAGCCATTTTCCAATTAGAATTTAAAGCTTTATTGATTTTTATGATATAAGTAGAATCGTTGTTTGCACCAACAATCATAGGTTCGGTAATATCTTTTGAAAGAGTTAATACTAACCAAGATTCGTCGTATTCGCTGTTGGTTATAGGATTTATATTGTTTTCTGTGAATTTATCTACTCTATAAAACATTGTTGCTCCTTTAGTGATGTTTTTGCTACGCAAAAGTGATGTTGTGCTAAAGCACAGTGATGTTTTACACCTATGGCGTAAAGTGATGTTAAGTTTGCTAATAACTTTGTCGAAGACAAAACCTCACTTCAAAGAAACTTCACTACGAAGTAACCTGGGGCAAACTTAGTTGTTGAAATTATATTAACCTTTCAGCAAACAATATTCTTCTTTCCATTCATCAATACTAATTGCGCCTATTGTTATTATTTCTACTTCATTCCATCTGTCTTTTATAGATTTTCCATCAAAAATGGGGGCTTCAAATAACTCTTTAGCGGTTTTAAACTCACAACCGCTTTCAATATCGCAATAACCTACCCAATAGGGTAATTCGTATTGGGGCAGATAACCTATAAAATGCTCAATTTGTTGAGGGTCATTTCTGAAATAAAACGATGTTTCATCTATATTGATAGCTTTTTTATCAAAAAGGTTGAATAGTTTTTCGTATTTCATAATAAAAATGCCCTTTCTTTGCTTATGGTTGAATATAGTGATGTTTTGGCTTATGCCAAAGTGATGTTGTGCTAAAAGCACAGTGATGTTTTACACCTATGGCGTAAAGTGATGTTAAGTTTGCTAATAACTTTGTCGAAGACAAAACTTCACTTCAAAGAAACTTCACTACGAAGTAACATCACTTGCCGTTAGGCAAACTTAGTTGTTGAAACAGTGCAACTGTTTCAACATGGCTTGTCCTCGGGAACATATCAACTGGCGTAATTTTTTTTACTTCATACCCCAGTTTCAACAATCTCTCTGCATCTCGTGCAAGTGTTGCGGGGTCGCACGAAACGTAGACTATTCTTTCTGGGGCAATTTCAGAAACGGTTTTTAAAAGCTCTTCGTTACAACCTTTTCGTGGTGGGTCAAGAATTACAACTTTTGGTGTAATTTTTCTTTGTTGTAATTCTTTAATTGCATCTTTTGCATCACCACAAATGAATTCGGCATTGTCTATATTATTTAACTTTGCATTGAGTTTTGCATCTTCAATAGCGTCAGGAATAATCTCAACACCAATTAAAGATTTGGCATTGTTTACCATAGAAAGACCTATTGTGCCAGTGCCACAGTAAAGGTCTAAAAAGTCGTCCTCTTTAGTGAGTGCGGCGTATTCCTTTGCTTTGTTATAAAGCAACTCGGCGGTGTCGTGGTTAACCTGATAAAAAGAAAGGGGAGAGAGTTTGACCTTTACACCACAAAGAATATCGGTAATAAATCCGTCACCATAAAGTGTTTCGCAAGTCTTTCCTAAAACAACATTCGTCTTTTCTTGGTTTTTATTTATTATAAGTGTTTTAAAACCATTAATTTTTTTAAGTTCTTCAATGAGCTCGTCAGAGAATTTTAACGTGTCACCATTTATAACTACACAAACCATAATTTCGTTTGTGTTAAATGCTTTTCTTAAATAAATGTGACGGATTAAACCAACGTGTAAATCCTCACTATAAACAGGAATATTGTAGTCGTGTATAAAGCTTCTGAAAATTTCTATAATCTGACCAAATTCTGTTGGCTCTAAAAGACAGTCGTCACCATCAATTACACGGTGGCTTTTTTTAGCGTAAAAGCCAATTTTTAAAATACCATTTTCACGTCTTACAGGGTATTGTGCCTTGTTTCTGTAACGTTCTGTGTTTTGTGAAACAATTATATCTTCAAACTCAGGCTCTAAATGTGCAATTCTTAAAAATGCATCTTTAACCTTTTCTGCCTTCAATTCTGCTTCGGCTTTATATTTTAAATGTGAAAATGAGCAACCACCACAATATTTGAAATGCTCACAAAGTGGCTCTATTCTATCTTTAGAAGGCTTTATGATTTTCATAGCCTTGCCAATAGCATAATTCTTTTTCGCTTTTATAACGTGGCATTTTATAACGTCGTTTTTAGCGGTATTCTCAACAAATACCGCAATTCCGTCTTTTTTACCGACACCGCTACCTTCACTTGTGTAGCCCGTTATCGTTAAATCAAAATCATCGTTTTTCTTAATCATTGTTGTTTCCTTTTGCTGTTCTTATTGAAGCAATTAGTAGTTTTCGTATTTTACTACATTTAGCAAACATATCGGCATATTGTTCAGGTGTTATTACACCTACAGTTTTAAATAAGTCAAGCCAATAATCAGTTTCATAACATTCTTTTAAAGATATTTGAAATTTGTTTATAAAATCTGCTTTACTTGATGCATAGTTAGCTTCGTGTATATTTGCACCAATACTCGTACCAGAGCGTAGTAATTGATTTATTAAAACACTAACTTTTTTATTCCCCTTTATATCTGCACAAAGTTCTACAATATCAACAGCAAATGCTTTGGATAAAATTATTAGTTGATTTTCCGGCATAATAAACTCCTTGATTATAATGATTTGTAGACGTTGTCTACATGAATTGCTACGCATGATTTGATTTGTGTTACAATGCCGATAGGCAAATCATTGATTATTTTACAACTATATTTGCTTTTTTGAAAACAGATTTCGCAGATGAATAAAAACGTGTAACACAAACTTGATTTTGGTGGAAATAGATTTGTTTACCTTTCAATAAACCTTCTTCTACGAGTTCAACAATTATTTCTGCAATAATCTTAACACATTTTTTCATTTGTGTATCATTAAATTGCCAATCGTATAGGTTTACATCATGCATTTCTACATTCCACTCAGCAATATGATTATTTGGTGTGCTGTCGCTTGTAAAACATACACAAAACATAGGTTGTTGCTGGTCTATAAATCCCTCTATGCCCAAAGAAGTGAAATTGCCTTTATAATCTGTAATCAACTTTTTGAGACCGTTATATGCCACATCCTTGATTTTAGTGAAATTTGGTCTTTTAGTCGTATAACGTAATCCTTTTTCTCCATCTTGACAGGTATATTCAATTTGGATTAATTTTTGACCTTCGTAAATGAATTTTTTTATTTCTGTCTCGATACCAGAGTTAAAACGATATTTGAAACATCTCATTTCTCTCAGAATATCGCCATCATATATGTATTCCTCGGCAAAGTAACCGCTTCGCCATGCATAAGATAAGCAGAGTGTTGTGTTAGAAAATGCATTATCAAACACACATAATCTTCCAAAGAAAACATCTGCAAAAATCAATCTTTCCGTTAAATTACCATTGTATAAATAAATATCTGTAATAGAGAATTTTTTAAAGTGGACACTATATTGTTCAACCATAATAATCCTGTTTTGGTCATCATAATGATATTTCATGCAATCATTAGAAATAATTGGAGCTTCTATGATTTTTCCATTTAACTTGCATCCTAATCTTTCTTCATGGTACGGAGTGGGATTAGCAATTACGCCGTCGCTTATTACTGTGTGATGTATATTAGCAGAAACCTTGTTTATGATATTATCTAAATCTTGCTCATACTGATTAAATTTATTTTCGATTTCCTTTAATTGTTCCAAATACTTTTCTATACCCATTTAATTTTCTCTCCCCATTTTTGTCAATTTGAATTAATGATTTGTAGACGTTGTCTACATGAATTGAAAATATCATGAATTGCTACGCATGATTTGATTTGCACAACAATGCCGTAAGGCAAATCATGCATCGAAAGATGCGAATCATGAACTTTAGTTCAATTTATGCTTTGCAAATCATTGTGTAGCTCTGCTACAGCCTTTTTATACTCTTCATAAGTTAAAAATGTATTAATTATTGGCAACAATTTGTTTGCTGAAAGCAACTCAGGTAAATCGAGCGATTTTAAAAATGCTTTTCTTTTTATTGCACTGTCACACTTTCCTGAAAGACCATCTTCATATAAATCAGTTTTCGTTACAAGTCGTCTTTCGGTTTCTTTCGTTTCTTCTGCAGTAACTCCCGCTTTTTGTAGTGCTTCAATTATTCTTTCTTTTGGTACACCTTCAACGCCTAATTTACCCTCTTTTGAAGCTTCGGTTTTACGTTTTTCTTTGCCGAAAATATCTGGTATATAAGCGTGTTTTATTTGTTCTTCTGGTACCATTCCGCCAATGAATGAACGGATTTTAAAGCCTGCAGAATCGCTGTCAGTTAAAATAAGTAGCCCTTTAGTTTCTGCAAGACGGCGAATAAGCTTTTGTTTTTCCTTATCGTTAAAAATTGCGAAGCCATCAGTTTCAATTACAACTGCATCAAGAATAGAAGCAAGTTTAATTTTATCATATTTGCCTTCGACAATTACAACTCTGTCTGTTTTAATCATTAAATTCTCAACAACCTTAAAACTAATTCTTCAAGAATTTGCTTGTCATCCTGACTTGTGCTTTTTATTCTTCTGTCAGCATCCGAAAGTGCCTCGAATGCCTTGTGAAATTGTTCAAGTGAATATTTTGCGCCATCACGAGCGGCGTTTGTTATTATGAACTCTTTGCCTTTATAAGAAGAAGGGAAAACAGATGCTAATTCTTGTGGTTTAACACCTTTTTCTTTTATTGCACACGCTCTGTACATATCAACGTATGCTTTTGAAAGTGTAGCAGATATCATAAAAGGCTCTTCACGTAATTTAAAAAGATTAGAAAGGGTAGCGTAGGCTTTGTCTGCTTCGCCGTTTACTATATCTCTTGAGAGTGAAAAGATTTTTGCTTCTGTTGAAACTATAACAGTTTTATCAATATGCTCTCTTGTAACCTTACCAGAGCCTGTAAAGGCACAAACCTTGTCGAACTCGTTTCTTAACGTACTGTAATCTGTGCCAACCTGATTTATTAAGTACATAGCATCTTCTCTTGAAATTTCACAATTCTTCTTTGGTGCAGAGTCAACAAGGAGCTTTGTGAGCGACTGAACTGAACGTTTGTCAATCTTAGCAACAACGCCAATTTCGTCGATTAATTTAATAGTATTCTTCCATCTGCTTTCTTTTTCATCGACCTCAATAGTGTCGCACCAGAATATGAGAATTGTAGTTTCGGGCAAATCCTTTAAAATGCCATCTAAATCTTCACTGAATTTATAACGTCCGTTATCTTGCTTGTGCCAGTGTTGTGTAAAGGGAAAGTCCTTTACAAGTGTGCAGGTGTATTCACCCATCATAGGGAAGGTAGAAACACAGTCGGCTAAATCGTTTAAAGTAACGTCTTTACCGTCAAGATTATGAAAGTTGAAATCTTTAAAATCTTTATCAACTGCTTTATCGGTTATTAAAGTAACGTAATGTTGTTTTAAGTAGTTTTCGTCACCATAAATTAAATAAAGACTTTTAAAGTTACGTTCTTTAATTTGTCTTTTTAAATCATCTTCAAAAATTGTAGCCATTGTGCACCTCCTGAAAATCTATAGTTATATCATCGTTATATGCTCTGTAAAAATTCTTAGCATAGAGTCTGCCGATTTTATCGTTATTATGCATTTGGGTATTGTAATCTGAACAAACGATTAAAGTGTCAACGTTAATCGTGTAATTGTCAGGTATGCTCTCTGGTAAAATGAGCACGTCTATTTTACCAAGCTCTTTTTCTAATTCTATTAAATCATTGTATTCTGAAAAAGAAAGTACTATAAATTTTTCGTTAAACTCTATTATAGCACAATTCTTACCGTATGTGTCAAAAATTCTTATATTTATTTCATTTTTAATAGAATAATTGAAATCGCCTGAAACTTCCGCCGTATTCAAGCAAGTAGTGTCAAGGGTATTTACAATGCTATTAACGTAAGGTGTAAGCATAGTTTTCTTTACGTTATACTCTTCATAGATATACTCAAGCTGGTCGTCGTTTAAGCTTCTGCTACTTGTAACAGCGAGTAAATCCAAAGAATCGCTATTTGATTTAGGAAAGCTTTCGTAATCTTCAAAAGACAGGTTTTGTGGCGGATTTATTACTGCATAATGTCTGCCACATCTTATAATTATGTTCGGTGTATTTGTGTTACCAAGAACAACGAATTCTGTGTTTTGTTTGAATGGAATAACTGAAAGAATCAGAGAAACAATTGTAGGTAAAACAATTGAAAATGCAAAGAGTTTTCTTATAGCTGTTTTCAATGTAAATTTATTTAAAATGATATAGTAAATTATTAAAAGAAGAACACTTAAACCTAAACCGATATAGACGAAGCTTTCGTTTACTGTAATAGCTGAGAAAGAGAGATTGCCAATAGCTTTAACTATTGAAATTAAGAGCTTTAAAAGTAAATCTGTAATGGTAAAGAGGAATTCTGCAATGTAAGAGAAAATATTAAACGGAATAAACGAAATGAGAAGTGAAATAAGGGTAGTAACCATTGCACAGAAAGCAAGATTTACACTCAAAAGATTTGTTAAAGGTGAAATTATTGAAACTACACCAAAATAGTAAACAGAAGTAGGGAGCGTAAAAAGTGTTGCAAAAATACTTATTAAAACAGAACTATAAATAAAGTTAACTGCGTTTTTAATGATTTCAGGTGTATGGAATTTATTGAAAAGTGGGTTAAGTGCATAAGAGTATTTTGAACTGAGAACAACACCAAGAGTTGCTAAAAAAGAAAGGTAGAACGATGGTGAATAAAGAGAATAGGGGTTAATTAGAATTATAATTCCAGCCGAAAGACCAAGTGAATTTATACTGTCAGAATGCTTTTTGAAAATTGGTGCAATAAGAGTGAGCCCCATCATAAACGATGCTCTTACAACAGATGGCGTAAAGCCTGAAATGACCGAAAGCACAAAGAGAACAAGAATCGCAATAATATTTGAAAAACGCTCTTTTACTTTAAACAGCTTTAAAAGATTTAATATAAGTCCACACCAGAGTGACGTGTGAAGTCCAGAAACTGCAAGTAAGTGAGCAACACCGCTATGTCGGAATGCTGCTTTAGTTTCATTACTTATATAGTCAGTGCCCCCAAAGAGCATACCAGTTGAAACACCGAGTGAATCGTTGTAAAGATATTCTGAAAGCTTCTCAAAGCACACAAATTTTAAATTTAATATGTAGTAATAAAAGTCTTTTTCTTTTTCGCCCACTTTTTCGTTATGCGTTGAGTTGTAAATGGATACTATACATTTTTCACTTTTATCAGTATCATAAGGCGATTCAATAATTTCTGCATCATCAATGAAAATATTATCATAAATTTTATAATCAGTTTCACTTGCGACAAACAAAATTTTAATACTTTCTTCATTGCTGCCTATAAGCTTTGTTTTGATTATGTAATATTTTGGTGTTACATCAACAACAGTTGCAACAATATCATTTGTAGTGTCAGCATACTTAATTGATTTGTTGAAAACAAAGTGATTGTTTAACATTAACGAAACGGAAGAGATGAGAATTGTTATTGAAATAACTGGAATTATAAGAAGTTTTTTAATACTATCTTTTTTAGTGAAAATATAAAATAAAAGAACCATCACTGCAATTGGTAAAGCCACAAAAAGCGTACTGCTTCCGAAAATCAGAAACAGTAACGCTAATGTGAAAATAACTAATCCAAAAGCGAGTGATGGTCTTTTCATAGTTTTATTTTATCAGCCTGCAGGCCAGGTAAAGTTTCTGCCTGAAAGCAAGTGGAAATGAATGTGTTTTACAGTCTGACCAGCAGAATCGCCACAGTTGTTAACAACTCTGAAGCCATCATCCATTTTTAAATCTTTACTGAGCTTTGCAATTACTTCAAAAATATGAGCAATTACCTTGCTGTTTTCTTCTGTAACCTCTGCTGCTGAAGAAATATGCTCTTTAGGAATTACGAGAATGTGAGTTGGTGCTTGTGGCTCGAGGTCGTTAAAAGCAACAACCAAATCATCTTCGTAAACCTTTGTTGATGGAATTTCACCATTTGCTATTTTACAAAAAATACAATCCATAATAATACTTCCTTTATTAAAGAATAATTATGCCTTTAAAATTTCTTCTGCTTTTGCGAGTGCTTCTGCGATTTTAGAAATATCTTTACCACCAGCCATTGCTGAATCTGGTTTACCACCACCAGAACCACCAGTAACCTGAGCAACTGCTCTTACAATGTTACCAGCGTGTGCGCCATTGCTGATTGCACCTTTACCACAGTAGCAAGCGAATGAGCAAGTGCCTTTTGCACTCTGTTCAGCAGCGAGAACAACAACAATATCGTCGCCCTTGTCTTTTGATGAATCGAGCATTGAACGAAGAGCGTTAGCATCAGCTTCGCCTAAAGAAGCAGTAATAAGCTTGTAAGCACCAATTTCTTTAACGTTGTCAAAGAGGTTGCCAGCTTTTTGCTTTGCAATTTCTGCTTTTAATTCTTCTAATTCTTTTTCTTTTGCTTTAAGTTCATTATTAAGAGATAAAGCTTTGTTTGCAAGGTCATTAACGTTTGCAAGCTTCATATTCTGTGCAGCATTGTGAATAAGCTCTTCACGTGAATTAAGGTAATTAAGAACACCAAGACCAGTAACGCCCTCAATTCTTCTTACACCTGCAGCAACTGAAGATTCAGAAATAATTCTGAAAAGACCAATGTTACCGGTGTTACCTACATGAGTACCACCACAAAGCTCAGTTGAGAAGCCGTTACCTGCAGTAACAACTCTTACTGTATCGCCATATTTTTCGCCAAAGAGTGCCATTGCACCTTTTTTCTTTGCATCTTCAATTGCCATTTCTTCCATAGTAACAGGAAGAGCTGAAAGAATGATTTCATTAACTCTGTTTTCAATTTTTGTGATTTCTTCACCTGAAAGAGCAGAGAAGTGTGAGAAGTCGAAACGAACAGCATTTTCATTAACAAGCTGACCAGCCTGTTCAACGTGTGTGCCTAAAATCTCTCTTAATGCAGCTTGAAGAAGGTGAGCAGCAGTATGGTTTTTCATAATTGCTTCTCTACGAGCTTTGTTAACACTTACTTTAACTTTATCGCCAACCTTAATGGTGTCGCCATCAGTTAAAGAACCATGGTGAAGGAATACACCCTCAGCAGTTTTTGTAGTGTTAGTAACTTCAAATGAGCTTTCATTAATTGAAATGATGCCTGTGTCACCAACCTGACCACCGCCCTCACCGTAGAGAGTAGTTGTATCGAGAACTATAACGCCATCTTGCTCTGCACCGATAAAGTCAACCTTTTCGCCATTTACTGCAATAGCTTTTACAGTTGCTTCACAATCGAATTCTGAGTAGCCAAGGAATTTTGTAGCACCGATTTCCTTAAATGAAATGTCAGAGCCCTTCCAGCCCTCTGTGCCAGCAACCTTTCTTGCATCCTTAGCCATTTGCTTTGCTTTCTTTAAAAGCTCCTCAAATTCTTCGTTGTTTACGCTCATTCCGTTTTCTTCAAGAATTTCACGTGTTAAGTCAATAGGGAAGCCGTAAGTATCCTGAAGCTTAAATGCATCTGCACCAGAAAGAACTTTACCCTCAGTATTTTTCATCATTTCATTAAGAAGCTCAAGGCCACTATCAATAGTTTTATAGAAGCTGTTTTCTTCCATAGCGATAACTTTTGTAATGTAATCTTGCTTTTCTTTGAGCATTGGGTATGCATTTTCGTTTTCTTTAATAACAGTTTCGCAAACCTCAGCTAAGAAAGGTCTTTTTATACCTAAAAGTCTGCCGTGACGAGCAGCTCTTCTTAAAAGTCTTCTTAAAACGTAACCACGACCAACGTTTGATGGGATAACGCCATCACCAATCATAAATGTTGTTGAACGGATGTGGTCTGTAATAACACGAAGAGAAACGTCGTGCTTTTCGTTAGCGTGATATTCGATACCAGCAATAGAAATTATGTGCTTCATAATATTCTGAACAGTATCAACTTCAAAGAGGTTGTTAACGTCCTGACAGATAACTGCAAGTCTTTCAAGACCCATACCAGTATCAATGTTAGGGTTTTTAAGTGGTGTGTAGTTGTTGTTACCATCATTTTCAAATTGTGTGAAAACAAGGTTCCAGAATTCAACAAAACGGTCACAGTCACAACCAACCTTACAGTCAGGTGAACCACAGCCGTATTTTTCACCACGGTCATAATAAAGCTCTGAGCAAGGTCCGCAAGGTCCCTGACCGTGCTCCCAGAAGTTATCTTCTTTACCAAAACGAACCATGTGGTCTTCCTTTACACCAATATCCTTAGTCCAGATATCATAAGCCTCGTCGTCATCAAGGTAAACACTGCAGTAAATTCTGTCTGGGTCCATTTTAACAACCTCAGTACAGAATTCCCAAGCCCACGGAATAACTTCTTTTTTGAAGTAATCGCCAAATGAGAAGTTACCGAGCATTTCAAAGTAAGTACCGTGACGAGCGGTGATACCAACTCTTTCAATATCAGGAGTTCTTATGCACTTCTGACAAGTTGTAACCCTCTTTCTTGGTGGAGTTTCTTCACCTGTGAAGTATTTTTTCATAGGTGTCATACCAGCATTGATAAGAAGAATACTTTTGTCACCCTGTGGTACAAGTGGGAAGCTTGGTAATCTTAAATGGTCTTTGCTTTCAAAGAATTTTAAGTACATTTCACGTAATTCGTTAAGACTTGTCCATTCCATTTTTTACACATCCTTAATATATAATCTAAAATTTTATAAAATAAAAAAGCACATTTTGCAACACGGGACGGTTTTAAAACCGCGGTACCACCCGAATTGTGCAAAACGCACCACCTCAAATGCTTTTTAACGCAAAGCAACGTGCCTTTTGGGCAAGGCTCAACGGTAGCAGAAGAATAAAGCAATAAAGAATTTTCAGCAAGCATTCTCTCTCTGGGTATTGCTTTTATAAATCATTCCGTATCACAGCCAGAAAAATATTGAATTACAAGTAGTAGTATATATTTTAAACTTCTAAAAGTCAAGAAAAATAAATCTGATATAAGTATTATAGTTAAATCTACCTAAAACGGAGAGAAAAGAAGTGGCGATAATTGTAAAAATAGTGCTTGACTTATTTCTTCAAAGTTGTTATAATCTTTGTCGCTATGGTGTAGCCATAGTAATCCTTACCCTTAAATTTCAGTAAGGGTCAAAGTCCAGAAGGAGGTGCGAACGATGGTAAAATACGAAACAATCATTGTTTATTCTTTAGCTAAAGGCGAAGAAGCTGCAAAAGAAGTTGCAGAAAAATTTAAAGCTATGATTGAAGGCGCTGGTACTGTTGAAAGCATTGATGAATGGGGCAAGAGAAGACTTGCTTACCCAATCAATGACGAAAACGACGGTTACTACGTACTCTACAACTACGAGTGCAACGCTGAGTTCCCAAAAGAACTTGACCGTGTTGTTGGTATTACAGATGGCGTTCTTCGTTCACTTATTATTAAGAAATAATTAAAAGTTATTTAAGGAGAAAGTGTGGCTTTTGCCATACAGCAAGAAATTATGCTTAACTGTGCAGTAGTTATGGGCAGACTCGTTGCTGACCCTGAAGTTCGTCAGACACCATCTGGTGTTTCAGTTTGCAGATTTACAGTAGCGGTTGACCGTTCTTATGTAAAGCAGGGCGAACAAAGACAAGCAGATTTTATTGATATTCTTGCTTGGCGTCAAACAGCAGAGTTTGTTGGCAAATATTTCCAGAAGGGCTCAATGATTGCAGTGCAAGGCTCAATCCAGACAGGCTCTTACGAAAAAGATGGTATTAAGAGAAGAACATTTGAAATTGTTGCTGATAATGTTAGCTTCTGTGGCTCTAAGAGCGAAAGCGGTAACACAGCACCAAGAAATGATTTTGACTCAGCTCCATCTTTCACAAATGGTAACGTTGATGATTTCTCAGCATCAGCTGATGATGACGAATTACCATTCTAATTAATTTGAACTGATGCACACTTTGTTGTGCTATTCTAAAAACTATTAAGGAGGAAACTAAAATGGCATACGATAAGGCTGAAAGAGGCGCAGGCCGTCCTAACAAAAAGGGCAGAAAAAAAGTTTGCGCATTCTGTGTTGAAAAAGTTGACACAATCGATTACAAAGATGCTGCAAAGCTTCGTCGTTTTACATCTGACAGAGCAAAGATTCTCCCTCGCCGTGTAACAGGCACATGTGCTTACCACCAGAGAGAGCTCACAACAGCAATTAAGAGAGCAAGACATATCGCTCTTCTCCCATACACAGCTGATTAATAAAAAATTTCCCAAAGCCAATTGGCTTTGGGATTTTTTATTAATGCAGAATGCAGAATGCAGAATGCAGAATTTCGGAAGGGTTCGTCTTGATTATGTGCTGATTTTACAACTAACAACTAATAACTAATAACTAATAACTATCAACTAACTACACTGACCACTGACTTACTGACAACTGGGCACTTCGTAGATTTTCGCCAATTCATCAACTGCCTTCTTAATCTCATAAATCAAATCATTTGGTGACTTGACTTTGACTCTTGCGCCGAATTGTAAAATCCAGGCAATAAGACCCTCGCTTACGGCGGCGTTTGTTCTTAAAATGAATGAGTTTTCGTCATTCTTTTGTATTTTAACTGATTTACCAAAGCGGTCGAGCATAACGTCAAGTAAATCGTTATTGCAAATAAGCTGAATTGGTTTTGGCTCACCGCTGAACATATTAAATGATTTATTAGCGTAATCTGCTGAGTCGAATTTATTTGTGTAGTTTGAAACTTCAGAAAAATGTCTTGATTTTTCGTTTGTTACAGTTACAGTTTTAATTCTGTCAATTCTTACGTGCATTAAATTGTCATACTTTTCATTGTTACAAATTAAATAGTAGTTGTCATTTGACCATATAAGTGCATAAGGGCTGACCTTGTGCGTTTTTTCTTCTGTGGCGGTTTTGAATTCATCGGTTATTTTTCTTTTTTGATAAAGAATGTTAACCTTTAAATTTTTATTTATAGCTTTATCTAATTCACTTATGGTGTAATAAATTCTTTCGTTTGCGGTTTTTGGTCGTTTTTCAACGTAAACCTGAGAATGAAGAATTTTAGATTGGTTGTCACTTAAAAAGCTTTCAAATTTATTAACTAATTCTGCAGTTTTGTTTGGTGAAATAAAATTTGCCGCCTGAACTGCATCAGAAATAAGGCGTATTTCTGCTTCCTGAAATTTTCGTTCACCTAAAAAGTAACCGGTGTTTGTTTTAGAAGTGCTTTTTATAATGTCGTAACCAAACTCTCTTAAAACGTCAATATCTTTATAAATTGATTTTCTTTCTGCCGGAATACCAGCATTCTGCAATTTATCGCAAAGCTCATTTGCAGTTAAAGTATGCTCTTCGTCGGTTTGTTTTTCAAAAATATCAGCAAGAACAAGTAATTTGAGTTTTGAATTTTTTACACCAGCCATAATTATTCTCCTACATTAAGTTTGATTTCATAATATCAAAAATACAAATTTTAGTCAATAAATTATAGAATATGTACAATTGACTTATTCAACTAAAATTGGTAAAATAAAGAAAAAGGGCAGAAAGGATGGTTTTTTATGGTAAATGGTGTAATGGGTTATCAGACTTATTATAATAACAACGAGTCTTTGTTAAGAGGCGTTGAGTCGGTTAATGAAGCAAAAGCAGTAGCTAAGGCTCAGGTGCCTGTAAAAGCCACCACTAATACTGCTGAAAATACTGCTGCGAATTATGGTGGCTTTAGTAAATCAAGTCACTTTGAAGGTAACGTTGTAGGCGTTGCTAATCAGCTTAATATGAGAAATTTAAGTGAAGATGAATTAGGTTTACTTAAAAAGCCTGACGATGTTAAATCTCCACAAGAGGTTTTTGAGGATGCTGAATGTAAAACCTGTGCTGAAAGAAAATATCAGGATGGTTCAGATGACCCAGGTGTTTCATTTAAAACTGCGGCGCATATCTCACCAGACCAAGCGGCTGCTAAAGTAAGAAGTCACGAGTATGAGCACGTAGTAAGAGAACAGGCAAAAGCCGAAAGGGAAGACAGAGAGGTTGTAAGCCAATCTGTGCAGTTACATACAAGCATCTGTCCTGAGTGTGGCAGAAGCTATGTTTCAGGTGGCGTTACAAATACTGTAACTAAAGGTACAAGCGAGCCACAGCAAGAAACAGAAGCAAAACAAAATACAGGTGACGTAGAATAAATTTCATAATTTTATAATGCTGGTTGAGTGTAAATTCAATCAGCATTTTTTTGTTTACAAATTAAGGTAATAGGTGTATAATAATTGTTATATTTCTTGAAATCACAAATGAAAGCGTGGTGTTATAATGGTAGGTCTTAAAATCGGTCTTGATATTGGTACGGGTAGCGTTACTGCCGCTATTGAAGGCAAGGGGATTGTACTCTCTGAACCAGCAGTTTTAGCACTTGAAGCAGAAACTAACCGTGTTTTAGCAGCTGGTGAAGAAGCTCTTAATATGACCGGCAGATGCCCTGATGCTATAAAATTAGTTCGTCCACTTCTTTCTGGTGGTATAAGTGACCTTGAAAACAGTAAGCTTCTTTTAAGAACGTTTATTGAAAGAATCTGTAAAAATAAAATATTTAAGCCTACTGTTGCAGCCACAATGCCGGCAGGGCTTACTAACTTAGAAAAGCGAAATATTCTTTCTTGTATTTTAAATGCGGGGGCTGGTCGTGCAGTTTTAATCGAAGAGCCACTTGCCGCAGCACTTGGTACTGGTGTTATGTTAGATAAACCTTATGGCACTATGATTGTAAACGTAGGTGCAGGTACAACAAGTGTTGCAGTTGTTACTATGGGTAGCATTGCCGTTGCAAAAAGTGCAAAAATCGGTGGTGCTGATATGGATGAAAAAATCAAAGCATACCTTAAAGATAACCGTGGCGTTGCAGTTGGTAAATTAACAGCAGAAGAATTAAAAATTATTTTAGGTGGAGCAGAAATACGTGACGAATCAGTTGTTGCGATTTCTAAGGGCAAAGATATATCTGAAGGAATGCCAATGTTTTTTGAGGTTAACGCAACAGAAATTAATTTTGCTATAAGAGAATGTATAGATGAAATTGTTAAGGCTATAACAGAAGTGTTAGAGGTAACTCCACCAGAATTAGTAAGAGATATTACTGACGACGGCATTTTCCTTTGTGGTGGCGTTGCTGGTATGTATGGTCTTGATAAATTTATTGAGAAGCAGACTGGCATTAAAGTAAAAACACCAGGCAGAGAAACTGAAATTTCAGCTTTAGGGGCTTTGAGAACCTTAACTGAAGAAAAATATCTTCAGAATAACGGATATCACTTTGTAACACTTGAAACATTAGGAGTAAAATCACTATGAAATTACTTGTTATTGACGGCAACTCAATATTAAACAGAGCCTATTATGGCGTAAGATTGCTTTCTACAAAAGACGGCAGATTTACAAATGGTATTTATGGCTTTTTAAATATTTTCCTTTCTTTACTTTCGAATTACGAGCCAGATTCAGTTGCTATTGCTTTTGACTTAAAAGCACCAACATTCCGTCATAAAATGTACTCGGAATATAAAGCGGGTAGAAAACCAGCACCGAGAGAATTAGTTGAGCAGTTTGCACCTTTAAAAGAATTACTCACAGCTTTAGGTTACACAGTAGTTGAAAAAGAGGGCTATGAAGCAGACGATATTTTAGGTACACTTTCAGCTTCTTGTAAAGAGGGCGATTTTTGTTATATTGCAACAGGCGACAGAGATTCTTTGCAGTTAGTAAGCGAAAATGTTAACGTTGTACTTGCTTCAACAAAAGCAGGTCAACCAGTTTCAACCCTTTATGATATAGAAAAAATTAAAGAAGAATATAAGGTAACACCAAAACAGCTTATTGATGTAAAAGCAATTCAGGGTGATTCTTCTGACAATATCCCAGGTGTTCAGGGTATCGGACCTAAAGGGGCTATTGATTTAATAAGTCAGTTTGGTTCTATTGAAAATATTTATGAGAATTTAGAGAATTTAGATATAAAGGCTGGTACAAAGGTTAAGCTTGAAACATCAAAAGAAAGTGCATTTTTAAGTAAAAACTTAGGTACTATTTGCCTCGAAGCACCAATAAACACAAATTTAGAGGATTATAAAATCAAATCACCAGATAAAGATTTAGCAAAACGTCTTTTTGCATCTTTAGAAATGTTCAAGCACATTAAACGCTTTAATCTTGATGAAGACACCGAAAATGCAACAGATACGGCAACACCTACCAAAGAGATTGACGTGTTTACTGTAGATGATTATGCTTCTTTTTTAGACGAGCTTAAAAGTGTCGGTGAAGCGTATTTTGTTACTAAATACAACGATGGTGGAATTGAGTATTTCTTTTTTAAAACAGATAAAGGTGTTGCCGTATCTGAAAATGCAGACTTTATGTTTATGAGTTTTGCAAAAGAGTTTTTAGAAGATGAAAAAATTGCAAAATTTACAGACAATGCCAAGTATTTATATGCTTTTTGTGAGATTAACGGCATAGAGCCACAGAATATAAAATTAGATACATCTCTTGCAGGCTATCTGCTTAACCCTAATTCATCAGATTACAGCGTTTCTGCTTTAAGTGAAGTGTATAATCTTGAAAAAGTAAAAGTTAAAACAGATGATGAAAACTTGCTTTCAATTTATGAAGAAGAAAAAGAGTTTATAAAACAAGCGGCTGTAATGAAAGCTTTATCTTTAAAGCTTATGAGTGATATTACAGAAAACAGTCAGGAAAAGCTTCTTTATGAAATAGAAATTCCACTTTCAAGAGTTTTAGCTTCTATGGAAAGAGAAGGCTTTTCTGTTGACAGAGATGGCATTGTTTCTTATGGCGAAAAGTTAGCAAATGTTATTGAAGTAAAGCTTTCTAACATTTATGCTTTAGCTGGGTGTGAATTTAACGTTAACTCACCAAAGCAATTAGGCGAAGTGCTCTTTTCAGAAGATAAGCTCAATTTACCACACCAGAAAAAGACGAAGAGTGGTTATTCTACAAATGCAGAGGTGCTTGAATTCTTAAAAGATAAGCACCCTATAATTCCTGAGATTTTAGAATACAGAACTCTCAGTAAATTAAAATCAACTTATTGTGATGGTCTTTTAAAGGTTATTGATAATGATGGCAGAATTCACTCAACCTTAAACCAGACAGAAACAAGAACAGGCAGAATTTCGTCAACCGAGCCAAATTTACAGAATATTCCTGTAAGAACTGAATTGGGCAGAGAATTAAGAAGATTTTTCAACGCTAAAGACGGCTTCGTTTTAGTTGATGCCGACTACTCACAAATTGAATTAAGAGTTCTTGCAAGTATGGCAGAAGATGAAATAATGAAAAAAGCATTCATAGAAAATCTTGATATTCATACTGCAACGGCTTCTCAGGTTTTCTCAGTTCCTATGGATGAAGTTACAAGTGATGACAGAAGAAAGGCTAAGGCTGTAAACTTCGGTATAGTTTATGGCATAGGGGCTTTTAGTCTTTCAAATGATATTGGCACTTCGGTGCAGGAAGCTGACAGATATATTAAAGGCTACCTTGCAAATTATTCTGGCGTTGCAGCATTTATGGAAAAATGCAAGTCGGATGCAAAATCAAAAGGTTACGCCGAGACTGTTTTTGGCAGACGTAGATATTTACCAGAGCTTACTTCGTCAAATGCAAATCTTCGTAATTTTGGCGAAAGAGTAGCTATGAATATGCCGATTCAGGGGACAGCGGCAGATATTATTAAAATAGCAATGATTAAAGTGTGGGAACGTCTTAAAAGAGAGGTTCCTGAGGCACATTTAATTATGCAGGTACACGACGAATTGATTATTGAAGCACCCCAAAGTAAGCAGGAGGAAGTTTCACTTCTTTTAAAACAAGAAATGGAAAATGCGGTCACAATGAGCGTTCCTTTTATAGCGGACGTTAATTGTGGTAAAACATGGTATGATGCAAAATGATTAATGATATAAAAATTGTTCCGATGGATGAAAGCCATTTAAAAGATTTAGTGTTACTTGAAAAACAATGTTTTTCTGTTCCGTGGAGTGAAAATGCTTTAAGAGCAGAATTAGAAAAAGAAAATTCAAGATTTTTTGTCGCTATTACAAAAGATGAGGTTTCAGGCTACATTGGTGCAAATAATGTGTTAGGCGAGGTTTATATTGACAATATAGCCGTCTTTTACAATTATCGTGAGTTCGGTGTTGGTACGGCTCTTTTAAAACATCTTATAAACGTTTCAAAAGAAGAGAATTGTGATTTTCTTACCTTGGAGGTTCGTGTCAGTAATAAACCAGCAAGAAAGCTCTATGAAAAATTAGGATTTAAAGAGGTTGGCTTAAGAAAGAATTTTTATGACCAACCAAGAGAAGACGGAATTATTTATACTTTATATTTAGGTGAAGATAAATGAAGATTTTAAGTATAGAAAGTAGCTGTGATGAAACTGCTGCAGCGGTAGTTGAAGATGGAAGACGTGTTCTTTCAAATATAGTTGCAAGTCAGGTTGAAGAGCATAAAATTTATGGTGGTGTTGTGCCAGAAATTGCTTCACGCCGTCACGTTGAAGCAATAAGTGGTGTTGTTAAAAATGCTCTTAGTGAAGCAAACTGCAGTTTAGATGATATTGATGCTATTGCAGTAACTTATGCACCAGGGTTAATTGGCGCACTTTTAGTTGGTGTAAATTACGCTAAGGGTCTTTCGTTTGCAACAGGTAAGCCACTTGTTCCTGTTCATCATTTACGCTCACATATTGCGGCTAACTATTTAACAAACGAAGAATTAAAACCACCATTTTTAGCACTTGTAGTGTCAGGTGGTCACAGTCATATTGTGAACGTTAAAAGCTATACAGAATTTGAAGTTATTGGCAGAACTCGTGACGATGCGGCAGGGGAAGCTATGGACAAAGCCGCAAGAACTGTTGGTCTTCCATACCCTGGTGGTGTTAATTTAGATAAGATTTCACAAAATGGTGATGAGAGTAAATATAAATTCCCGACACCACATCTTTCTACTGGTAAATATGATTTCAGTTTTTCGGGGCTTAAAACTTTTGCTGTTAACTTGGTACATAACGCTTCACAAAAGGGTGAAGAGGTAAGTGCCGAAGACCTTGGAGCTTCATTTATTAAAACTGTTACAGATATTTTAACAAAAAACACAATGTCGGCGGCTAAAGACTTGGGTGCAACTCAGATTGTTTTAGCTGGTGGCGTTTCAGCAAACTCAAGACTTCGTAAAAAAATGGCAGAAGAATGTGAGAAAAACGGCTTTTCTCTTTTTATGCCAGAACTTAAATACTGTGGTGACAATGCCGCTATGGTAGGCGCTCAGGGTTACTATGAATTTTTAAGTGGTAAAAGAGCTGGTATGGACCTTAATGCAGTTGCTTCGATGAGTATTACAGAAGAGTGATGAGTGCAAAGTGCTGAGTGCTGAGTGCTGAGTGCTGAGTTTCGGAAGCCTTACGGCTTGATTATAATGATTGTAATTAGTCGAAACGCAGTTGCGTTTCGTAAAAGCCGATTTTATCGGCTTTTAACAAAATTGTTTTTCATAAACACAATTTTGTATTACAGTCATTGAAAGGAATATAGTCGAATTTTCAAAGAAAATTCGATACCAAATATATGATTTGGTATCGAAACAGTGTAATTTTACACTGTTTCGACTAACTATAATCGTTATAATTATTAATCTATAATGAAAACAAATTCTATCATTTTTAGTTTACGAAAAACTTTAAATGATAGAATTTTTATATTTGATATTTAATTCTTACTAATTAAAATTACTATAAATGAAAAGATTAATTAATTGTTATAAGCAATTATTATAATAGCGTTGCAGACCATTAACTCAGCACTCAGCACTTTTTCAATTTTCAACCAATATTACAATTATACGAATATAAATACACTTTAAGATTAACAAAGACTAAAAAAAGTACAAAAAAATGTCATTTTAAGTCAAAAAATAATCGTTTATTGAAAAGTGGTTACATAAAAAGGAAAATTATGTTAGAATACAGATGCTGAGTGGTTCTCACACCAATCACTTAGCTGGTTTTATGAAAACCATAGGGGGAGGGATATATTTTAGTATCCCTTAAAAAAATCACAGAATCAGGTTTTGCAGTATACACTGCTTTCGCTTCTTTCCTGATTCTGTGTTTTTTTATTTTTTTAGCTTCTGCTATTTCTGATGTTGAAATTTGTCGAAGTGTGTTGTATTATTACTGTATCAATTTTGTTTAGAGCGAATGTATTCGAACCAGATATGGTTTAATACAGTTACTTTTCCCTGTAACATCGTTAAAACTCTTGAAATACGTCAGTATTCCTGCGAGTTTTGCCTTGTTACAGAAAAAATTGCCAAGGATTAAACTTCGCAGAACCTGAAATGTCCGAGTTTACGTGCATTTTGGATTACATTTACGAAGGAATACTCTCGTATTTCAAGACAAAAAAATATAAAAGGTGCGTGAAATCGGACATTTAAGGCATATTTGGTTCGAATACACTCACTCTAGGAGTTTTACATTGATAAGAAAAAGTTTTATTATTTTGTTAACGGCGCTATTGTTATTTTCTTCTTGTTCAGGTGAAAATGAAGATAATATGAGTGAAAAAACAATAGCCGTAGAAATTAATAGTAATTCATATCTTGCAGCAAAGACAATTGCTGACGAGGTTAAAGAAATTAAAACTATATCTACAGAAGATGGCGCAGTTGCTTTAGTAGAGTCAAAAGAGGCTGATTTTGTAGTTTTAGATGAATTTAAATCCAGTGAATACATTGAAAATAAACGTAAGATTGAAGTTGTAAAGCTTTTGAACTTTACAATGGATTACTGTGCATATTTGCATAATAATCAGGAATTGTTAAATAAGTTTAATGCTGAGATAATTGCACTTTTACAGGATGGCACTATAAAGGCTATAAAAGATTCTTATAAAACAGGTGAGACGTTTTACCCTGAGCTACAGAAGTTAAAAGAAAATGCACCTGTGCTTACTGTTGCTACCGACGTTGTCGGGTTCCCTTACACAGATTTAACAAGTAATGGTGCGATAGCAGGTATTGATATTGATATTCTTACTATAGTTGCAAATAAGCTTGGTTATAATCTCGAATTGATTGTAGTGCCGACAGATGAAGCATTTTCTTTGCTTCAGAAGGATGAGGTAGATATGGTTATATCTGGTCTTATATATGAAGCAGAAAGAGATGCTAATTATGATGCATCAATAAGCTATCTTTCAGTTGAATATTACCTTCATTCGAGAGGGTAATAGTTGATTTGTTGGTGGTGAATTTGCACAAGTATAAAGAGTGATTTTTGACGTTTTTTACAAGGTTGCTTTTTATGGCTTTAAATTATTCTTTTTTTCTTGCAAACTAAAAATTGCTATGGTATAATTACCGATATATGTAACCGTGGAGGTGTCTTTTTTGGAAAACGAAAACTTAGAAGTCCAAGAAGGCGTTGCGGTTGGTACTGATTCAACAGGTGAATTAAACAGAGAATATGTTTACGAAAACCGTCGTTATGTAGGTCTTAAAGAAACTGTTTGGTACGTTATTTACGATATGTGCCAGAGCTTCAATATTGACTCATTCAGTGACCGTTTTGTTACTAACATTCTTCAGATTGACCTTGACTATCAAACCATCGTGCGCGTGGTAAACGGTGTATGGGACGTTATTAACGATATCTTTACAGCGGCAATCGTTGAAAGAACCCGTACTCGTTGGGGTAAATTTAAACCGTATCTTGTTGCTCTCGGTATTCCAGGTACAATCGGTACCTGTTTCTACTGGTTAATGCCTATGATATTCAAAGGCAAGGGTGCAAGAGATATGAGTAAGTTTATTACTTATTTCATTCTTACTCTTGTGCGTGAGGGTGCCGGAACGTTCAGGGCTATTGCGAGAACGGGTATGCTTGCTACAATTACACCACACCCTGTTGACAGAACAAGGCTTATTACTGTTGCTGAGTTCGTTTCGGGTCTTTTGGGTGAAAAGCTACCACAACAGATTCTTACAGTTCTTCTTGACTTAATAGGTAATAAGGTTATTAACCTTTCATATACGAGTACGTTTATGGTTATGGGTAACTTTACCTCTATTGTCAGTGGCTTTGCTGCTCTTGTGTTCTGTGTTATGACTCGTGAAAGAGTTATGCAGTCTATTGAAACACCAAGTGTTATGCAAGGTATCAAGTCGGTTATCAACAATAAACCAATCTTGTTACTCACACTTTCAGAAACACTTTCTAACTTCAGTGTTGGTGGTAGTATAAACGACTATTACATAGACGTTCTTAACTTTGCTTCTATGACTATGGTAGCTGGTATTCCTGGTGCTATTATTAACCCATTCTCCTTCTACTTTGTACCATGGTTCAGAAGAAGATTTTCAACAAAAACTCTTTATCTTGTTTCAACAAAGATTCAGCCACTTCTTGATATTCCGGTTTACCTCGTTGGTATGATAGGTGGTAAGCATAACGGTCTTTATAAGAAGGTTTTGCCGATGTTCTTTGTTATGGCAATTAAAGAAGCTATCTATATGGTATTCTGGGGCGTTCGTCGTGTTATTCCAAGTGAAATGTACAACGAATCTATGGACTACTGTGAATGGAAAAATGGTTATCGTACAGAAGCTATGACTTCAGTTGCAAGAGAGCTTACAAAGAAGCTTGCAAGTATCTTGAACTCTGCAGTTTCATTACAGCTTAAAAAGATGATTGGTTACGACATCAGTTCTTATACACGTGGTCAGGCTCAGACTGACGAAACCAAACACGGACTTTTCGCTATTGCAACAATTATACCAACCCTTACAGGTCTTTTAGGTATTATTCCAATTCTCTTCTACGATTTGAGCGGTGAAAAGAGAGAGCGTATGTACGCTGAACTCCTTGTTCGTCGTGAAGAAATGGCTAAGAAGCTTGAAGATGCTTCAACAGACGAAATCAAAGAGCTTAGTAAAGAGCAAATGAGCATAGGTTCACAAAAACAAGATTTATAATCATAATGACGGCGGCACTTGGTGTCGCCGTTTTTAATAGGATAGATGTTTATGTTAAAATACAGATTTTTAAAGAATTCTGCAAAGGTTTTATGTGTTTCAACAGGGGTATTGCTACTTAGTAACCTTATACTTCTTCTTGGTTTATTAATTCCATCATTTGAAGAGAAAATCGGTTTTTTAAGTAAGCTACCAGATTTATCAATTTATATATTTACTTTCTTTTCTTACCTTGCTCTTAATGATGAAAAAGCAGCACACAGAAAAATTAAAGATATAAAAAGTCAGAAGTTTATAAAAGCATTAAAAGTTATTCTCATAGTTATATTTGTTTCAACGTTTTTCAAAGCTTTGGTTATGAGTAATTTGAATGGTGTAGCACTTAATTTGTTTTTAACAGTTACGTCATTTACTTTCTTTATGCTTGTGCTTTCTTGCTGGTATTTTTACAGAGATAAATATGAAGGTAAAATTAAATTAATATCTCTTGTTTCAATTATAGTGTCTCTTGTATATACAATTTTTAAATTTGTTATGTATCAGAATCCGGTTTTCTCACTTGGTGGAGTGGGTGTTGATAATACCGCTTTCGTAAATTATCAGGCTATTCAATATGCTTTTTGTATTTTGCAATACTCCACCAATATTCTTATGTTAGTATGTATAAATAAGCATTATGAGAAGAAAGAAGCTCTTGCAGAAGCAGAGGAAAAAACAAAAGTAAAAATTGAGAGACCAGAGATAATTGAAAGTATAGAAAATGAAGACGGCTTTGGAATTGATTTTATAGATGATGGAAATATGTAAAAGTTGACAAGCATCAGGTAATTGCTTTATAATAATACTATATTCAGATGTTTAAAAGGATTTTTTATGAAGGGTAAAAAAATATTAAGCTTATTTATTTTGATTTGCCTTACGTTTCAGTTGCTTTCATTAACTGCTTTTGCTTATGCTGAAATTAAAGGTGACGTTAATAATGATGGTAAAGTATCGCTTCTTGATGCAAGAGCGGTATTGCGAAGCGTTGCCCAGATAGAAGTGTTGCCAGATGAAGCAATATCTGTTGCTGATTATGATGGTGATGGTGTTTTAACCTTTGAAGATGCGCGAAAAATTCTGAATGCTTCTATTGATTTGCCACCCGAATATGTAGGTGTTGAAAAGTTTACTCAGTTAACTCCTAAAAAATCGAATGGTGGAATAACAGGAAAGTCTAAATTCTGTATGGTTTTAAATAATTATTCTGAAACGCTTGCAGCAACGCCGGTAGATAATAAGTCAAACCCTTTATATTCACCACTTTTAGCAGGTACGTTTGATTATATAAAAGAAGGTCCTGTTAAAGATTCTTCGAGTGGTCACGAGTTTTACGTGTTAAAATCTGGCAGACGAGTTTACACAGATGCGGTTGATGTTTTTACAGGTTTCAATATGCCACTCAATAATATTGAAGTTATGAATTATGTAGAGTATCTGGGTACGGATACACAGTTCTATTTAAAGCTTGATTGGCGTGTGCCTTTTAACGTTACAATAAAACCACAAACCTATGAAAAGGGTTATAACAGCAGAGAATATAATTTAGTTGATGATAAATTTACTGCTACTTATATGGATATTACTTTTTATTACACTGAAAATTATGAGGGTGAAATATCTTTCCCACAGAGTGATATGATAAAAAGTATGAAGTGGATTAAAAACGAAAGCAAAGGCACAGTTACCTTAAGGATTTATTTCAAAAACGAGGGTAGCTTTATGGGTTACAACGTTTGTTATGATGAAAATAATTTTCTTGTGGTAAGCATTAAAGAACCATCATATTCATTGAGTGACAGAGTTATTATGATAGACCCTGGTCATGGCGGAAATCAGCCTGGTGCTGGTTCTGGTACGGGTGTATATGAGCGAGACGTTACATATAAAATTTCTTTAGAGCTTAAAAAACTTTTAGAGAAAAATGGTGCAACGGTAATATTTACCCGTGATGATGGCAAGTCTGTTCCTGAAATTGAAGAACGTAGACTTAATGCTTACGAATTAAATCCAGATATGTTTGTTTCAATTCATTGTGACTCTTCTGATTCAAAATCAACGAAGGGCTCGTCGGTATATTATTACAAGAATTACTCGGGTCCATTGGCGTTTGCGATTGAAGAAAAATTGCCAGGTGCGGTTAAGTCACAAACTGGTTATGCTATGCAGAACAGAGGCGCACATTTTTATCCATTCTTAGTAACGAGAATTGAAACCTGTCCGTCGGTTCTTGTTGAGTGCGGATTTATAAGTAACGCTGATGATTTTAAAATCATAAATTCTGATAAAGGCAGAAAAGCAATAGCTAAGGGGATTTACGAAGGCATAGTTGAATATTATGGTTATTAGTTGTCAGAAGCCAGTAATCAAAAGAATCTATCCTATCATTTTAGTTGGTATTTATACTAACCTGAAATGATAGGTTTTTCTTTTTGTAATACTAACTACTGACTTACCGACTCAGTGACCACTAAATTAACACTTTGTTAATTTGACTTGAACAACAAAATATGCTATTATAATTACATATTGCAATTTTTGTGAAAACGGGTGAAATGATGAAACAAAGATTAAATAGATTAATTGCTATGTTGTTGGTTACAGCAACGCTTATTTCAATAAATGTTTCTATGGCACTTACTGCTTCTGCAGTAGAAAGTGCTGTTGGTGATATTAATCAGGATGGTGCGGTTACAATTGAAGATGCAAGGGCACTTTTGTCGCATCTTGCAAAAATTACGCCTTTGACTGCAGAACAACTCGCACTTGCTGATTATGATAATAGCACTGTGGTTGATATGGCAGACGTAAGAGCAATTTTAAAAGCTGTTACAGTCGGCGAAGATTTTGAAGATAATCTTTATAAAGCAGGGTTCCCTGCATCTTACGTAGAAATGCTTGTTGAATTGCACAGTAAATATCCTGAATGGGAGTTTAAACCATTTATGACAGGTCTTACTTGGGAAGAGGCTGTTAATGGTGAGCATACACCTCACAACAAACAGCTTATAGAAAAGAGTGTAGATGCTTATCTTAAGTGCGATTGTGAAAAATGTGATGGCGTTATCCAAGAGGCTTCATCATGGGTGAGCGCTTCTAAGGCTGCGGTTGAGTATTATCTTGACCCAAGAAACTTCCTTACTGAAAAATATATCTTCCAGTTTGAAAGTACCGCTTATTCAGATACACACACAGTAAATGGTGTTGAAGCTATTCTTGATGGTACCTGGATGGAAGATAGTTACATTACTTATTTTGATGCTGAAGGTAAAGAGCAGACGTATCTTGATAAAAATGGTGAAAAGGTTAAGTATTCTGAGGCTATTATGACTGCTGCAAAAGATAGTAAAATGAGCGCTTATTACCTTGCATCTAAAATTGTTCAGGAGGTAGGTTCTTCAAAGGCTTCTTATGCAGGTGGCTCAAGTGGTAAGAATTCACCATACAATGGTATTTACAATTACTATAACATTGGTGCTTATACCGGAGCCAGCGATGGTCTTAGCTGGGCGAATGGTTACCTTAACACAAAGCGTTCAGAAGCAAAGCTTTTAAAGACTGCAAAAGCAGATGCAGAAGTGCTTGTTACTATTCCGCAGAACACGTCTTCAATTTATTATATGGGTGCAGATGGCGATTACTACAAAGTAAAAGCAGTTGTTTCTGGCACTACTTATACGGGTTACGTGCTTAAAACGGCGGTTAATCCAACTACTACTTATGGCAGACCTTGGGATAATCCATATAAATCTATTTATTATGGTGCTCAGTATATTTACTCATCATTCTCTAAATATCAATACACTGGTTATTTGCAGAAGTTTAATGTAAATAAAGAGTCTGGTAGTCTTTATAACCACGAATATATGGCTAATATAAGAGCAGCTGCAAGTGAATCTAAACATACTTATGAAGCTTACGTTGATGCGGGAATTATAAAATCATCTAAAACGTTTGTAATTCCGGTTTTCAAAAATATGCCTAATGCAGATGCTACCCGAGATGACGTTTTCAAAGAGAGTGTTCCGGATGTAAAGTGTAGTTCTTGTAATACTACGTCTATAACACTTTCATGGACAGAAGTGAAGAACGCAGAAGGGTATCAGATTTATAAAATAAATGCTTCTGGTACACCTGAAAAAATAGCAACTGTAAAAGCAGGAACACTTACTTACAAAGATACAATAGGAACCCCTGCAACAAAGGCAGTTTACAGAGTAAGAGCCTATACAACAGATAAAAATGGTTCTGTTATAACTTCAAAATACAAGGATTTTGAGGCGACAACAGCAACAAATGCGCCTACAAATCTGACGGTTGCGAAAGTTGGCGACAATTCTGTTGAGCTTACGTGGACAGCGGCTGATAAGTGTCAGGGTTACAGAGTTTATCGTTATGACGTTCTTAATGGTAAATATGTTGTAATTGCAAATACAACTGAACCTAAATTTACAGATACAACTGTTTTAAGTGGTAGCGACTATAAATATAAGGTTCGTGCTTACATTAAGTATTCACAGTATTTCCACTCAGGTTATACTAACGAGGTTTCTGTGAAAACAACAGGCGAAGCAGTTCAGAAAATTGGTACTGTAAACGTAAGTGATGTGCTCAATGTAAGAGCTGATGCAAGTACAAGTGCTACTATAATAGTTCAGCTTAAAGCAAATACCAAGGTTTATATAACAGGTGAAACAGGCGATTGGTATAAAATCGCTGCTTCTGTAAACGGCGTGACTTACAACGGCTACGCACACAAAGATTATATAGTTGTAGAAGGTTCTGAAGGTGGAAAAGAAGCGTGCCCGTATGCAGTGCCGACTTCTACTTTGAGACAGGGTAGCACAGGCGAAAGTGTCAAGTGGCTTCAATGGCATCTTTATAAGCTTGGTTATTTAACAAGTAGCGATATTGACGGCGATTTTGGTCCTACAACTCTTAGTGCAGTAAAAAAATATCAGACAGATAAAAAATTAGATGTTGACGGCGTTGTAGGTTCAGGTACACGAGGTCAATTAATTAAAGATTATAATGATTGAAATTAGTCGAAACGCAGTTGCGTTTCGTAAAAGCCGATTTTATCGGCTTTTAACAAAATTGTTTTTCATAAACACAATTTTGTATTACAGTCATTGAAAGGAATATAGTCGAATTTTCAAAGAAAATTCGATACCAAATATATGATTTGGTATCGAAACAGTGTAATTTTACACTGTTTCGACTAACTATAATCGTTATAATGTCGGTTAATAAATTTTAGGTTTTATAAATTGAAATAAATGGGGAAAAGTATGAAGTTGCACTACAAAGGTAAATTTAATGGTGATGTCAAAACATTGCCTGAAAATGAAGAGAGACCTAATGCGGTTATGTTTAAGGAGTTTAAATCGCCTAAGGTATTTTCTTTGCTGATGAATATTTTGTCAGTTGTTTTATTGGTTCCGTTAGGTTTGGTTTATTTCTGGCGTTGTGACGTAAAGGATATTAATATGGTTTTAATCGGGGCAGTTATAAGTTTAATTATGATGGTTCCTCATGAAATATTACACGCTCTTTGTTGCAAGGGTGACGTAGATTTATATATATATCCTAAGGGTGGTTCACTTTTTGTTTTGCCGTTTGAGGATATGAGCAAAAAACAGTTTGTGTTTATGTCATTGTTACCTAATATTGTTTTTGGGTTTGTGCCGTTTATCATTTTTTTGTGCTTTCCACAGTTTACTATTTTGGGTGCGGTTGGTTTTGTAAGCATACCTATGGGTGTTGGAGATTATACCAACGTTTTTAATGCATTAACACAAATGCCTAAAGGTGCAAAAACATATTTGAACGGATTTAATTCTTATTGGTATATGCCAAATCAGAATTGAATAATATAAACAAAAAGCGATAGAGTTTATTTCGACTCTATCGCTTTTTTATTTATATTATATTGCCGTTAGTAATGATGTTTTTAACGTTAACGTCATCATCAAAAATAATTAAATCGGCATCATAGCCTTTTTCAATTTTACCTTTTTTGTTACCAAAACCAATAACCTCTGCTGGTGTTAAAGATGCCATTCTCACTGCTTCATATAGTGGAATTTTAACTTCTTTATACATATTCCTTACACAGTCTTTAAGAGTTGCAACTGACCCTGCTAAAGCGGAGCGGTCTGAAAGCTTCATAGCACCATCTTCAAAAATAACACCAATGCCGTTTTCTTGCATATAAACTGTGTTTTCTTTAATGTCACTTGCAGAGAATTCAAGTCCATCTGTTATTAAGTACATTTTTTCAACGCCTTTTGCTTTGTAGATTAACTGTAAAAGACCTTTTGGCAAATGTCTTAAATCACCAATAACCTGAGTTGTAATTTCGTCTAAAACAAGCCCCGCTTCTACAACACCCGCAACTCTGAAAATACCTTCTTTAAAGCAAGATGCACAAGCGTTATAAATATGGGTTACGTCACTGTATCCGTGTTTTACAGCTTCTTCAACTGTTTCAAAGCTTGCGGCAGAGTGGGCAACAGAAGCAACAATATTTCTTTTTCTTAATTTGTCGCCTAATTCTAAACAGCCTTCTTCTTCTGGGGCAGCACCCATTATAAGAATTTTATCCCAGAGTTCAAATAATTCGTCTGGTGGATTTTTTATAGGATTTAAAATGTTTTCAGGGCTTTGCGCACCTTTGTATTTAAGTGAAATGTAAGGACCTTCATAGTGGAGACCTAAAATATTTGCATTTGTTGATTTTTTACTCGCTTCTTTAATTGAAAGAGTAACGTCCTTTAATTGTGATATTGGTGAAGCAAGAGTTGTAGGTACGATAGAGGTCGTGCCGTGTTTTAAGTGTGCTTCAGCCATTTCTATTATATCCAGTGGGTTTGTGCTCATAGCACTTTTATTACCACCACCGTGAACGTGAATATCAATAAATCCAGGTGAAAGATAATCGCCGTTTGCATCTATAACAGTATCGTTATTGTTTTCTGAATATCTTTCAACAATATCAACTATTTTGCCATTGTCACAAAGCACAGTGACGTTTCTTATTTTATCGGTAAAAATTACGTTTGCATTTTTTATAACAAGCATTTTTAGTTACTCCTTTTTCAGACTTCTTTTATTGTATTCTCATTTTTCATTGGTGTCAATATTTTTTTGTACGACTTAATGCGACAGAAAAAAGGAAAGAAATAAACTATAATTCAAATGGTGGTTTTATGAAAACAGTAATTTATCTGGACGTTTTGGTTGCTGTAAATATTCTTGTTACATATATTATGATAGTCTGCACACGTGTTATTGTAAAAAGTGATACTCATAAATGGGGTATAGTGTTAGCGGTGTTTTTTGGTGGTGTGTCATCACTTGTGATTTTCTGGGAGAGTATGCCACTAATTTTATCCGTTGTAACTAAAATTCTTGGTGTGATTATAATTTCTTTCTCAGCGTTTTTGCCAAAGGATAAAAAACAATTTATAAAAACAACACTTGGATTTTTGTTTGTGAATTTTTTATTTGGTGGGGTTATGTATTTTGTAGAGCTGACTTTTAACCCTTCAAATATTTTTTATATGAATGGAACAGTTTATTTTGATATAAGTGTGTTGTTTCTTGTTTCAATGACGCTTGTTTGCTATGGTCTTTTATTGGCGTTCGACTTTTTCTTGAGAAAAAGAAGTTCAGAAAAAACACTTTATAAAGCTACGATTTATTTCAGAGATAAAAGTGTTACACTTAACGCTCTTTATGATACTGGGAATCATCTTCAAGACGGCATAGAAGGAAAGCCAGTTATAATAGTAGATTTAAATTCAATAAAAGAGTTTTTTTCTCCCTTTGAATTTGAATACTTCAAAAGTGATTCAATAACAAGCGATGTACCAGCAACTCTAAAAAATATAGTAAGAATAGTTCCTTGTTCTTCAATAAACGGCAATTCGCTTCTTAAAGCATTCGTTGCAGAAGAAATGATTATAGAAAGTGACACTTTTAAATTCAAGACCGATTTTTTTGTAGTTGCAGTTACTAATAATACACTTTCTTTGGGTGAATATAATTGTTTGCTTAATTCCGATATATTTGAAAGGGGTACGAAAATAAATGAAGATAAGGTTTTTAAATGATATTAAAGAGCTTTTATTAAGAATAAAATTAAAATACTTTTGTGAAAACGTTTACTATATAAACAGTACACAGATGTTACCACCACCATTAAAAAAGGCAGAAGAGCAAGAATTAACTGAACGAATTGCAAACGGTGACGAAAAAGCACGTGAGCCTTTAATAGTTCATAATTTAAGACTTGTAGTTTACATAGCAAAAAAATTTGAAAGCTCAGGCGTTAATATTGAAGATTTAGTTTCAATTGGTACAATAGGTCTTATAAAATCTGTAAACACCTTTTGCCCAGATAAAAATATTAAACTTGCAACGTACGCTTCAAGGTGCATTGAAAATGAAATTTTAATGCATCTTCGCAAAATTAATCAGCAAAAAGGTGACGTCTCATTAGATGAACCACTCAACACTGATTGGGAAGGGAATGAATTATTACTTTCAGACGTGCTCGGAAGCGACGGCTATGAAGTCAACAACGGAGTTGAAGATGAAGATGAACGAAGAATACTTCATCTTTGTATGGAAACTCTTGAAGAACGTGAAAGACTCATTATGAATATGCGGTTTGGTCTTTGCGGTTACAAAGAGCATACACAAAAAGAAGTGGCAGATATTTTAGGGATTTCACAAAGTTACATTTCAAGGCTTGAAAAGAGAATTATATCGCAACTAAAAAGAGATATTGAAAAAATAACTGCGGAATGAAATTGAAAGTGAATATATTGAAAAACAACTCAGTTAACTGACTAAAAATCAATTAACTGAGTTTTGTTTTAAAAATTATTCGATTTTTCAGTAAGACAGAGAACCGTTCCCTGTCTTATTTATTTTTAATATAAATAAAGCAAAAATGAACCATTAAGTATAGATGTAAAAACAAAATATATTGCACAGATTACTATTAATGAGCACAAAACTTTCAAAGGTAACTGCACTATATTTCTTTTTATATTGTTTTTGTTATTTTTGAAATTCTTTATAAACTTATTAACAAAAAAGACTTGTATAAAAAGATACACTAAATTTAAAATTTTGAATAAAGGTGTAGAAACATAATGAGATAAACTAAGTGGATAAAAAGAGTAACTTCCGTAACTTTCGCCAACTGATTTATATTCATCTATTTGTGATATCGCTTTTGAATCTGTTGCTTTGTAAACAGATGTTAAAGGTAACCCTTCATTCATAAGACCAGTGTAACCATTATCTAAAAAATAATGATCAATTACAAGATAATACTGACCAAAGATTTTTAAGCAATAAACACTCCCCGCATGTCCGTCATTCTGTTCTTTAAACTCATCTGAACGTTTGTCAATACCTGTGTCTTGCGGGTCTAAAAAAAGCATAACAACAGAATTGAACCTACTATGTAACGTTTGTATAACAACTTGTTCAAAATATGATACTTTTTCATACTGGGTCTGTTTTAAAACTTCTATAACATTTTTAGAATCATTAAAATTTTCACCAGTTTCCCAATTAAGCAAATTGTAATAACTAAATTTAATTGTAGTAGAGTCAGGCAACATTATATCTTCAAAAGAACCTTTTTCTACTGATTGATTGTTTCTTTTTTCCGTCGCCAACGATACAGCAAATACCACAATAAAATTAAAGACAAGTACAATGATAACGGAAAGTAAAATTGTAAAAACTCTTTTTTTCATATTTTAGTACACCCACATTTTCTTTGTTGTTATAGTGTAAGACAGGGGGCGGTTCTATGTCTTACGCCGTCCGGTACCTTTTTCTTGATTTCAATATATCAAATTCACTGTAACAATTCAAGCAATTTTACAATTTTCAACACAAACAAGCAAAAGTATTGAATAAATCTATAATGCTTGAGAATATACAAGTTCTTGATTTTTTTCTATTTTTATACTAAAATGGAAATAGTTTACATTATACAAATGTGTATAAACAGGAGTGGGTTAAATGAATAAGTCGGAATTAGTATTTAAGGCAATTGACGTTTTAGGTCACGCACCACAAAATGCAAAAAGCTTTGATGGTATTACTTGTATTAAAGATATTGCTTATGGTGAAGCCGATTTACAAAAGGGTGACCTTTATTTTAAAAATGACGTAAATAAATCGGGTGAAAAAAAGCCGATTGTTTTATATATTCACGGTGGTGGATTTATCAAAGGTGACAAGAAACACAGAGTTACTGTCAGCGAATATTATGCGAATGAAGATTGTTTTGTTTTTAGTATAAATTATCGTTTGCCACCAGAAGTGGATATTTTCGGGCAGATAAGCGACTGTGTTTCTGCACTCAACTATATTGAAAACCTTTCAGAAAGCTACAATATTGATTTAGATAATATATTCATTACAGGTGATTCTTCTGGCTCTTGTCAGACTACGTTTTTAGCGGCTATAAAATATGATGACGAGTTAAGAAAAAAACTTGGTTGCCCAGAAGTGAAGGTTAATATTAAGGGTTTAATGCTTATGTCTGGTATTTATGACGTTGAAGCTCTGGTAAAACACATAAAGCTCTTTGGTGTTATTCCACAGACGGCAGGAATGATATTAAATTTCAAATTAAAAAGCGATTTGTCAAACTTATCAGAATACGAATTTTATGATTGTATGTCACCAAGTAAGTTTGTAAACGAAAAATGGTGCCCTGTATTTATAAGCTGGGCTGAGGATGATATTTTCTGTAAAGGTCAGGGCGAGGCTATGACTGCGGCTTTAAAGAAAAATATTGAGAACGTAAGTACATATAGTGTAAAAGGGTTACTTAATAACCACTGTTATCATCTCTTTTTAAAATCAAATAAATATGCAGAAGAATGTATGCAGAAGTCTGCTGATTTTATTAAGGAAATGCTATCTAAAACACCAGTTGAAAAATAAATTTGTATAATTCCTATTTGTTTACAGTAAATTCATTGACTTTATTGTAAAATATTGTTAAAATGATAATAGATAAATTTTTGTTTAATTTAAACAGTTTATCTTCGTAAAGGAGGATATTTATGGGTATAAATGAAATCGCAGCAGTAGCAGTAAGAAAGATTGGTATTGCAGCTGGTAAAAAAATGAGAAGAAAAGGCATTAAAGCAGACCCACTTCCAAAGACAGAACCTACAATTATTAAAGGCGACTCTTTTGTTTCTGGCTATGCAGTTAAAGAGGTAATGCCAAAAAGCATAACTGAGAAAAAATACTGGATTGCAGGTCACGGTATGGGTCATACAATTGACCGAATTCACGACCCTATTACTGCAAGTGCTATGTGGCTCGGCAGTGGCAATAGTGGTATTATTCATATTTGTGCAGACATTATCGGTCTTACAAACTTTGAAGTTAATATTGTAAGAGATTCTTTAAAAGAATTCTGCGAAAAAACAAATTGTAAGAGTGTTAATATTTCTTGCTCACATACTCACGCTGGTTTTGATACTGTTGGCTACTGGGGTCAGCTTTATAAGTTGCAGTCAGGTAAAGACCCTGAGTATATGGATTTACTCTTAAAATCACTCAAAGAGGTTGCTATTGAAGCTTATGAAAACAGAAAGCCTGGTAAGCTTTACGCTGGTTCAATTTCTGTTCCAGAAGCTCAGCATGATAAACGTGAACCAGTTATTCTTCACGATACATTAACAAGAATTAAGTTCGTTCCTGATGATGGCTCAACTGAAACATGGCTTATGAACTTCGGTGCTCACCCTAACACATTAGGCGGTAGCAACAACGATTGTAGTGCTGACTATCCATATTGGCTCAGAAAGACAATTAACGATACAAAGAAAGTTAACGTTATGTTCGCAGTAAGTGCTATTGGTGCAGTTGACCCAGGCGACTTTTGTGAAGATAAGCCAGAAAGAACTCGTATTCAGGGTGAAACACTTGCAAAGGCTGCACTCGAGATTTCTAACGACAGAGAGTTAAAGCCTGAAATTACAGTTTTATGTCAGAAATATTATGCACCGGTTGATAACGGACTTCTTGCATTAATGGTAACAATTGGCGCTTGTAGTGCTCAGAGATACCCTTGCGACAGAGGTGACCTCGGTATTGCGCTTCAGACAGAAATTACATATATTAAAATTGATGATTTACAAATTTTACTTCTTCCTGGCGAACCATTCCCAGAGGTTGTATATGGCGGTGCAGTAAGTGCTGAAGAATCTGCAACTGGTAAGGGTCCTGAAATTAACCCACCTGCATTAGTAGATGTAGTAGGCGACAAAGACCTTGTTGTATTCTGTGTTACTAACGATATGACAGGCTACTGTGTTGTTCCTAATGACTACATTCTTCATGAAACACAACCATATATCGAACAGGGTACAGATGTTAAGGGTAGAAGACACTACCACGAAACTAACTCTCTCGGCTACTTAACAAATCAGGTTATTGTTGAAGTAGTAGAAGATATTATGAGTCGTGTAAAATAATTTTTGAAAGGGAGTATTATACTCCCTTTTAATTATATAGGAGTATTTTTTATGAAAAAAGAAACACAAATTAAAATAGTTGAAGGTGCAATTAACGGCGTTGTTAACGCTCTTTTTGGCAAACTCAACGATGGTCCTAATTTTGATTTACTTGAAAATTATGAAACAGAAAATTTCTTTAGGGGTACTGAAGAATTTTTAAAAACACCAGCGAAAAATGCAAAATGGCAGTTGGGTTATGCAAACGTTGATTTAACACCAAAAGATTATAAAGAAAAAAATTATTATATGGGTGGTTACATTTCACCCGATAATAAATTTAAAAATCTTATTGAAAACGTAGTAGATAAAATGCAGGGCAGAGCAATTGCTGTTTCAGATAATTCGGGGCGTGGAATTTCACTCTTTTGCACAGTTGATTGCATCGGTATTACAAACGGTGATATCCGTGAAATAAGAGC
>SVOI01000022.1 GCA_015066465.1 Oscillospiraceae bacterium
TGCAATAGCAAGAATTCCTGTAATTTCAGTTTCTTGTTCACCTAAAACAGACGGTGGCGACAGAAATATCACACTTTCAACATTAGGTATTATCTTTACTGTTCTAAGTATGGTTTCATTCGTTATTTTCTCGGTTTCAATGCAGAATGCATTTGGTGAAATCTTCTCTGCATCACTCTCATTCGGTGGATTCCTTGTTATATTAGGCTTTGTAGCAGGTATCGTTATTGACGTTCTTATTAAGAGAGCAGATGTTCCTGTTAAATACAAAGACGTTTCAGAATTCGTTGAAAGAGTTGAAGCAAGAAAAACTGAAAAAGCTGAAGCTTTAGCAGAAGCAAAAAGAATTGTTGAAGAATACGAAAGCGCAAAAGCTTAACAAAAAAGGTGGTCTTTTGACCACCTTTTATTTTTTAAAGTAATTTCGCTACTGTTTTTTTATAGAGTCAATCGCATTTTTTTCAAGTCTTGAAACCTGTGCTTGTGAAATGCCTATTTCATCTGCAACCTCTGTTTGTGTCATACCTTTCATAAATCGCATTGAAAGAATGTTTTTTTCTCTGTCTGGTAAATTTTTAATTTCCTCTTTTAAAACGATTTCGTCTAACCAATCTCTGTCAGTTTCGTTAGAGCCTATCTGGTCCATTAAAAAAATTGTGTCGCCACCATTTGAATACACGGGTTCATAAAAAGAGACGGGGTCAACAACGGCTTCAAGTGCAATTACAACTTCTTCTTTTTTTAAGTTCATTTCTTTTGCGATTTCTTCAACTGTTGGTTCGTAACCCTTTTCATTAGAAATTCTTTCTTTTATCTGCATAGCGTGGTATGCAGTGTCTCTTAAAGAACGTGAAACTCTTATCGGGTTATTGTCTCTTAAATATCGTCTCACTTCGCCAATAATCATCGGCACGGCGTAGGTAGAAAAGCGAACGTCGTGGCTTGTGTCAAAATTATCTATTGCTTTAATTAAACCAATGCAACCAACCTGAAACAAATCGTCTAAGTTTTCACCACGATTAGTAAAACGTTGAATAACACTTAAAACAAGTCTTAAGTTTCCGTTTATTAAATCTTCTCTTGCTTTTTTGTTTCCTTGCTTTGCTTCTTTTAAAAGTCTTTGTTTTTCTTTTTCAGGCAAAACCTTCAATGTAGCAGTATTTATTCCACAGATTTCTACTTTATTATAAACCATAAAAAACTCCTTTTAAAACGATATGTAAAAAAGAGTTTTGTGAAGTTTTAAAAGTACAAAAATTATTATTTGCGATTTGTAAACATTTAATCAAAAATTTACTAAAAAAACCAAAAATTTTTACGCTAATTTTACAATGAAAATTATTGACATTTGAGTAGTGTGTGTTATAATAATAAAAAGAGAAATTAAGAAGTTTAAGGAGTGTTAATTCTATGAAAAAGTTTTTAAAATTTTTAGGCGTTTTAGCAGCTATTGCAGCAGCTGCAGCAGCAGTTTATGTTGTTCTTCAGAAAGTAAAAGCAAAAAATGCTCCTGAAAGCTACGATGAAGACAATTACGTTTCTTGTTCTTGTCTTGAAGATGACTTTATCTCAGAAACAGTAGCTGAATAATTTAATTAAAAACGACAATTACTTAGTCTTTAATTCGATACGAGATATCGGCAAGATTTGAGTTTAACAATGGGTAAGTTATGCCCTTATATAAACTACTCAAGCCTTTGCCGTTTTGGCAAAGGCTTTTTTATAAGATGATTTTAAATTTTCAGAAGGATTGGTTTTGAATGGAATTCGCATTTAAAAATGCACACGTTTACAAAAATCAAAGAGTAACATTCAATCCTGAATATACCTGTCAGTTGGATATTCAGGGTGGTGTGGCTATTTCTTCATTTTTAAAGGATTTATTATCTTCAAGTGTTTCTGAATATGGTATTTTTCCCGGTTTCTGTGATGTTCACGTTCATCTCAGAGAGCCGGGTTTTTCTTATAAAGAGACAATTAAAACCGGTACTTTAGCTTCGGCACGAGGTGGTTACACAGACGTTCTCTCAATGCCTAACTTAAATCCTGTTCCTCATAATGAAGAAAATATGAATATCCAGAGGGATATAATTAAAAGAGATGCTGTTATTGGGGTTCATCCGTTCGCATCACTTACAGTTGATGAAAAAGGTGAAGAGCTTTCAGAAATTGAAAAGTTAGCACCGATTTCTATTGGCTACTCAGATGACGGCAGAGGAGTTCAGAGTGAAAGCTTAATGCGCTCTGCAATGGAAAAGGCAAAAAGTTTAAATAAAATAATCTCAGCCCATTGTGAAGATAATTCACTTCTTAATGGTGGTTATATCCATAAGGGCGAATACGCTCTAAAAAATAACCACGCTGGTATATGTAGCGAAAGCGAATGGGGTCCAATAAAGCGTGATATAAAATTAGCAAAAGAAACAGGTTGTAAATATCACGTCTGCCACATCTCAACTAAAGAAAGTGTCGAAATAATAAGACAGGCTAAAAAAGATGGTGTAGATATCACTTGCGAAACTGCTCCGCATTACCTTGTTTTAAATGATATGATGTTACAGGATGATGGTAGATTTAAAATGAATCCACCAATCCGCTCGGAAGAAGATAGACAGGCTTTAATAGAAGGTATACTTGATGGCACAATAGATATGCTCGCAACTGACCACGCTCCACATTCTTTTGAAGAAAAATCTAAAGGGCTTAAAGGTAGTCTTATGGGAATAACGGGTATTGAAACTGCTTTCTCTATAGTTTACACAAAACTTATAAAAACTGGCATATTGCCACTTGAATTAGTTATAAAAATGCTTACAGATAATCCAAGAAATCGTTTCGGTATAAAAGATAATGATTCTCTTACTATCTGGAATTTAAGCGATGAATATAAAATTGACAGTAACGAATTTCTTTCAATGGGTAAGGCAACGCCATTCCAGAATGAAAGTGTTTTCGGAAAGTGTCTTATGACTGTATATGGAGGTAAAATTGTATGGCAAACGAAGTAAGAAAAAAGATTGTCTTTCAGGATGGTAGCGAATTTGTTGGCTATGGTTTTGGTGCAGACACAGAAAGAGTATGCGAAATAGTTTTTAATACTGCTATGGCAGGCTATCAGGAAATGATTTCTGACCCAAGCTTTGCAAATAAAATTGTAGTTATGACTTATCCGCTTATCGGTAACTATGGTGTTGCAGATGAAGACTTTGAAGCAAAAGCTTCTTCACTCGGTGGTCTTGTTGTAAGAGAATATAACGATATTCCTTCAAACTTCCGATACACAAAAACACTTTCAGAAGAAATGGAAGAAAACCACATTCCTGGTATCTGGGGTGTAGATACAAGAGAAATCACAAGAAAAATTCGTGATAATGGTAGTCAGAGAGTAATTCTTACAAATGCTGACGTTCCAACAGAAAAAGCTCTTGAAATTATAAAAAATACACCAGTTGAAACTGATGCAGTAGCAAAGGTGAGCTGTAAAAAACGTTGGTATTCAAGAACAACAAATGCAAAATACAACGTTGTTGCTGTTGACTGTGGTATTAAGCTTAATATAATCCGTCTTTTAAATGCACGTGGTTGTAACGTAACTGTTGTGCCTTACAACACATCTGCAAAAGAAATTATAAAGATGAATCCAGACGGCGTTATTATTTCTAACGGCCCTGGTAGTCCAGATGACGTTTCTTCTATTGTTGAAGTAGTAAAAGAACTTAAAGGCAAATTCCCACTCTTTGGTATTGGTCTCGGCAATCTTTTGATTGGTGTGGCTTACGGTGCTAAAGCAGATAAATTAAAATTCGGTCACCACGGTGGCAACCACCCTGTAATGAATGTTGATACAAATAAGGTTTTAACAGTTTCTCAGGGTGAAGATTATACACTCAATGAAGATTCATTGAAAAGCACAACATTAAAAATAACACATCGTGATATTCTTGATAAAACAGTTGCGGGTGTTGAAAATGCAAATGAAAAAGTTTTCGGCGTTCAGTTTAATCCAGAAGGTGCACCAGGTGCAGTAAACGATGCTTTGTTCGATAAATTTATTAATCTTATGAAGGAGGGCAAGTAAGATGCCAAAAAGAACTGATATAAAGAAAATACTTGTTATAGGCTCTGGCCCTATCGTAATTGGACAGGCTGCTGAATTCGACTACGCTGGTACACAGGCTTGTCTTGCACTTAAAGAAGAAGGTTATGAAGTAATTCTTTGTAACTCAAACCCAGCTACTATTATGACAGATACCTCAATGGCTGACAAAGTTTATATGGAGCCACTCACACTCGAATATATTGCAAAAGTTATCCGTTATGAAAGACCAGATGCAATTGTTCCTGGCATCGGCGGTCAGACAGGTCTCAACCTTGCTATGCAGCTTGAGAAAAAAGGCATTTTAAAAGAATGTGAGGTTGAACTTTTAGGTACAAAGAGTGAAAGTATCGAAAGAGCAGAAGACCGTGAACTCTTTAAACAACTCTGTCTTGATTTAGGTGAGCCTGTTCTTCCATCTGAAATTGCTAACACAGTTGAAGAAGGTCTTGCAGCTTGTGAAAGAATCGGTTATCCAGTTGTTCTTCGTCCTGCATTTACATTAGGTGGTACAGGTGGCGGTTTCGCTGATAACGAAGCAGAATGCCGTGAGCTTCTTAAAAATGGTCTTAAGCTTTCACCAGTTCATCAGGTTCTTGTTGAAAAGAGCATTAAAGGCTATAAAGAAATTGAGTTTGAAGTTATGCGCGACTCAAACGATACAGCTATTGCAATCTGTAATATGGAAAACGTTGACCCTGTTGGTATTCACACAGGTGACTCTATAGTTGTCTGCCCTTGTCAGACTCTTACAAATAAAGAAGCTGGTATGCTTCGTGACAGTGCTTTAAGAATTATTAAAGCGTTAGAAATTGAGGGCGGTTGTAACGTTCAGTTCGCACTTGACCCACTTTCATTTGATTATTACGTTATCGAGGTTAACCCACGTGTTTCTCGTTCATCAGCTTTAGCTTCTAAAGCAAGTGGTTACCCAATCGCTCGTGTAACTGCAAAAATTGCTGTTGGAATGCACCTTGAGGAAATTCAACTTGCAAATATTCCAGCGGCTTGTGAACCAGCACTTGACTACGTTGTTGCAAAAATGCCACGTTTCCCATTCGATAAATTTGCAACTGCAAACAATAAGCTTTCAACTCAGATGAAGGCAACAGGTGAAGTAATGAGCCTTGGCAGAACTATTGAAGAATGTCTTTTAAAGGCTGCACGTTCACTTGAAATAGGTGTTTGCCACCTTTATATGAAAAAGTTTGACGATTATACAGAAGCAGAGCTTCTCGAGTATATCAAAGACGGCACAGACGACAGAATCTTTGCTATTGCAGAGCTTATCAGCCACGGCACAGATATCGGTATGATTTCTGATGCTACTAAGATTGATATTCTCTTCCTTGAAAAAGTAAGAAATATTATTCGTATGGAAGAAAAACTCAAAGCTAATAAGAACGATTTAACAGTTCTTTATGAGGCAAAGAGAATGGGCTTCTGTGACCAGTATATAGCTCGTCTCTGGGAATGCACAGAACTCGATGTTTATAATCTTCGTGTTGAAAACAATATGTTCCCGGTTTACAAAATGATTGATACCTGTGCAGCAGAATTTGAAGGTACAGTTCCTTATTTCTACTCAACCTATGAAGCAGAAAACGAATCTGTTGTAACAGATAAAGAAAAAATCATTGTTCTTGGTTCTGGTCCTATCAGAATTGGTCAGGGTGTTGAATTTGACTACTCAACAGTTCACGCTGTTCAGACAATCAAAGCTTCTGGTTACGAGGCAATTATTATAAACAACAACCCAGAAACTGTTTCAACAGACTACACCTGTTCAGATAAGCTTTATTTCGAACCACTTACAGTTGAAGATGTTATGAATATTATCCACCTCGAAAAACCAATGGGCGTTATCGCTTCTCTTGGTGGTCAGACTGCTATCAACTTAGCAGAGCCACTTAAAAATCGTGGTGTGAAAATCATCGGTACAGACTGTGATGCTATTGAAAAAGCAGAAAACCGTGATTCATTCGAAAAGCTCCTTAAAGAGCTCGATATTCCACAACCAGAAGGTAAAGCTGTTACTAAGATAGAAGATGGTCTCGAAGCTGCAAAGAAAATCGGCTACCCTGTATTAGTTCGTCCATCATTCGTTTTAGGTGGCCGTGCAATGCAGATTGTTGCTGATGAAGAACAATTAAAGCATTACCTTAAAACTGCCGTTGAAATTGATGAGGACAAGCCAGTTCTTGTTGATAAATATATTTCAGGTAAAGAAGTTGAAGTTGATGCTATCTGCGACGGTAAAGACGTTTTCGTACCAGGTATTATGGAGCTTGTTGAAAGAACAGGTATCCACAGTGGTGACTCAACAAGCGTTTACCCAACCTTCAGTATTTCACAAAAGGTAAGAGAAACAATTCTTGATTATACAAAGAAATTAGGTCTTGGTATCGGTATCATTGGTCTTTACAACATTCAGTTCATTGTTGATAAGGATGACAACGTATTCATTATCGAGGTTAACCCACGTTCTTCAAGAACAGTTCCATTCCTTTCAAAAGCAACTTCTTATAGTCTTGCAGATATTGCAACTCTCACAATCTTAGGCAAGAGCCTTAAAGAGCAGGGTATTGACTATATTTACCCAGAAGATAAAAAACGTTGGTATGTTAAAGCACCTGCTTTCTCATTCTCAAAGCTTCGTGGTCTTGATGCTTACCTTTCACCAGAAATGAAGTCAACAGGTGAAGCTATCGGTTATGACGATAAACTCACACGTGCGCTTTATAAAGCATTACAGGCTTCTGGTATGAACGTTATGAATTATGGTACAGTTCTCGCAACTATTGCCGATGAAGATAAAGAAGAAGCATTACCAATCATTCGTCGCTTCTACAATATGGGCTTCAACATTCAGGCAACTGAGGGTACTGCAAACTTCCTTAAAGAAAATGGTATCAGAACTCACGCTGTTAAGAAAATCAGCGAAGGCAGTGAAGAAATTCTTAACAATATGCGTCAGGGTTATATCAACTACGTTATCAATACTCGTGATATCAACCAGACTGGTTACTTGTCAGATGGTCACGAAATCCGTCAATGTGCTGTTGAAAACAACGTAACACTCTTCACTTCACTCGATACTGTTGCTGTGTTACTCGATGTTCTTGAAGAAACAACACTTTGCATTTCAACAATTGACGCTTAATGAACGTATAATATTTGGAGATAAATTAAAATGACTCAAGGAATTTATACAATAAAAGAAAACAAAAAAATCGCAAAAGATGTTTTCAAAATGATTGTTGAGGGCGATACCTCTGCTTTGACTGCAACAGGTCAGTTTGTTAACTTAAAAATTGACGGTTTATATTTAAGACGTCCAATTTCAGTTTGTGATTATGATGACAGTACAATTACACTTATCTATAAGGTAGTAGGTGCAGGTACTGAGATTATGTCTACAAGAGTACCAGGCGAAAGGTTTGATATTTTAGTTGGGCTCGGCAATGGCTACAATACCGATAAAAGTGGAGGAAATCCACTTTTAATCGGCGGTGGTGTTGGTGTTCCACCAATGTATGGACTTTGTAAAAAGTTAATAGCAGAAGGCAAAAAGCCAACTGTAATTTTAGGCTTTAATACTGCTGATGAAATCTTCTACAAAGAAGAATTTGAAAATTTGGGTGCAACAGTTTACGTTACAACTGTTGATGGTAGTGTAGGTGTAAAGGGCTTTGTAACCGATGTTATGAAAGACCTTACATATTCTTACTTCTTCACTTGTGGGCCAATGCCAATGTTTAAAGCTATTGAAAATACTGCAGTAACAAGCGGTCAATATAGCTTTGAAGAAAGAATGGGCTGTGGCTTTGGTGCTTGTATGGGTTGCTCCTGCAAAACAAAATACGGCAACAAACGTATCTGTAAAGATGGTCCTGTTTTAGAAAGGGAGGAGATTATATGGTAAATCTTGAAACTTCACTTTGTGGTTTAACACTCTCAAATCCCTTGATTCCTGCAAGCGGTACTTTCGGATACGGCTACGAATTCGCAGAGCTTTATGATATTAATATTTTGGGTTCATTCTCATTCAAAGGCACAACTAAGGATGCTCGTTTTGGTAATCCTACACCAAGAATTGCAGAATGTGAAGCTGGTATGATAAATGCTGTCGGACTTCAGAATCCTGGTGTTGAAAAGGTAATTACAGAAGAGTTACCAAAGCTTAAAGAAGTGTTTAATAAAAAAGTTATGGCAAACGTAAGTGGATTTTCAGTTGAAGATTACGTTTACACTTGCGAGAAGTTAGATAAAGAAGAACAAGTTGGTTGGCTTGAGGTTAACGTTAGCTGTCCAAATGTTCACGGTGGCGGTATGAGCTTTGGTACTTCACCAGAAGCCGCCGCAGAAGTAACAAGAGAAGTTAAAAAAGCTACAACAAAGCCTGTAATTATAAAGCTTTCACCTAATGTTACTGATATTGTGTCTATAGCAAAGGCTTGCGAAGAAGCTGGTGCAGACGGTATAAGCCTTATAAATACACTTTTAGGTATGCGAATTGATTTAAAAACAAAGAAACCTGTTATTGCTAACAAAATGGGTGGTTTCTCAGGTAATGCAATTAAACCCGTTGCAGTAAGAATGGTTTATCAGGTATATGATGCAGTTAACATTCCGATTGTCGGAATGGGCGGTGTTTCAACTGCAGAGGATGTAATTGAATTTATGTTAGCAGGTGCTTCAGCTGTTGAGGTTGGTGCTGCAAACTTAATTAACCCTTACGTGTGTAAAGATATTATTGAAGATTTACCACGTGTTATGGAAAAATATGGTATTACTAATTTAAAAGATATTATAGGAGGCGCACACTAATGGGTAAAGACGTAATTATTGCTTGTGACTTCAGTAGTAAACAGGCTTGTATGGATTTTCTTGATAAGTTTACAGATAGAAAGCCATTCGTAAAAATCGGTATGGAGCTTTTCTATGCAGAAGGTCCACAAATTGTTCGTGAAATTAAAGCGAGAGGTCACAAAATTTTCCTTGACTTAAAGCTTCACGATATTCCAAATACAGTAAAAAAATCAATGTCAGTTTTATCTAACTTAGATGTTGATATGACAAACCTTCACGCTGCTGGTACAGGCGCTATGATGGAAGGTGCTTTAGAAGGTCTTACACGTGAAGATGGCACAAGACCAATTCTTATCGCAGTTACTCAGCTCACTTCAACAAGTGAAGAAAGAATGAAAAACGAGCTTCTTATAAATGAGCCAATTGATAAGGTTGTTATGCACTATGCAAAGAATGCAAAAGATTCAGGTCTTGATGGTGTTGTTTGCTCACCACTTGAAGCTGGTAAGGTTCACGACCTTTGCGGTAAAGATTTCCTTACAATTACTCCAGGTGTTCGTTTTGCTGATGGTGATATCGGTGATCAGGTTCGTGTTATGACACCAGCTGAAGCTAAGAAAATTGGTTCAGACTATATTGTTGTTGGTAGACCAATTACAGCAGCAGAAGACCCAGTTGCAGCATACAACAGATGTGTAGCAGAATTTTGTGATTAAGGAGAATTAAAGATGGAAGCTTATAAAAGAGAATTTATTCAGTTTTTAGAAGGTGCAGGCGTTCTTAAGTTTGGTGATTTTACTGCTAAAAGTGGTAGAAAAATTCCTTATTTCATTAACGCTGGTGATATTAAAACAGGTGAACAAATCTGTAAATTAGGCGAATTTTATGCAAAAGCATATTTTGAAAAAGTAGGTAACAAAAAGACTGTTCTTTATGGACCTGCTTATAAAGGTATTCCAATTGCAGTTTCTGTTGCAGTAGCATTAGCTAAAAATGGGCTTGACGTTCCATTCTTCTTTAACCGTAAAGAAGAAAAAGACCACGGTGAAGGTGGCGTTTTCGTAGGCTACAAACCACAAGAAGGCGAAGAAATCGTTATTGTTGAAGACGTTATTACTGCTGGTACTGCTATTAGAGAGAGTATGTCAATTCTTTCGGGTCTTAAAGGCACAAAGGTTGCAGCTACATTCGTTATGGTTGACCGTAAAGAAAAAGGTCAGACTGAAAAATCTGCTATGGCAGAGGTTGGCGAAGAATACGGCTTCCCAGTATATTCAGTTGTTGACGTTTACGATATTATTGAATATCTTGAAGAAGATGAAAAAAATAAAGAAAACGTTGAAAGAATTAAAAAGTATCTTGAAGTAAATGGTGCAAAGGAATAAAACTATGAGAAGTGTTATAGATGTTCTCGACCTTACAGTTGAAGAACTTGAAGAACTTGTTAAGGTTGCAGATGATATTATAGAAAATCCACAGAAATACAGTGAAAAGTGCAAGGGTAAAAAACTTGCAACACTTTTCTTTGAGCCATCAACACGTACACGTTTAAGCTTTGAAGCGGCTATGTATGAATTAGGTGGTAACGTTTTAGGCTTCTCTGAAGCACAAAGCTCATCTGCTGCAAAAGGTGAAAGTGTTGCAGATACTGCAAAAACAGTTTCTTGCTATGCCGATATTATCGCAATGCGCCACCCAAAAGAAGGTGCACCACTTGTTGCATCACTTAATGCTTCAATTCCTGTTATAAATGCAGGTGACGGTGGCCACAATCACCCGACACAGACTCTTGCGGACCTTTTAACTATTCACAGAGAAAAGGGTAGATTTAATAATTTAACTGTTGGTCTTTGTGGTGACCTTAAATTCGGCAGAACTGTTCACTCACTTATAAATGCACTTTCTCGTTATGAAGGAATTAAATTCGTTTTAATTTCACCTGACGAATTAAAACTTCCAAGCTACATTAAAAAGGAAGTTTTAGAAAAGAATAATTTAGAATACGTGCAAACAACTGACCTTGAGGCAGTTATGCCAGAACTTGATATTCTTTATATGACAAGAGTTCAGCGTGAACGTTTCTTTAACGAAGAAGATTATTTAAGACTTAAAGATAGTTATATTCTCACAGCAGAAAAACTCGTAAATGCTAAAAAAGATTTGTCAATTATGCATCCACTCCCAAGAGTTAACGAAATAAGTGTTGCAATCGACGAAGACCCAAGAGCGTGTTATTTTAAACAAGTTCTTTATGGTAAATATATGCGAATGGCACTTATTCTTAAGCTTTTAGAGATTAATTAACAGGGGGTAAGAAGATGAGAGTTGACTCAATTAAAAACGGCTTTGTAATTGACCATATTACAGCCGGTAATGGTATGAAAATTTACGACTTATTGAAACTCGGCGAGCTTTCTTGCCCGGTTGCACTTATGACAAACGTTAAGAGTGCAAAAATGGGTGTTAAAGATATTATAAAAATTGATGCCGATGTTACAATTGATATGGATATCTTAGGTTATGTTGACCCTAATGTAACTATTGATATTATTAAAGACGAAAAATTAGTTGAAAAGAAAAACGTAGATTTACCAGAAAAATTAACAAACGTAATTTACTGTAAAAACCCACGTTGTATTTCTTCAACAGAGCAAGAACTCCCACACGTTTTCAAATTAACCGATAAAGAAAACAGAGTTTATCGTTGTTATTATTGTGAATCAAAGGCAAAATAAATGAATAAAAATTACTCTTTTGTAAAAAATACAAAAGAGTAATTTTTTTATTTGGGTGATTTTTATGATGTTTTTAAAAGCGTTTTTAATTGGTGGGTTAATTTGTGTTGTTGGTCAACTTTTACTTGATTTAACAAAACTTACACCAGCAAGAATTCTTGTAGGCTTTGTTGTGGTTGGTGTAATTTTAGGCGGTATTGGCGTTTATAAATACGTTGAAGAATTTGCGGGAGCGGGCGCTACTGTGCCACTTTTAGGCTTTGGTGCATTACTTGCCGATGGCACAAAAACTGCAATAGAAAAAGATGGACTCTTAGGTGTGTTAACAGGACCTTTAACAGCTGGTGCCGCAGGTATAATGGCAGCAGTAATCTGTGGAATTGTAGCTTCATTTTTAGGTAAACCGAAAGCGAAGTAACTGATAGTAAGATAGTGTTTAATATTGAAAACAAAAAGTTCTCCTATTATTTTTTATGTGTGTTCTACATCAACTAAAAATGATAGGATATTTTCTTCTGTGTCACTTTAAGAGCATTATTCCCCTTAAATTCGCTTTTTGAGGGATGTAAAAAACCAAAGAAAAATTATAGAATACGCAGTGTAAATAACAATAAACTCTTCATTTTTACAAATGAAACAGGTTTATTAAGAGGTGTTTTGTATGCACAAACATATAGTTGGTTTGCTTTTGCTATTCTTTTTTGTTTTTACTGTATCTTCTTGTCAAACGTCAAAAAATCCGAATAATTCAAATGCATCAGAGATAACACAAAGCGACACAATTACTTTGGATTATTTGAAGCGAAATTCAGATGCTTGTGTTATTATTACTACTTGTGTACCTGAATATTACAATATTAAAACAATTAATGACCAAATATATACTACTGTAGATTTTATTCCTATGGGATGGCAAGATAAATATTACCAAAAATGCAAGACATTCACTATAATTGAAAACACCAAATCTTATATAGAACCTGAAAGTGTGTATGTAGTATTTTTATCTAAAAGCGAAGACAATGATGGTTATTATTTGAGTTGTGGTAAAAGCAGTATTTTTTCCGTTAAGAGCGGAGATATAAAACCACTTGATTACAAAATGAAAAATGAAGTTAAAACACACTGGAATAATGATATTAATACTTTTGAAGTATGGTTCAATGAAAATTACAAAGACCCTGCTCTAACCACTGAACCTATGAACACAGAAGTTATAACTACTATACAAGATAACTTACGTCAGTGAGTCAGTTGTTAGTGTTATAAAAACAACAAAACTCTATCATTTCAGTCTTTGGAATGATAGAGCTTTTTAATTTAATTACTGACCACTGACTTACTGACCACTGACCACTTGTAAATTAGCAACCACAGCATAATGGTCCGAAATATATCGTTTATTATATTTCTCTTTAACAACTTCGTATTTAAGTGCCTTAAAGCCGTCGTTTATGAGAATGTAGTCTAAGACAATATCTTTGAAAGCATTCGGGTCTGCGTTGTGAAAGGTAGCAGAATTCATTGTATCTTTGGCTAATACTTTAGTGTCCTTTAAAACGTCTGCGGTAATATCTTTGTAACCAAGGCTTTTTTCAATGAAGTTAAGGTCGCCAGTAAACACAACGGGCAAGTCTTTAAATTCTTTGACTTTATTTAAAATCATACCAATGCTGTTTCTTCGTGCTTCACTACTTGCATTATCAAAGTGTGTGTTTATGTGAACAAATTGTGTGTTTGTGTATTTGTTTTCTAAAATAACCCAGTTGCAAATTCTTCTGTAAGCAGAGCCCCAACCGTAAGAAATTTCGTCGGGTGTTTTTGAAAGCCAGAAGTAGCTGGAGTCAACGACAGTAAATTTACTCTTTAAATAAAAAATGGCAGTAAACTCATCTTCAGGGTCGTCACTCTCTTTATAATCCTTGCCAGAATTACCACCTACACCAATGTAAGCGTATTCGTCGCCTATTCTGTTAACGAGCTCATTCATCCAATAAGGTGTTGCTTCCTGAATGCCAATAGAGTCAACTTTGTTCTCACGAATAGTTTCAGCTATACCATCTGCTCTTGTTTCTAAATCCTTGCCGTCAAAACTCCACGAGCAGATGTTGAGTGTCATAACGTTAAGCTTTTCTACTGGCTTTTTATAACCATTCTCTTCGTTGTTTTTGTTCTGGATTGTACCTATTAAAAAACCTGTTCCGTAGGTGAGTGGTAAAACTAAAGCAAAAACCAATATTAAAGCTATTATTTTAATAAACTTCTTCAAGATAGTTACCCCTTAAATAAAGTGATTAAATAATATCATAATATTGGTTTCTGGTCAATAATTGAGTCCCATTAAATATTTCAAAAAATATTTAATGGGACTCGTATTTATTCTTTATTGTTTAGCAACTTTTCTTTGAATGAACTTAACTATTTCAACTATTGGAATAATGAGGAATGCAAGACCAAGTGAAATGAGGTAAGCTTTTAAATCAAGATGAGCAAAACCAAAGAGGTTTGAGAGGAATGGAACTTCAACAACTGCAGTTGTAAGAAGGAATGAAGCAAACATCGCAATATAAAGAACTACGTTGTGATGTCCTTTAAATACCATACCAACAGAAGAAGCTCTTTGTGAGCGCATATTGAATGAATGGAAGATTTCACACATTGCCATTGTGAAGAATGCCATTGTCATACCTTCACTGCTATCTTGAATGTGGTGGAATACAAGGTGACCTGTTTCGAGGAATTCACCAATGTAGAAGGCAACAACTGTAAGAATACTAACAAGAATACCTTGGTAAGCACAGTCAAAGCCTAAACCACCTGAGAAAATACCATCATTCTTGCTTCTTGGTTTTCTCTTCATAATATCTGCTTCTGGTTTTTCAAGACCGAGTGCAAGTGCTGGAATACTGTCTGTAACAAGGTTAATAAAGAGAAGGTGAGGAGCTTTAAGAATTGTGAAGCTCATAATAGTTGCAAAGAATATTGAAACAACTTCTGAAAGGTTAGAGCCTAAAAGGAACTGAATTGCTTTACGGATGTTGTCGTAAATTCTTCTGCCTTCACCAACTGCTGAAACGATTGTTGCAAAGTTATCGTCTGTAAGAACCATATCTGCAACGTTCTTTGTAACGTCAGTACCGGTAATACCCATACCAACACCAATATCGGCACTCTTAATAGATGGAGCGTCGTTAACACCGTCACCAGTCATAGCAGTAACGTAGCCTTTATTTCTCCAGGCGTTAACAATTCTTGTCTTGTGTTCAGGCTGAACACGAGCGTAAACGAAAATGTTTTCAACTATTCTTTCAAATTCTTCGTCAGTGTATTTATCAATATCGCTACCCATCATAGCCTGAGAGTCGTCATTGAGAATACCAAGCTCTCTTGCAATAGCCTTTGCTGTGTTGATATGGTCACCAGTAATCATAATAGGTGTAATACCAGCGTTTCTGCATTCAACAATAGCATCCTTAACTTCTGGGCGAACAGGGTCAATCATACCTGTAAGACCTATGAAAATCATTTCATTTTCAAGTGCTTCAGAAGTGTATTCAGAAGGTTCAATTGTGTATTCTTTAAATGCTACAGCAAATACACGAAGAGCCTTGTTACCCATTCTTGTGTTTTCTTCGGCAATTTTAGCGATGATTTCATCGGTAATTGCAACTACCTGACCGCCAATATATGCTTTAGTGCATTTCTTGAGGATTTCGTCAGGAGCACCTTTTGTGTATTGAATGAAACCACCATTGTAGCTGTGAACGGTACTCATCATCTTTCTGCCTGAGTCAAATGGAACTTCTCCAACACGTGGTTTTTCAGTAACTAAAACATTCTTTTCTAATTCTAATGCTTTAGCGTAGTTTATAAGAGCAACTTCGTCAGGTTCGCCTGTGCCTTTGCCAGCTTCATCAACGTCAGCATTTGTGCAAAGAGCCATAGCAGTTGCTAAGAGCTTTTCATCTTCTGCATAGTGGTCAACAACAGTCATTACGTTCTGTGTTAATGTACCAGTTTTATCTGAGCAAATAATCTGAGTACAACCTAAAGTTTCAACTGCATTCATCTTTCTGATAATCGCATTCTTTTTAGACATATTTGTAACGCCAATTGAAAGAACGATTGTCATAACAGCAACAAGACCCTCTGGAATTGCCGCAACTGCAAGTGCAATAGCAGTAATAAATGAATCGAGTGCCACCTGATAAATAGGTGCAGAGTCGTGGGAAATGAAGTACATAGCAATGTTGTAAGCGAAAATAACGCCACAAACACCAAGAACAAGCTTTGTAAGGATTTTGGAAAGTTGTTCAAGCTTTATTTCAAGAGGTGTTTTGCCATCTTCTGCAAGAGTAATAGCGTTGGCGATTTTACCCATTTCTGTTTCCATACCAGTAGAAACAACAACTGCTTTACCACGGCCATAAACGAGTGTTGAACCCATATAAGCCATATTTTTACGGTCACCTAAAGGAACTTCTTCATCGCCCTTGCCTATTAAAGCTTTAATAAGCTTATTAACAGGAACAGATTCACCAGTTAAAGCAGCTTCTTCAATCTTCATACTTGCGCATTCAAAAATACGACAGTCTGCAGGGATAGCGTCACCAGCATCAAGAAGAATAACGTCACCAACAACTAAATCTTCACTTTTGATTGTAACAATTTTGCCATCACGAAGTGTTTTAGTAGTAGCGGCAGACATTTTTTGTAATGCTTCAACAGCTTTTTCAGCTTTATTTTCCTGAACAACACCTAAAATAGCGTTGATAAGAACAACTGCAATAATAATAAGTGCATCTGTAGGAACACCAATGCCGTGCTCAATGAATTCAGTAATTGTAGAAATTACAGCTGCAACAATGAGAATGATAATCATCGGGTCCTTGAGTTGAGCAATAAACTTTTTAAAAGTAGAGTCCTTTTTAGCTTCAGCAAGCTTGTTTTTGCCGTTAGCTTCAAGTCTTTTAGAAGCTTCTTCGCTTGTAAGACCTTGTTCTGAAGATTTTACTTCTTCAAAAACAGCTTCGGCGGTTTCAAGATAATACTTCATCTTTTTCCCTCGTTTTCTTAAAATTAACATATAGGAAGTAACAAAAAAAGACTTTTACCGTTGGGTAAAAGTCTCACTCTTTAAGATATAAGCGGGTTTTAACCGAATTGACGCCGATATCATACAAAAATGTACGAGTTACTCCCTTTTGTTATATATATTATATAGTAAATTCCAATATTTGTAAATACCCAAACATCAAAATTTACACAAATAACATAAATTGCCCAATGAAAATGTACATTATATATAATGAGCAGGGAAGTTAAGTTTTATTCAAGAGGAATATCTAAAATTGGTTGAAGCTGAATGCCGTTCAAAGCATTTTCAAGTGTTTTTTCTAAAAGTGTAAAGTCAGCAACACAAGAACAAGGCTTGTTTTTGAAACTATCTTGTCTGAATGGTACAAAATACGTGTGCTTATAGTTCATTAAACTACCAATGTTTTTTCCGGCATTTGCGAGTGCATCGTTTGTAGAAACGGCAATTACAACTGGTCTTGCGTTTCTTAAATGTGCTTTTACTGCAAGTGTTACAGAAGTGTCTGCTATGCCGTTTGAGAGCTTTGCTAAAGTATTGCCAGTGCAAGGTGCAATTATTAAAGCATCAAGAAGTTTTTTAGGTCCTATAGGTTCAGCATCTTTAATGGTGTGAATAATATCTTTTTTAGTTATTCGTTTTAATTCATTCTGCCAGAATGAAGCTTCTCCAAATCTTGTGTCAAAGCTGTAAGCGTTTTCTGACATAATCGGAACTATATCGTAACCAGCTTTAACTAAATTTTCAATTTCTTTAAATACACTTTTAAATGTGCAGAATGAACCACAAATTGCAAAGCCTACAGTTTTCATTTGTTGCCACCACGCTTTTCAATAATTGGTAATATTGAACGACCTATAATTTCACCAGCAGTTTTAGGTGCAACCCTTCCTGGTAACGAATTTGCTTTTATTACGTCAAAAGCGTATTCTTTTGCTGCCTGAAAATCTATCCCGAAAGGAGAAGAGGCGATTTCAATAAATAAGCATTCCTGATTTAAGTTTTTCATTTCGTCGTGACTCAAAACTTTTTCGGGTACAGTGTTTATAAGTGCATCAAAAGTGAATTCTTTTTTTGCTAATTCATTGAAGGTTGATATTTTGTAAAATTTTATAGAGGCATCTGCCAAATCTCTTTCTTTTCTTGCAAAAACCGTAACGTCTGCACCAAGATTTTTTAAGGTGCTTGCCAACACCTTTCCTACCTTGCCGTAGCCTAAGACGGCACACTTCATAGAGTGAATTGTAATAGGGAGATTTTTAATAAGTATTTCTACAACGCCCTCTGCAGTAGGTATGGCGTTATATATAGCTAATTCTTCAAGTAAAAAATAGTCATGGAAGGCTACGCCTTTTTCATAAAGTGCTTCCTTGAAGCTTTCGGGTAATTGACCCCCAAAAATTGTGTGCTTGCTGTTTACGAGTGTCAATATATCTTTTATTTCTACCTTTTCTTCAAAAAGTGGTGCATTTAAGGTTAATCGGTCTTTTGTAAAAGGAAGAGGTAAAATTATATATTCAGCTTCGCTTAAAGCATCGCTTAGCATACTAAAACAATTAGTGTCATTAAATGCGTAATAGCATACCGAGTATTTTTTCTTTTCTAAATATTCACCAAGGTAAAGAGAACGTTCATCTCCACCTAAAATTAAAAAAGTGTTTTCTTTCATTTTATTCACCCAATACATTTTATTCTGTAACTTAAGAAGTGTTACAAAATAAAAAGAAACAAGGCCGCCGAAGCGACCAAGTTCCTTGTATTTAAAGGGGGAGAGAATATATCAACTTTATGAAAAAGGAGAGTTCTTTTTATTCAACGTCTAAAAGCCAAGCTACGTTTGTGTTAAGCACTTCTGCTAAAGCAACAACTTCAAAGTCTGAAACTGAACGAAGCTGACCTTCTAATTTTGAAAGACCAGAAGCATTGAGGTCTACACCACGAATTTGTAATTGAGTAAGCAAATCTTTTTGCTTCATACCAATTTCTTTTCTTCTTGCTTCTACTTTTTTACCACAGATATTGCGGTCACCTAAAGGTTGTTTTCTGATTCTCATAATATTGCCTCACTTTCACATATTAATTGAAATTTAAGTGCGTGGGGTAATGGTGAGTGAGCAATCACTCACAACATCTTAAAAAATATATTGCTTCTTTCGAAGCGTATATTTTCTTGGGTGGTTCTTTATCTTGGTTTCATCTTAGCACACTTTTTTAATTCTGTAAAGATATTTTAAAAAGAAAAAATAGATTTATGAATATTGTGAAAATATAACAAAAAATAATCCACATTTTGTACTTGTGAGAGCACTAAAAGGTTTGATTAGAAGTCGTATTTATGATAAAATAAGCGATAGATACAATAATATATAGGGTGAAAAATATGAAAACAAAAAACTGGTTATTTTCAGATTATAGTTGTCTTTCAATGGCAGAGGGTTTGCTTTCTGCTAAGGTAGAGAATACTCACGTTGTTTATGATATGTTTTTCCGAGAAATTCCCAATAATGGCGGTTTTGCTGTTATGGCTGGTCTTTCTGTATTGATTGAGGAATTAAAAAAACTTAAATTTACAGATGATATTCTCACTTCTTTGGGGCAGGATGGATTTTCTGAAAAACTTATAGATTATTTAAGAAACTTTAAGTTTTCTTGCGATATTTACGCTGTCCCTGAGGGTACACCTGTGTTTCCTAATGAACCTATTGTTAAGGTTTGTGGTCCTGTTATTCAGGTTCAGCTTATTGAAACACTCATTTTAAATATAATAAACCACCAGACACTTATTGCTACCAAGGCTAACAGGGTAGTGAGAGCTGCTCAGGGTAAAAGTGTTATAGAAATGGGCGCAAGGCGTTCTCAAGGCTTCGATTCTGCAATGTATGGTGCAAGAGCAGCTTACATTGGTGGTGTTTCTGCAACAACGCTTTATAATGCTTCAAAAGAGTTCAACATTCCATCGGTTGCACCTATGAGTCATAGCTGGGTTCAGCTTTTTGATGACGAATTAGAGGCTTTTAAGCTTTACCTTGAAGAACACGGCGAAGATGGTATGCTTTTAGTTGATACCTATGATACGTTAGAGAGTGGTGTAAAAAATGCTGTTGAAGCATTTAATTCTGTGCTCGTTCCAAAAGGCTTAAGACCAGCGGGAATTATAATTGATAGTGGCGATATGACGTATCTCTCAAAGCGTGCAAGAAGAATTTTAGACGAAGCAGGCTTTCCGGATTGTGATATTTACGCTTCAAATTCACTTGATGAAGTTCTTATTAAGGATATGATTAATCAGGGTGCTAAAATTGACGGCTTCATAGTTGGTGAGAAGCTTATAACTTCAGCATCTTCACCTGTTTTAGATGGTGTTTATAAATTATGTGAAACTGAAAAGAACGGCGAAAGAATACCAGCTATTATGGTAAGTAACAACGTAAATAAAATAACCACACCTTGCTCGAAACGTGTGTGGCGACTTTTTGATATGGAATCTGGTAAAGCGATAGCAGACGTTCTGACACTCTCAGATGAAAGTATTGATGCTGAAAAAACATATTCGCTTTTTGATCCTGATTTTACATGGAAAAGAAAAACTGTTGATAATTTTGTTGCAAGAGAATTGCTTGTTACAATATTTAAGGATGGCGAGTGTGTTTATAATATACCATCTTTAGAAGATATACGTGCTTATTGCAATGAGCAGGTTTCAACTCTCTGGGATGAAGTAACAAGATTTGAAAATCCACATAAATACTATGTAGATTTCTCTGGTAAGCTCTGGGGCGTAAAGCAACGCCTTATTGAGAAAAATTCAAAGTTTTAGAGGTTTCTATGGTAAAAAAAATTAAAATAGGGCTTTCACGTTCAAGGTTATTTGATTTTCAAAATGTCGTGAGCTTTGTTGGCGAAGTCAGTGAGGCTTTTGATTTAAAGGAATTGAATAAGGCTCTCAGAATGCTTTCGGTAAAAGAACCGTTGATTGCTTCTGTAATTTCTCTTGATGATGAGAGTGACGCTTATTTGCAGCCTGAAAAAATACAACCCGTAATTGAGGTTGTAGAGAAAGATGTTGATTCGTTTTTAAAAAAAGAGATTAATAAAGGTATTGATTTCAATCAATGCTTATTTAAGTTTTTCGTTGCAAATAAGAATACTCTTATAATTCTTTCTCATACAGTTGTTTCTGATTCAAAATCTCTTCTTATTTTGGCTAAAGAATTGCTTTCATTTTACAATAAAGAAAGTGTGGATATTGAACCTGAAGTGATAAAACTCTTTTCAGAAGAAAGCGATTTACCTCTTTCGGTTGATTCTTTTGTGGCAGACAGAGTTACAGAGGTTCTTGATAATAACTATCTTCTGAAGCCTGAAAAGTTTACTTATGCAGATTATAGTAAAGCAAAAGAAAAGTTTTCTGAAAAGTATGGTGAACTTGAATTTTGTGATTATACCTTAGATGCTGAATTGTGTGACTCATTAAAAGCAAAATGCATTGATTTAAAAGTTGATTTTTCATCAGTGATTTTGTTTGCACTTGCCGAAGCGTTAAGTTTAAAAGAAAAATCGAAGAAAAAAATGCCGAGAATCAATCTTTTAACCGATAGACGACCATTTTTTATTGACAGAGCATCGTACTCTGTGGGTTGCTTTAATGGTAACGTTTCTTTAGACGTAACAAAAAGTGCTGGTTCTCTATCTGAAAGAGTAAAGAGTTTTCACGATTCTCTATATAAAAAAGCTTGTGTTTGCTTCAATACATTTTATAATGAGTTGTTTTTAAGTAAGCTTACGCCAGCTTTTCTTGATTCTTGTTTTATGTATAAAGCAGGGGTTTACCAAAACAAACACACAAAAAAACTTGCTACTCTTTATGGGTGCGAACAACAATTTTTACTTTCGTTTGAGTCTCAGAATCTTAATCAGAAGGCTTGGGAAAAACTCTCCACTTTCCACCACATAAGAGTAAAAGAACCCCATAAATCGAATTTTAACGTGTCTTTTTCGCTTATTCAAGGTAAAAAAACAACGCTTGTTTCGGAATGGAATTCCACCCGCTTTTCAAAGGATGAAATTGATAATCTTGTAGAAAATGCAATAGAATTTTTAAAGAAATTATAGTTTTACAAACTTAATAAAATCAACGTTTTTGGCGTTTTAACCGAATTTGACTTTATGAAGTCAAATTCGGTTATTTTTTTTATAAAAAACTTTCCTAAATCTATTGACAATGGGGAACTGTGGGTATATAATAGGAGCACGGTGGGGCAAAATCCCATAAAGTGACGTGAAAAACCCATAAAGTGGGGGATTTTAAGTTTTGAAAGGAAGGTGTAGGAAATGACCTCTGGTATGTATAATCACAGCGTCGATTCAAAAAATCGTTTCATAATTCCTGCACAGTTCCGTTCTGAGCTTGGCGACAGAATAATTCTCTTCCGTTCACCAGATGAGTCAAAATGTATTTATGTTTATACAGAAGAACGCTGGGAGGAAATTTGCAGAGAGATTGATAATCTTCCGCCTTCAGCGTCATCAAGACATTTACAAAGAGCGCTTCTTCACGCAGCTATGCCTGTTGAGCTTGACAAAACAGGTAGAGTAACACTTAACCAGTCTTTTAAAGAATACGCTAATATCGTGAAAGATATTGTTATCGTAGGTGTGTCAAGCAGAATTGAAATCTGGGCACAAGAAGAGTGGGATAAAGAAGCAGAAAACTTTAATGAATGTCTCAAAAATGAAATTGAAATCAGATTCTAAGGAGAATGAAAGATGGAGTTTAATCATATTTCAGTCCTTCTTAGAGAATCTGTTGAAGCACTTAATATTAAACCAGATGGCGTTTACGTTGATTGTACAGCAGGTGGCGGTGGTCACTCGGCTGAGATTCTTTCGCATCTTAATGAAAACGGCGAAATGTATCTGTTTGACCGTGACCCTGATGCAATAAAGGTTTTAACTGAACGCTTCAAGGGTGAGAGCAGAGTTAAAATAATTCACGATAATTATTGCAACATAAAGGTTGCACTTGATGTTTTAGGTGTAGCTTCAGTTGATGGTATTGTTGCAGACCTTGGTGTCAGCAGTTTTCAGCTTGATACTGCTGAGCGTGGCTTTTCATTCCATAACGACTCTTTGCTCGATATGAGAATGAGTAAACAAGGCTTGAGCGCAAAAGATGTTGTTAACACATATTCCGAAGATGAGCTTTGTCGTGTCATCTGGGATTATGGTGAAGAAAAATTTGCAAAAAAAATCGCTTCCAACATAGTGAAAGCGAGAGAAATAAAAGAAATAGAAACAACCTTTGAATTAAGTGACATAATTTCAGCTTCAATCCCTGCAAAGTTCAAGCGTGATGGTCACCCGGCACGAAAAACCTTTCAGGCAATAAGAATTGAAGTCAATAACGAATTGGGTGGCTTGAAAGCAGTTCTTCCTGATATGTTTGGGTTGTTAAATAAAGATGGGGTTTTAGCAATAATAACCTTCCATTCTTTAGAAGATAAAATTGTTAAAGATTATTTTGCAACACTCAAAAAGGGGTGTACCTGTCCTAAAGATTTTCCTGTTTGTGTTTGCGGGAATAAACCTAAAGCCATTGTTAAAAGCGGTGGCGTAAAAGCAGGGCAGAAGGAATTGGATAATAATAAAAGAAGTCGTAGTGCGAAGCTTCGCACAGCATTAAAACTATAAATTGTAAAAACAAGGGGAAAACGGAATGACCAACTACCGTGAAACTTCAGCTTATGATTTGTCGCTCTTTGAGCCACAAGTTGTTGAGCCAAGAAGAGTAAGAGAAGCACAGCCTGTAAAGAGACAAGCTGTGAAAAAACAGACTAAAAAGCCTGTTAAAAAGACTCATACTAAAACTGTAACAAAAACACCTGCAAAAAAGCAGGGTATTGACTATACAAGACAAGCAAACAATACCGTGAAAAAGGTAGCAAATACAGTTGACCAGTATCAGCACACAGTTGCTCGTAATACACAAAAAGCAGCTGTTTCTTTAGGTTTAAAAAAGGCAATGTGTTGTCTTGCGGTGCTTTTTGCTTTTACTGTTGTAAATCTTTATATGAATGCAGAATGTGATAAGCTTGATTCACAGATTGCAAATCTTCAGAACGAGGTTTCAATTGCTGAGGGCGAAACAGTAAGACTCAATGCAGAGCTTAACAGTATGGTAGATACTGAAAAAGTTATTGAATATGCAGAAACAAAGCTTGGTATGGTGAAGGCTGAAAGCTATCAGATTACGTATATCAATCTGTCACAAGGCGATGAATTTGTAGTTGCTGGTGACAAAGAAGTTTCTCAGGATAGTGGTCTTAAAACAGAAATTAAAGAGTTATTTGCATATATTTTCTAAAAAATAAATACATTATATGGGGAGTTGAGATTCTCAACTCCTTTTTTATTGAAAATATGTAAAAGTGCGTTAGAATTTCTTTACATATTGCATTATATATGGTATAATATTTTTAATTATGCGATATAACTCATTTCATAATAAAAGGGGGTAACTTTGTTGGCAAGAACAACAAAAAAATTAAAGCAACGCTGTCTTATTGCTGCTGCAATTTTACTCTTATTGGGCTTCGGTACTGATATATTCAGGCTTTTTTATATTCAGGTTATAAAAGGCGATGAATATAAAACAAAAGCAGAGGCTCAGCAACTCAGTGACACTGAAATTTCTGCTGACAGAGGAATTATTTACGATTGTAACTATAACGTTCTTGCAGAGAGTGCTTCTGCCTGGCTTGTTTACGTCAATCCTTCAAAAATAAAGGACGATGCTCAGAGAAAGCTTATTTCTGAAACTCTCGCAAAGATTCTTAAATTAAAAGAAAAACGTATTTACGAAAAAATTTCAAATTCAGATTACAGTTATGTGAAAATTGAAGGTAAGGTTGAATATACTGAAAAAACTCTTATTTCAGATTTTATTGACGACAATGACCTTTATGATATCGTAAATATCGACCCTGATACAAAACGTTATTATCCATATTCAAATTTTGCATCAACTATCTTAGGTTTTACTGGTGCAGAAGATTCTGGTAGGGCTGGACTCGAACTCGAGTACAACGATAAATTAACTGGTGTTGCGGGTAGAATTATTACGGCGAAAAATGCCCGTAATGGCGCTATGTCGAGTAATTTTGAAACAACCTATGATGCAAAGCAGGGCACAAGTCTTGTTTTAACTCTTGATAAAACAATTCAGTATTATCTTGAAAAAGGTTTGGCACAGGCTGTTGTTGATAATGATGCAACCTCTGCTTATGGTATTGTTATGGAGGTCGAAACGGGTGCAATTCTTGCTATGGCGACAATGCCAGACTATGACCTTAACACTCCGACAGTCATTAACGACAAAGAAATTCTCAAAGAGTTAGATAAAATCAAAGACGAAGAAGAATATGATTTAGCATATAACAACAAAATTTATTCAATGTGGCGTAATAAGGCGGTCAGCGATACCTATGAACCTGGTTCTGTTTTCAAGATTTTCGTTGCAGCGGCAGCACTTGAAGAAGGGCTTGTTACTCCTGATTATTGCTTCAGTTGTTCGGGCTCTGTTAAGGTTGCAGATAACGTGCTTCACTGTCATAAAGATGGTGGTCACGGCAGGCAGACACTCTCTGAAGGCTTAATGAACTCCTGTAACCCGTTTTTTGTTAATATTGGTCAGAAATTGGGTTCAAAGAATTTTTATAAATATTTTGATGCTTTTGGCTTTACGGGTGAAACAGATGTTGATTTACCAGGTGAAGCAACACCGGTTAAGGACGTTACATACCACTCACTCGAAAATATGGGTATTTCACAACTTTCCTCGTCTTCATTCGGTCAGACCTTCCAGGTCAGCGCTATCCAGATGATTACAGGCGTTTCGGCAATAGCAAATGGTGGTAATTTAATGCAACCTTATATTGTTGGTGCTATGCTCGATGAAGATGGTAACACAGTTTTTGAAGCAGAGCCAATAGTAAAAAGAAGTGTTATTTCTGAAACTACAAGTAAAGAAGTTCTCAAAATGATGGAAAAGGTTGTTTCAGAGGGTACTGGTAAAAACGCTTATGTTCCAGGTTACCACGTTGCAGGTAAAACAGGTACATCTGAAAAGCTTACAGTAGATGGCGAATATATCGCTTCGTTTGTAGGTTGTGCCCCTGCTGATGACCCTAAAATAGCAGTTCTTATAGTTATAGATGAGCCTCAGGGCTATGTTCACGGTGGTGGTGCTATTGCGGCACCAGTTGCTGGTGCAGTTATTGAGCAGACTCTCAAATATATGAATATTGACCCTGTTTATTCAAATGAAGAGCTTGCACAACTCAATGGTATAACACCAGATGTGAACTCAATGAATGTTGAGAAAGCAAAGGCAACTCTTAAAAATCAAGGCTTCACAGCACGTGTTGTTGGTGATGGCGAGACTGTTATTTCTCAATATCCACTCAAAGGGCAGAATATTCCGCTTGATGGTGTTGTAATTCTTTACACAGAAAAAGAAACCTCAAACAAAACGGCAACTGTGCCTGATTTAAAAGGATTAAGTATAAGCTCTGCAAACGAAAGAGCAGTAAATGCAGGCTTTAACCTTAAAATTTCAGGTGCATCACTTGATAGTGAGGTTGTTTCTTACAGACAAAGTATAGATAGTGGTACTCAGGCAGAAATGGGTACAACTATAACAGTATATTTTAAAACAAACCAAGGTGTTGAAGACTAATGCTTTTATCAGAATTATTAAAAGGCGTAAATGTAAAAAATGAATATATCGACAGAGAAATTAATGACGTTACCGATAATACAAAAAAAGTAATAGAAAACTGTGCATTTGTTTGTGTAAGTGGTGCTCGTTTCGATGGTCATAATTTTGCAAAAGATGTTCTAAAAAATGGTGCTGTAACTGTAATCGTTTCAAAGGATTTGGGTTTAAAAGAACAGGTTCTTGTAGAAAACACACGTGAAGCGTATGCAATTATGTGTAAAAACCTTTTTGGTGCATCAGTAGATAAAATGACACTTATCGGTATAACCGGTACTAATGGTAAGACAACAACTGCATTTATCGTAAAAGATATATTAAAAGAGTTTAATATTAAATCGGGTCTTATAGGTACTGTTAAAAATATGGTGGGCGATAAGGAGTTTCACACAGAACTTACAACGCCTGACCCTTACGATATGCACAAGCTTTTTAAAATGATGGAAGACGATGACATAAAGTATTGTGTTATGGAAACCTCTTCACAGGCATTCCATCAGATGCGCCTTGCAGGTATTCATTTTAAAGTCGGCGTGTTTACAAACCTCACTCAAGACCATCTTGATTATCACGGCACTATTGAAGAATATAAAAAGTGTAAAAAAGATCTTTTCAAGGCTTGTGATATTGCAGTTATGAATGCAGATGATGAAGCATCACAGTTTATGATGGATGGCGTATCTTGTGAAAAAATTAGCTATGGAGTAGAAAAGAACTGTGATATTAAAGCAAGTGATATAGCGCTTCTCGAAAATAAGGTAACTTATAAAATCAATAATGAATTAAATGTTGATTTTCATATCCCAGGTGACTTTTCTGTTTATAATTCATTGGCTGCAATTGGTGCTGTGAATGCATTAGGCTTTTCTTTAGAAGATACAGTAAAAGCGATAAGCCAGGCAAAATCTGTAAAAGGCAGACTCGAATTAGTAGAAACTAATACACCTTTTGGAGTTATTATTGACTATGCTCATACACCAGATGGTCTCGAAAAAGCAATCAATGCAGTAAGAGGCTTCACAAAGGGTAGGGTTATTACTCTCTTTGGTTGCGGTGGTGACAGAGATAAAACCAAACGTCCTAAAATGGGTAGAATGGCAACAGAGCTTTCTGATGTTGTAATTGTTACTACGGATAACCCAAGAACCGAAGACCCCGATGAAATTATTAAAGAAATTTTAATTGGTACTGTTGGTTCAAAGGCAGAGGTAATTACAATTACTGACAGAAGCGAAGCAATAGCTGAAGCTTTAAAAATTGCAAAACAAGGTGACACAATTCTTCTTGCTGGTAAGGGTCACGAAACTTATCAGGTTATAGGTACTGAACGTGTTCATTATGACGAGCGAGAAGTTATTAAATCAGCATTAAACAGGTGATTTTTTGGAAGAAATATTATTAAGTGAAATAGCCACGTGGTGTAATGTTAAATCTGATTTAACAGGCACAATTAACACTATTTCAACAGATAGCAGAGTAATTGATGAAAACACGTTGTTTATTGCACTCAAAGGTGAACGCTTCGATGCAAATGATTTTGTAGAGGACGTTCTCACTAAAGGTGCAAAAGCAGTTGTTTGCAGTCGTTACAACGGCGAAAGTGACAGAGTAATTTTAGTAGAAGATACGGGTAAAGCGCTTTTACAGATTGCAAAGGGTTACAGAAGTAAATTCAAAATTCCTTTTGTTGCACTTACTGGTAGTGTGGGTAAAACCACAACTAAAGGTATGGTTTACGCTGTTCTTTCTGAAAAGTATAATACCTTGAAAACTCAGGGCAATTTAAACAATGAAATAGGCGTTCCTAAAACGTTGTTCTGTCTTGAAAATTCTCACGAAGCAGCAGTAATTGAAATGGGTATGAATCATTTTAATGAAATTTCACGCCTTACTGAAGCGGTAATGCCTGATATAGGTATAATAACAAACGTCGGTACTGCTCATATTGAGAATTTAGGTTCAAGAGAAGGCATTCTCAAAGCGAAATGTGAAATTACAGAGGGAATGAAAAAAGGCTCACCGCTTATTATTAATGGCGATAATGATATGCTTTCTACAATCAATACAAATGATTTTGAAGTTATAAGATTTGGTATTGACTCCCCGAACCTTTATATGAAGGCAGAAAATATAAAATTTTTACCAGACGGTAGTGAGTTTACTGCAGTTTGTGAAAATGAAAGTGTTAAAGCATTCGTTCCAGCTGTGGGCGTTCATAATGTTTATAATGCACTTTGTGCTATGTGTGTAGGTAAAAAGATGGGCTTCACACTTACTGAAGCTGCAAATGCACTCAAAAATTTTGCACCTGAGGGAATGCGACAGAATGTGCGTGAAGTTAAGAGTTATACTTTTATTGAAGATTGTTACAATGCAAATCCAGATAGTATGAAGGCTTCGCTTATAACTCTTAACACCATAAAGAAAACAAGAAGCATTGCGGTTCTTGGCGATATGCTTGAGCTTGGTGATTATAGTGATACTGCACATTACGAGGTAGGTAAAATAGCAGGTGACGTAAAAACTGATATTGTATTGACATTCGGTAATTTGTCACGCCTTATTAAAAAAGGTGCTGAAGAAAATGGTGCAGAAAGCTATTACTTTAATGATAAAAGCGAATTAACAAGCTTTTTGAAATCAATTTTGAAAGAAAAAGATACGGTGCTTTTCAAAGGTAGCCGTTCAATGAAAATGGAAGAAATCTTCCATGAGTTATATAAGGAGTGGGAAGTATGAATTTATATTTAGCGTTAGGTCTTGCGGCAGTTCTTAGCTTTGTAATTGCATTCGCTTTAGGCTATGTGGTTATTCCATTTTTACATAAGTTAAGCTTTGGTCAGACTATTTTAGATATCGGTCCTAAATGGCATAAAGATAAACAAGGTACACCAATTATGGGTGGTATAATGTTTATTGTTTCAACACTTGTTTCATTTGGTGCAGTTGCTTTAATAGACCATTTTCTTGATGGCAAGCTTATTGTTGTAAATGACATAGTTGCTTCTTCAATGAAGGTTAAAATCTTCGGTGGTATTTTAATGGCTTTAGGCTTTGCATTTATCGGTTTTTTAGACGATTACATAAAAGCTGTTAAAAAACGTAATATGGGTCTTTCAATTAAACAGAAATCAGTTCTTCAGGTAATCGTAATGCTCGGTTATTTGTTGACTCTTTATATTGATAACCCTACCGGTGCTATGTTTATCCCATTCTTAGGTATGGTTGAAACAAAAATATTCTTCTGGGTAATTGGTATCGCAGTAATTTACTGCACAACAAATGCAGTAAACTTTACTGATGGTGTCGATGGTCTTTGCGCGTCTGTTACTGCAGCGGCAGCGGCTTGCTTTATAGTTGTTGCAGGTCTTCGCAACTGCTTTGGTGCAAGTCTTTTATCAGCGGCTTTAATGGGTGGTCTTGTAGGCTACGTAATCTGGAACTGGCATCCGGCAAAGGTTATGATGGGTGACTTGGGCTCAATGTTTTTGGGCGGTATGATTGTTGCACTTGCATATGCAGTTGATTGTCCGTTCATAATAGTTTTAATCGGTATTATTTACGTAGCAGAATTCGGTTCAGATATTATTCAGATTGGCTACTTCAAAATGACACACGGCAAACGCTTCTTTAAAATGGCGCCAATTCACCACCACTTTGAGCTTTGTGGCTGGAAAGAAACAAAAATCTGTAAAATCTTTACACTCATAACATTTATTGGTGGCGCTTTAGCAATAATTCTTTTCTATTTCGGTAATTTGAAATAATATTAAAAAAATAAAAAGTAAGGAGGAAAGTAAATGGAAAATAAAAAGAAAAAAGGCTTTTTAGACGAATTTTTTATTAAAAATAGTATGGATTTGCCATTCTTTTTACTTCTCTTACTTGTTTTAGCAATAGGACTTGTAATGTTGCTTTCTTCAAGTTATTTTTACGCTTTTTACAATACTGCCGGCAACGATAGTCTCCATTATTTTAAACGTCAGTTGTTTTTTGCAATTACTGGTCTTGGTATAATGTATATCGTTTCAAAGCTTGACTATAAATATCTGAAGCTTTTCGGTACAATTGGTATGGGTGTTTCACTACTTCTTTTGGTAATTGTTTTACTTATGCCAAGTGAAGACGGTATTAAAAGATGGATTGACTTAGGCTTTTTTCAGTTTCAGCCATCTGAAGTTGCTAAGTTTATGCTTATCCTGTTTTTAGCAAATGGTCTCAGTAAAGATTATAAAAAACTCACAAGCAGTAAACTTTCAAAAGAGAGCTTCGCAAAGCAGATTTATGCGATGTCAGGCAACAAAATATTAATTTCACAAGGCACAACAACTCTTTTCTATTATCTTTTTGTGGTAGTTGTTATTGCGGGTCTTGTAGCGTTAGAAAGCCACCTTTCAGGTACAATTTTAATACTCGGTATAGGTGTTATAATGCTCTGGCTTGGTGAAGGTAGGGCAAAGTGGTTTGCTATTGGTGCTACTGTTGCCATTGTTGCGGTAATAATTGTTGTAAAAGAATATGACAATATTCCACTTTTAAGAGATTATATGGCAGAGCGTATCAAAGCGTGGTTAGATAAAGATTACGAGCCTACTGGTGCACGTTGGCAAACTAATCAGTCGCTTTATGCAATCGGTTCAGGTGGTTTTTTTGGTTCAGGTCTTGGTAATTCTAAAGAAAAATACCTTTACGTTTCAGAACCACAGAATGACTTTATTTTTGCAATCGTTTGTGAAGAATTAGGCTTTGTGGGTGCAACAGCAATTTTACTTCTTTATGGTGCATTAATTGTACGTGGAATTACTATTGGTATGCACGCTAAAGACCGTTTTGGTTCACTTGTTGCTTTTGGTATGGTGTTCCAGTTAGGGCTTCAGGTAGCACTTAACGTTGCCGTTGTTACAGATACAGTTCCTAATACTGGTATCGGTTTACCATTCTTTAGTTATGGTGGTTCTTCAATGTGGCTGTGTCTTGCAGAAATGGGTGCAGTTCTTTCGGTTTCACGTCAGGCAAATATGCCAAAAGTTTATACATTCAAAAAACAAAAAGTTAAATAATAGGGTGAAAATTATGAAAGTTATGATAGCGGCAGGTGGCACAGGTGGTCACGTAAACCCTGCATTAGCAGTAGCAGGTGAAATTAAAAAAAGACACCCAGAAGCAGAAATCTGCTTTGTAGGTACAAGTGATAGAATTGAAGCGAAAATTGTGCCACAGGCTGGGTACGAATTAAAAACTATTGAAATAAGTGGTTTCAAGCGTAGCTTTTCACCTGATGCAATTAAAGCGAATATAAAAACTGTAACAAGACTTTTAAAGAGTAGTGGTGCAGTTAAAAAGATAATTAACGAGTTTAATCCAGACGTAGTTGTAGGCTTTGGTGGCTACGTTAGTGGTCCTGTTGTAAGAATGGCAAATAAAATGGGTATTCCTACAGCAATTCACGAGCAGAATGCTTACCCTGGTATTACAAATAAAGCATTGGCAGAAAAAGTTGACGTTGTTATGCTTACTGCAGAAGAAGCAAAAAAGCATATGACTATAAAAAACAAAATGGTTGTAACAGGTCTCCCTGTACGTGGTGAACTTTTAGAAGCAGACCCTGAGGTTTCAAGAGCGGAATTAGGCTTTGACAATAAACCTCTTATTCTTTCAATGGGTGGTTCATTGGGTGCAAGAGCAATCAATGAAGCGGTTACAGACGTTGTTTCAAAAATCTGGAAAGATAACACCTGCAACTTCCTTATTGCAACTGGTCAATATGGTCTTTGGGTGCCGGATTTAATGAAAGAAAAGGGCGTAGATTTAGAAAACGCAAAAAATATTGAAATCAGAGAATACATAAACGATATGGCTCGGTGCCTTTCAGCCTCAGACCTTGTAATTTGCCGTGCTGGTGCATCGTCTCTTTCAGAGTTTCAGGCGTTAGGTAAAGCGTCAATTCTTATTCCGTCACCAAACGTTACTGAAAATCACCAGTATCACAATGCTATGGCACTTGTTAATAACGGTGCAGCAGTTATTATTGAAGAAAAAGATTTAACCGGTGACAGACTTCTCACTGAAATTAATAAGCTTATAAGCGATAGAGAAAAGCTTAAAGAAATTGGTTCAAATGCAAAGAAAATGGCAACGCTTAATGCCAAAGAGCAGATTGCAGATATAGTTTTGAGTCTTATAAAATAAAGAGTAACCAAAATTACCATTATTACATAGTATGAAGCATAGCACTTCCGAAAGGTGTGGATTTATGGCTTCATTAGTAATTAATGGTGGTAGAAGGTTAAACGGCAGTTTAGTTGCGCAAGGTTCAAAAAACAGTGCTTTACCAATACTTGCGGCAACGTATTTAGTAAACGGAAAATCAATAATACATAATTGCCCACGTCTTTCAGATGTAGAATGTACAATTAAAATTTTAGAGAATTTAGGTTGTAAAACTGAAAGACGGGGAACTGATTTAATAGTCGATAGTACGTCGGCTTCTGGGCACGAAATACCTGAAAGCTTAATGAGAGAAATGCGCTCTTCTGTTGTGTTCCTTGGTGCGATTTTAGGTAGGGCTAAAAAAGCAAAAATTTCAACTCCTGGTGGTTGCGAAATTGGTTTGAGACCTATTGATTTACACCTTTTTGCAATGAGAAAATTAGGTGTTGAGATTGAAGAGAGCTACGGTAAACTCCTCTGCACAATCCCACAAAACTTAAAAGGAACAAAAATTACGCTTACATTCCCGAGTGTTGGTGCTACTGAAAATGCAGTTCTTTTAGCAAGTGTCGCAAGAGGTACTACAACGATTATAAATGCGGCACGTGAACCTGAAATTATAGATTTGTGTAATTTTCTTAATAAATGCGGTGCAAAAATTTCTGGTGCAGGCGAGAGCGTAATTGTCATAGAGGGCGTTGAAAAACTTGAGGCTACTGAACATTCTGTTATATGTGACAGAATAGCTGCCGCAACGTATTTATTTGCTGGTGCAATTACTGGTGGCGATATAGCTTTAAAGAATACTGTACCGCAACACCTTAATTCAATTCTTCCTGTCTTAGAAGAAACGGGTTGCGAAATCTCAATTAAATGTAACGAAATACGACTAAAAGCACCGTTAAAGCTTCGTAGAATAGATAAACTTATAACACAACCGTATCCAGGTTTTCCAACGGATGCACAAGCGCCGATTATGACACTTACGGCTATTGCAGAGGGTACGAGTGTTATTGTAGAAAATATATTTGAAAGCCGTTTTAAGCACGTGCCAGAGCTTTTGAGAATGGGTGCTAAAATCAGAACAGAAGGCAGAGTTGCTGTAATAGATGGCGTTAAAAGATTGTATGGTGCAAGTGTAGTTTCACCAGATTTAAGAGGTGGCTCAGCACTTGTTTTAGCGGGTCTTGTAGCTCACGGAACAACAGAGGTTGGCTCACTTAAGCACATAGACCGTGGTTACGAGAATTTTGAAAATAACTTATGTATGCTTAATGCAGATATAATCAGGATGGAGTAAAACTATGGCTACACCGAATAAGAACAATTCATCTAAAATAATAAAATTGCCTACTGATTTTACAGGAGTCAGTGGGCAACAGTTGTCTCGTGATGAAATACGTTCAAGAAAAAAGAAAAGATTAAAACGAAGAAGAGCAATAAGAAAAGCAATACTTTCTTTATTTATGCTATTTATTGTGGCAATAGTTGGCTTTGTTCTTGCTGTAACAGTATTTTTTAAAATAGATACTATAAAAGCCAAAGGTTCAGGAGTTTATCCACAGAAAATTATAATTGAAAATTCTGGTGTTGCAACGGGCGATAGTCTTTTACTTGTAAGTGAAAAAGCAATTTCAGAAAATCTTTTCTTTAATCTTCCTTACGTCGGCTCTGTAACTATTGAGAAGGATTTGCCATCAACACTTATTATAAACGTTATAGATACAGTAGCTTCTGCTGCTATATCAAACAATAAAGGCTCATATATCCTTATAAATGATGAAGGCAAAGTTTTAAATGCTGATTCAAAAATTGTCACAGAGGGAATTCCAGTCGTATCTGGTGTAGAGGTTGAAAGCTATAAAGTAGGCGAAACCATTACGTTTAAAACAGAAGAAACTGGCGATATTTTAATACAACTTCTTAAAGCATCAACAAAAGCTGGTGTAATCGGTATGACAGAAATTGATTTAACAGACGTTTCTGCAATTACAATGAAATATGATAACAGAATTAAAATTCTTGTAGGTCCCGCAGTAAAGCTTGAAACAAAAATTTTAAGAGCGGCTTCTGCTATTGACAGAGAAAATGAAATTAACCAGTATGAAACTGGCGTTCTCGATTTAAGAACAGACCCTAAAGTCTTTTTTAAAGCAGGTTTAGAAGAAACAACAGAAAAAAATTCTTCAAATAAGGATAAAACTGAAGATAAGAATAAAAATAAAGATAATAAAAAGAACGAAACAACTGAAACAACAGTCAAAACAAGTGAAAATTAAGCCTTTTAATAATCGTTTTTTAGTAGATTTTTAATAAATTTGCAAAAAACACGATAAAATTAGAAAAAATTACTTGATATTCTTTAAGTTGTGTGTTAACATTATATGGATAAATTGGAAAGTTTTGCACAGGTGTATGTATACGCTGTGTTCTATATTAGGAGGAAGTTCAAATGGCATTTGAAAATGTTACAACTGAATTCGAAGAAGCTACTCAAATAAAAGTCATCGGTGTAGGTGGCGGTGGCGGTAACGCTATTAACAGAATGGTTACTGCAGGTGTTCAGGGCGTTGAGTTCGTTGCTATTAATACAGACAGACAAGCTCTTGAAACATCAAAAGCAACTCATAAAATTGCTATAGGTGATAAAGTTACAGGCGGTCGTGGTGCAGGTGCTCGTCCAGAAATGGGTCTTAAAGCTGCTGAAGAAAGCCGTGACATTATTGTTGATACATTAGCAGATACAAATATGGTATTTATTACTGCTGGTATGGGCGGCGGTACTGGTACAGGTGCTGCTCCTGCAATCGCACAGATTGCTAAAGAACGTGGCATTCTTACAGTTGGTATTGTTACAAAGCCATTCCAGTTTGAAGGCAGAAAAAGAATGCAACAGGCAGAAGCTGGTATTGCAGAACTTGCTCAGCATGTAGATAGCCTTATTGTTATCCCTAACGAAAGACTTAAACTCGTTTCAGAGCAAAAAATTACTTTTGCTAACGCATTCGGCATTGCAGATGACGTTCTTCGTCAGGGTGTTAAGAGTATTTCAGACTTAATTAAAGTTCCTGGTCTTATCAACTTAGACTTCGCAGATATCAGTGCTGTTATGAAAGATGCTGGTCACGCTCATATGGGTGTTGGTCGTGCTTCTGGTAAAGAAAAGGCTGCTGCAGCAGCAAATGCCGCAGTTTCAAGCCCACTTCTTGAAACAACAATTCAGGGTGCAAAGGGTCTTATCATTAGCATCACAGCTTCTCCTGATATTACACTTGAAGAAGTTGAAGATTCAGCAACAATCGTTTCAAGTGCTGCAGATGCAGATGCAAACATCATCTTCGGTGTTACATTTGATGAAACACTTGACGACGAAATGGTTGTTACAGTTATTGCTACAGGCTTCGGTACAGATATTAATGGTTTCCCAAATAAAGCTGGTGCAGGTCTTGGTATGGGTATGCCATCTGTTTCAGCAGAACCAGAAACAACTTCATCTTCAGATGATGACGATATCGTTGACATTCTCGACCTTTTCAAAAACAGATAATTAAAGAAAGAAATAATGCCGGTTGAGAAAATTCTCAATCGGCATTTTTGTTTATAAAATGAAAAAGATTAAACTTAACAAATACGAGAAGCAGACTTTCAGAGATTTACTCGTTCTTCTTCCTATGATAATGGCTATTTTAATTCTTTCAAGATGTATTCCTGATGGAACTTTGCGTTATATTATTCCTGTTGATAACGTTGGTGAAAAAGCAATTGCTTTAACATTTGATGATGGACCGAGTGACTACACAGAAGAGCTTCTTGATGGCTTAAAAATGTATAATGCAAAGGCTTCATTCTTTGTAATAGGTGAAAAAGCAGAAAAAAATCCAGACGTTGTAAGACGTGCTTCAAGCGAGGGTCATTTAATCGGTAACCACACCTACGACCATATTCGTCTGCCGCTTCACACAATGGAAGATTGCGAAGAAAGCATTGGTAAAACGTTTAACATTATTGAAAATATAACAGGCGAAAGGTCAATGTATCTTCGCGCTCCTTACGGTGACGTTTCATTTTATCAGCTTAAAAAATTAGACGTTGTTTTTATCAGCTGGGCTTTTTCAACTTATGACTGGAAAGATAAAGACGCTGACTATATCTACGAAAGAATTATGAAAAAAGCAAGCGATGGCGATATAATTCTTCTTCATGATACTAAAAAAGCAACAGTCGAAGCAGTTTTAAGAGCAATTCCAGAATTACAAAGACAAGGCTACGAATTCGTAAGAGTTGACGAATTATTAGCACGAAACGGCGAAAAAATCAAAATGGGAACTCCGTACAGATGGTGTAAACACGAAAGAAGTGCGTTTTCATTTTAATTGAAAGTTGAAAATTGAAAGTTGAAAGTTAAGGAAACGCTTCTCGTTTGATAATGATTAAGTAAAAAAGTTCTACCATTTCAGTTAGTACAAACTGCAAATGATAGAACTTTATTTACTTATTTGTGTGAAAAATTTTACTTACACGCTCACTTATTTCTTCTTCACTTAAATTTACATCGATATCACGAAGTTTTAAAATGAGTTTTGAACATTTGA
>SVOI01000076.1 GCA_015066465.1 Oscillospiraceae bacterium
AATTCTTTGTTACATCACCATTCACTGCTTTTACAAGATACTTGTATTGTGTTCCAAGTGTTACTGAACCATCAACATACTCTGTTGTTGTCAAGCCTGTTTTTACTGCTTTCCACTTCTTATCCCATTTCTTTGTTGAAGCGTTATATACTTTTCTGTACACCTTATATTCAGTTGCATTTGCAACTGCATCCCATTTGATGTCAATGCCTGTATTACTTATCGTAGCAGAGGTAATTACCGGTGCTTCAAGGTTAGCGCTATACTTAATAACTGCACTCTCTACTTTTTCATAACAGACACTACATTCTTTATATTTGTAGCCATCGGTAGTCTCTGTTGGCTGACGCTCTATAACCCAATTCCCCAGCTTATGACCTGTTGCTTTTATAACAGTACCAGTTTCAACAACGCTACCACATGAACTACACTTTTTGTCGCCACTATAACCATCAACTGTGCAAGTAACAGTTCTTTTGTTTACAGTCTTTAACTGATGCTCTTTTTTAGGTGTAACAGTTCTTTCTGCTTCTTCGCCACAAACTGTACAAGTTTTATAATTGTAACCCTCGCTGTTACAAGTGGCCTCTTTGCCTATTAACCAAACTCCTCCTGATACGTGTGTATTGTTAACAGGAATTTTTGTAACATCTTTTCTGCTATCACATTTTGTACAATGGTGAGATTTAACACCTATATTCATACAATTCGCAGGTACATCTATTGTCCATTCACTTGAGTACTTATGACCTGATGCTTTTACTGTTTCCCATTTTTCAGCAGTACAACCACTGTCTTTACAGCTTTTTATTCTTATTCCGTCACTTGTGCAAGTTGGTTTTGCTGAAGTATCGTAATACCAGTCACCCCAGTTATGATTACCTAAAGCAGCTACTTCTCTCTCTTTAAAAATGTAATCACAATTCACACAAGTAATAGCTTCTTTACCTTTTTTTGTTTCGGTAGGAAAAGTTAAAGAAACCCAGTCTGTCCCTTGTGTATGAATAGCTACTGAAAATGGCTTTTCAGTTTTAGTTGTTACCTCATAATTCGGTGTTGTTGAATATTCACCTTTAAGTGTACAACCGTCAAAATTCAAACCATAAATTGCATAATTACTGTTATTACCAGTAGCTTTTAAAACCTCTTCTGGTGTAATAATTACTTTTTCTTCTTTTGTTACAGGGTCAAAACTATAAACTGAATCTTTCTTTGAATAGTAAAGTACCCCATTACCACTTACGAGTTTTGAAAAGTTGTATTTCCAGATTGTATTATCATCAACCTTTTTCCACTCATCTGTTATTTCTTTTAAAACAACTGGGGTAGTATCATTTATATCATCTAACTCAGTTAATTTACCTGTTTTATGCTCCTTACTTTCAGAAGTATAATCGCTATCTATGTAATAAATTTTATCATTTAAAAGTTGGAATGCAGTACCTGAATCCTGCCAGAAATAATTATCATATTTTGTGCTTTTTGGAGTCGTTATAAAATCAGTTCTGTCAAAAACCCCATATTTATGACCAGTCTCTTTTATACCCTCTGTTGACCTTAAAAAATTATAATGATACACCTTACCGCTTGTATCATTTGTCGGGTCATCCCATGTAACATCTACGTGATATGGTTCATTGTCAATATAAATAACATTCCATGCATGATTCATTCTTTGTGAAGAACAATAATTTGATTTGATACCAACACGTTCCAATAAATAATCATATGCAAGAGCGTAGCCCATACAAACTGCCACACCTTCGCCGAATACACCATACATATTGAAAACCTGATTTGGCAAGGTATCATTCTCTAAATTCACAACGTCATATTCACAACTTAAGGCAAGCCTGTCGTGTAAGAGTAACGCCTTTTCTACGTCGCTTAAAGAGTCATTTCCTTCAATACCATAAAGCAATTCATTTGCCTTTTTTATGGAAGCATTATAATCCCTGACATAATCTTCAGGGTTGTCATAAATATAAGAGCACTTGAGACCTATGATAGAGCTCTCGTTTTTCCCACCTAATTCAGCCATAAATCCTGTTGACCTGAAAAGCTCGGGACTTTCGTACCAGATAAATTCACATATAGCAGCATACAAATCTGCATTTGCCGGAAGCTTATATTTACTTAAATCTAAATAACCGTAACCTTCTGGGTCAGTTAAATTACTATCGTCAACCATAAACTGACTAAGCACATCATTTTTAAAAGCAACTAAATCGGGGATGTAGTCATTCAAATCAACACTACTACCAATACCACCAATACTAATTGCATTATGCAATTCACAAGTCATCAATTCAGTGTCGATTGACACCTCTTCTTCAACTGCAAAAGCCACACTCGGCATAGTAAAAAGAAAACTAAAAACAAGAATGAAACACAATACAAATTTTAATTTTTTATGCATTATTATCTTCCCCCTTCATTCTATTTATATTTTCAGTTTATCATAGCAATATATTTTTTTCAACAATTAATTATAAAAGAAGTGCTGAATGCACAGCACTCAGCACTTCTTTTAAACATTATAATTTCTTTGTTTCTACTTCTTCAATTGCCATAACAACAAACTCGTCGACCTTCATTGAACCCATATCGCCGTTCTTTCTGCTTCTTACAGAAACTGATTTGTTTTCAATTTCGTTATCGCCAAGAATAAGCATATAAGGAATTTTTTCGAGCTGAGCCTCACGGATTTTGTAACCTGTTTTTTCTGCTCTGTCATCAACAGTAACACGAAGACCTTTTGCCTCAAGCTCCTTTTTGAGTTCGAAGCAAGCGTCGTGATGTCTTTCAGAAATAGGAAGAATTCTCATCTGCTCAGGTGCGAGCCAAAGTGGGAATGCACCAGCATATTTTTCAATAAGAAGTGCAAGAGTTCTTTCGTAGCAACCAATAGATGTACGGTGAATGATGTAAGGATTTTTCTTTGTACCATCCTTATCAACGTATTCCATACCAAATTTTTCAGCGAGCATCTGGTCAATCTGGATTGTGATTAATGTATCCTCTTTACCGTGAACATTCTTAATCTGAATGTCGAGCTTAGGACCATAGAAAGCAGCTTCACCAACACCAATTTTGTAATCAATATTAAGGTTATCGAGAATTTCTTTCATAATGCCCTGTGCTTCATTCCATTGTTCTTCTGTACCGATATATTTTTCTCTGTCGTCTGGATCCCATTGAGAGAAACGGTAAGAAACGTCCTCATAAAGACCAAGTGTTTTAAGCATAAATATGCAAAGGTCAAGGCAACGCTCGAACTCATCAGCAAGCTGTTCAGGAGTACACATAAGGTGACCTTCTGAAATTGTGAATTGTCTTACACGAATAAGACCGTGCATTTCGCCTGATGATTCATTTCTGAAAAGAGTTGATGTTTCAGCAAGGCGCATTGGAAGGTCTCTATAGGAACGTGCTCTGTTCAAGTATGCCTGGTACTGGAATGGGCAAGTCATTGGACGAAGTGCAAAAACTTCATTATCTTTTTCTTCATCGCCTAAAACAAACATACCATCTTTGTAGTGATCCCAGTGACCTGAAATTTTGTAAAGGTCGCTCTTTGCCATAAGAGGTGTTTTGGTACGTACCCAACCTCTTCTTGCTTCTTCATCTTCAACAAATCTCTGAAGTGTCTGCACAATAAATGTACCCTTCGGAAGAAGAATTGGTAAGCCCTGACCGATAGAATCAACTGTTGTAAAGATTTCTAATTCTCTACCTAATTTATTGTGGTCACGTTTTTTTGCTTCTTCAATTCGTGCTAAATGCTCTTCTAATTCAGATGCTTTAGGGAATGCTGTACCATAAATTCTCTGAAGCATTTTGTTGTTCTGGTCACCACGCCAGTAAGCACCAGTACAAGCAGTAAGCTTAAATGCTTTTACTTTGCCTGTTGAAAGAATATGAGGACCAGCACAAACGTCAACGAATTCGCCTTGTTTATAAAAACTGATAGGTTCATTTTTACCTGCATGTTCTTTAATGAGCTCAACCTTGTAAATTTCGCCTTTTTCTTCCATAAGCTTAATTGCTTCTTGTGGCTCTATAAGGAATTTTTCGAGTTCAATATCTTCTTTTACAATTTTCTTCATTTCTGCTTCGATTTTCTCGAGTGCTTCAGGTGTAAAAGAAACCTCAGAATCAAAATCATAATAGAAACCATTGTCAATAGCAGGACCTATTGCAAGCTTTGTTTCTGGGTAAAGTCTTTTAACTGCCTGCGCTAAAATATGTGAAGCAGTATGCCAGAAAGCGTGTTTACCTTCTTCACTTTCAAATGTAAGAAGATTAACCTCACAATCTTCATTTAATTCTGTTCTTACGTCTGCCATAGCACCATTTACTGTGCAGGCACAAAGATTTCTGTAAAGACCCATACTGATTTCTTTTGCAATATCAGCAGGTGTAGTTCCTTTTGGGAACTCCTTTACCTCGTCACGAAGTGTAACTTTAATCATATATATTCCACCTTTCAAGATTATTTAACATAAATAAAAAATGCTTCACCCCATAAATATGGGATGAAGCATAATACTCCACGGTTCCACCCAAATTGCAGTACAATACTGCCACTCGAGAAGTCTTAACGCGACTTACACGGCTAAGTTTATCGTAAAACGCTTCACAAAGCACTCTTAAGTGGTCTTCAAAACGGCGCTTCTCGTACCTTTCACCAACCGGTACGCTCTCTGAAGAAACTCTCCGTTTCTACTCTCTTAATCATAGATTTAAACTATATGAGTTATATTATACCCAATTTCAGTGGTTGTCAAGTGAAAATTATTCTTCTGTTGTTTCAGTAGCAACGTGCTTTGGCTCAATTTTACCATAACGTGATGATGCTGCAGCATCAACCTTCTGTTCTCTTGGCTCTTTTGGAGTTTCAGGAACATACTGTGGTCTTCTTTCACGTCTGCCACCGTTATTAGAACGACGGTCTCTTGAGTAGCCACCACGTTTTTGATTATCACAATTATCAGAAACAATAACAACTCTTCTGTTTTCACCTTCGCCAACAGAATGTGATGATACACCTTCAATTTCCTGAACTGCTGTATGAATAATACGGCGTTCATAAGGATTCATTGGCTCAAGCACACAGCTTCTGCAATATTTAATAGCTCTCTGAGCCTGACGCTTTGCAAGTGCTTTAAGAGTTTCTTCACGGCGTTTTCTGTAATCGCCAACGTTGAGAGCAACTCTCTTGCCATCTTTATCTGCACGGTTAACATAAAGTCTTGTAAGATATTGGAGAGCATCAAGTGTTTCACCACGTCTGCCAATAATGTTACCGTAATCTTCGCTACAAGTAATTTCGAAGAATAAATCTTCATCTGTTTCTTTAACAGTTACTTTAGCATCCTCAAAGCCCATACCAACAAGTATTGACTTCAAGTAATTTGTTGCATCTGTTTCTTTTGCTTCAATACCTGAAAGGTCAATTTCAGGAGCTTTTTCTTTTACTTCTTCCTTTTTAGGAGCAGGTTTGTTTTCTTTTTTAGGTGCTTCTTTTTTGCTTTCTTGCTTTTTCTCTGGTGCTTTTTTAGGTTCTTCAACACCATCATCATAGAAAGCTTTAACCTTTGCATCTGCACCACCAAAAAGACCTAAAACCTTTTTCTTTGGCATACTAACTATCTCAACCTTAACGTCTGCATCAATAGGTGCATTAAGGTTCTGGGTAGCTATTTTTCTTGCTTCATCTATAGTAGCAGCAATACCAATTGCTTCTTTAATCATCGTAACACCTTATTTCTTTTCGTTTTCTACACGTAATTTTGTAGTGTTTTCTTTTGAACGTCTTAATACAGTTTCATCAACCATTTGCTGTGCAATAACTTTTTTAGGGCTATAAACAAACGAAGTGAATATCTGCTGAAAAAATGAGAGAATATTAGAAATAATCCAATAAACACCAACACCTGTTGGGAACATAAACGTAAACATAAGTGACATTGCAGGTGACATAAATGTCATACAACCCATCGCTGGATTTTTAGCCATTTCTGGATTTTGTTTTCTTTGTTTTAAATACATATAAAGTGAAGAGAATAATGCAGTAACACAAGCAAGTATTGGAATTAACCAATATGCACTCGGGTCTTTAGCATCTGGTGTAACTGAAAGGTCAAGACCTAAAAACTTGAACTTTTCAGCAAAATCTGCTAAATCTGCAAAGTCTTCCGG
>SVOI01000077.1 GCA_015066465.1 Oscillospiraceae bacterium
GCTTATTGTGTGTGGACCTACACCGTGAACTGCTTCAAGATGTTCAGCGTGCATTAAAAGTCCTGCGAATTCATATTTGTATTTTTCAAGACCGAAAAGAACACCTAAACCAACGTCATCAATTCCGCCTTCCATAGCTCTGTCCATAGCTTCGGTGTGGTAAGCGTAATTGTGTTTTGGACCTGTCGGGTGCAATTCTTCATAGCTTTCTTTATGGTATGTTTCTTGGAATAAAATATATGTACCAATGCCTGCATCTTTAAGCTTTCTGTAATTTTCAACAGTAGTTGCGGCAATATTTACGTTAACTCTTCTTATAGCACCGTTTTTGTGCTTGATTGAGTAAATAGTGTCAATACACTCTAAAATATACTCAATAGGGTTGTTTTTAGGGTCTTCACCCGCTTCAATAGCAAGTCTTTTGTGACCCATATCCTGTAAAGCAATTACTTCTGCCTTAACTTCTTCTTGTGTTAATTTTTTACGTGCAATGTGTTTGTTTTGCATATGATAAGGGCAGTAAACACAACCATTTACACAGTAGTTAGAAAGGTAGAGAGGAGCAAACATAACAATTCTGTTGCCATAAAATGTCTGCTTTATTTCTCTTGCTAAGGCGTACATTTTTTCAATAATTTCTTTATTTTCACAAGCGAGTAAAACAGAAGCTTCTCTGTGATTAAGACCAGCACAAACAGTACCGTTTTCAGTTTTTCTTGGTCTTGCTTTTTCTAAAATACTATTAATCAATTCAATATTGTTTTTGTTTTCTTCAGCATATTTAATTGTTTCTAAAATTTCAGTGTCAGAAATAAATTCTTCTGCCTTTAAAGATTTAACGTTATAATTTGACATTTTACTACTTCCTCTATTCTTTAATATCTCCACGGTCTGAAATAATTTCATAACCGATGTTCTGCATTTGGATTTTTAATTTTTCTATTTGCTCTGCCGACTCTACACCAGTTGCTAACTTGTTGTCATAAAGAGCGTATTTACTTCTCTCTTTTTCAGGTGAAAGGTTTGGCATTAAAACGTTTGCACCCGAAAGAATCCCAAGCTCTCTGCCACCTTTTTTTATTGTACCTAAAGCTGTTGTTGCAGGGAGTAAAATATTCGGTTTTATGAGCCTTATTATAGAAAGATAATAAGCAGTTTCTTCTGCAGTACCCGATTTTTCATCTTTAAATGGTGTATCCTTTTGTGGTATAAATGGACCAATTCCGCACATCTGGGGTGAAAATTCTTCTATAAACTTAAATTCTTTTGCTATTATTTCATCAGTTTGATAAGGTGAACCAACTAAAAATCCTGAGCCAACCTGAAACCCGAGGTCTTTTAAATCTTTTAAACACCTTAATCTGTTTTCATAAGACATTTTTTCAGGGTGAAGCTTTTCATAATGCTCTTTTGAAATCGTTTCGTGTCTTAAAAGATACCTATCTGCACCCGCATTTTTCATTCTCTGAAAATCGGATTTTTTGTATTCACCAAGTGAAAGTGTTACAGCACAATCGGGGTATTTTTCTTTAATCTTCCTTACAATATCACAAACAAAATCAATCGAAAATACACCCTCGCCACCTTGTAAAACAAAGGTGCGAAAGCCTAATTTATAACCATTTTCACAACACGACAAAATATCGGCTTCACTCAATTTATATCTGTCGCAGTTTTGGTTACTGCTTCTTATTCCACAGTAGTAGCAATCATTTTTACATATATTACTTATTTCAATCAAACCACGAACGAAGATTTTATTACTATAAACACTTTTTCGCGCTTTGTCCGCTTTCTGCCTTAAATATTCGGCGGTTTCTTCATTACGATTCTTAATTAAAAATAAATATTCTTCTTCGGTTAAAAAATGATTCTCACTTAAAAAATCAATTAACTTCTTTGCTTTTTCTGTCATTCGCCCACCACGTTTGAATAAGCAGTTTTAACGCTTATTCCGTCAATCTTTCCTACTTTACCCGCAAGAGCTGAAATTTTATCCTGTGGGGCATCTATTGCGACAGAAACAATGTGAATTCCCTTTTCTCTGTAAGGAAGCCCCATTCTGCCTATAATAAAATTACCATACTCGTGAAGTGTTTTGTTGAGCTCTTCAACCGATTCTGTGTTTTCAACAATAATTGCTAAAACTGCTACTCTTGTTTCCATAAATTTCTCCTAATAAAAAAGGCACCCATAGGGGTGCCATAATATAAGACAATAAAAGCAATGCATAAACATTACTCAATTCTTAATTATAACACCTTTCAGTCAGATAAAATCTTTATGTCAGGATTTGTAACTAAATTATAACTAAAATACAATTAAAAGTCAATAAATTTGACTAATGACAAATCTATTTTTTGAGAGTATAATAAATGCAGTTTTTTGAAAGGATTTTATGAAATGGCATCAAAATACTCTTTAGATATGACAAAAGGCCCTTTTTTAAAGAAGATTTTAAGATTTTCTTTGCCACTTATGTTTACAGGCCTTTTACAAATGATTTACAACACAGCAGACGTTATTGTTGTTGGTCGTTTTGCAGGTGGTACTGCACTTGCCGCAGTTGGTGCTACTGGTTCGCTTGTAAACTTAATTCTTAATATATTTTTAGGTATGTCTATGGGCTCCGGTGTTATGACCGCAAAATATATTGGTGCACGTGATGAGGCTTCAGTAAAAAGATGCGTTCACTCTGCTATGCTTTTAAGCATTTTAAGCGGTATCTTCGTTGCAATATTTGGTTTTATATTCTCTGAACAGCTTCTTGTTATGATGGATTCGCCTGAGGACGTTTTACCACTTTCAACCCTTTATTTAAAAATATTCTTTTTAGGCGCACCAGCTGGTATGGTATTCAACTTTGGGGCAAGTATTGTAAGGGCAACTGGTGACACCAAAAAGCCACTTATAATTCTTTCTGTATCAGGTATTATAAATATCGTTTTAAACTTGATTCTTGTTATAAATTTCAATATGAGTGTTGCAGGTGTTGCTATTGCTACAATAGTTTCACAATATATTTCTGCAACCGTAATTGTAATTGTTCTTTTAAAAATGCAGAATGCTTGCCGACTAAAGCCTAAAGAATTACGATTTCATAAGGAAGAACTTAAAAGAATTCTTTTTGTTGGTATTCCCGCAGGTATTCAGAACTCACTTTTCTCAGTTTCAAACGTTATTATTCAGACAACCGTGAATTCATTTGGTTCAGTTGCAATGGCAGGTATTGCCGCTGGCTCAAATATCGACTCGCTCATTTACACTTGTACAAATGCAATTTCACAAACAACAATGACATTTTCTTCACAGAATTTCGGTGCAAAAAAATACGAGAATTTTAACAAAATCTATTTCCGTTGTATTGCACTTACCATTGCAATAGGTGTTTCAATGGGTGCTCTCGGCATTGTTTTTAAAGAATTTCTTGTAGGAATTTTCTCAACCGACCCCGCAGTTATAAAAATAGGTGCGGAAAGATTAACGCTCATTTTACCGTTCTATTTCTTCTGCTCACTTATGGATGTTGGTGCAGGACAGTTAAGGGGTATGGGCAAATCAGTTTTACCAATGATGGTTTCTCTCTTAGGTGGTTGCGGACTTCGTCTTTTGTGGATTTTCGTATTCTTTCCACACAACCCTACACTTATTTATCTTTACTACGCTTACCCGATTTCGTGGTCAATTACTTTCTTCGTCCACTTCGCTTGTTACTTTATAGTGAGAAAGCAGATATTAAAGAGAAATTAACCTATAGTTGCGTAATAGTTGGTAGTGCAACCGAAGTGGTTTTGATATAATCACCATAGAAAGGAGGTTGCTCTATGACCAATTCTTCCAACATAACAGTAATTGGACCTTTAGTTATAGTTATTTCTTTATTAGTTATCAGTGTTTTATGTTACTTAATCTATTTATGTATTAAAGCTTTGCGAAAGTATATTAGGACAAAGCCTATTAGAATAGAAAAAGCTGAAAAAACAAAAACACTTGGTGCGATTTTAAAAGAGTATCGTATGAAATGCAATATGACACAAGAATTTGTTGCGGAAGCTTTGGGTGTTAGCAGACAAGCTGTATCTAAATGGGAAACAGGCTCTTCTGAACCAAGCACTTCAAATTTAATAGCTATTTCAAAGTTGTATAATGTATCAGCTGATGAAGTATTAAAAGAAGTAATTAAATAATACTTTTCTTGTGTTCTATTAGCTAAAATTAACATTTTTTCATTTTTGGCTAATAGAAGTAGTTTTTAATATCTTACTAAACTTAAATATCAATATTTATAATTAGTTGTATTATATACCAAAAACTCACCATAGACTCGTAATGAATCTATGGTGAGTTAATTTTTAATGAAGTTTTGCTGAAGCAAAATGAAGTAAGGCTATGCCTTATGAAGTAATTTACTAAAGTAAATTATGAAGTTGATGCTTCGCATCAAATGGTGAAGTAAATCCTTCACCGCGAAGCGACTTCATATTGCGAAGCAATACTTCATTAAATCCCGAAAGGGATTTACTTCATACGTAATGTTCCATTACGCTTAATACATTCCGCCGCCCTGAGCTGCTGCCATAGCTGCCGCATTTGCTGCATCTGCTGCTGGGTCTGGTTTATCTGTAACAAGGCTTTCTGTTGTAAGAACCATTGCTGCAACTGATGAAGCATTCTGAAGAGCTGAACGAGTAACTTTAGTTGGGTCAAGAATACCAGCTTCAGCCATATCTGTGAATGTTTCAGTAGCAAAGTCATAGCCGTAGCCAGCTTTGCCTGAACGAAGAATACCATCAATAATTACTGAACCTTCAAGACCAGCGTTTGCTGCAATCTGACGAACTGGCTCTTCAATTGCTTTAAGAACGATTTTAGCACCTGTTTTTTCGTCAAGGTCTTCAATCTTTTCAATATATTCTTTAAGAGCTGGTATTGCATTAAGAAGTGCAACACCACCACCAGCAACGTAGCCTTCTTCAACAGCCGCTTTTGTTGCTGCAAGAGCGTCTTCAATTCTTAACTTCATTTCTTTCATTTCTGTTTCAGTAGCCGCACCTACACGGATAACTGCAACACCGCCTGAAAGCTTTGCAAGTCTTTCCTGAAGCTTTTCTCTGTCGAAATCAGAAGTTGTTGTTTCAATCTGGTTTTTAATCTGACCAATACGAGCTTTAATTGCTTCGTTGTCGCCAGCACCATCGACAATAATTGTGTTTTCTTTAAGAATTTTAACCTGACGAGCACGACCGAGCTGAGCAACAGTAGCATCTTTAAGGTCAAGACCTAATTCTTCTGTGATAACCTCACCGCCTGTGAGAATAGCAATATCACGAAGCATTTCTTTTCTTCTGTCGCCAAAGCCAGGAGCTTTAACACCAACACAAGTGAATGTGCCACGTAATTTGTTAACAAGAAGAGTAGCTAAAGCTTCGCCCTCGATATCTTCTGCAACGATAACAAGCTTTTTACCAGCCTGAACAATTTGCTCAAGAAGAGGAAGAATTTCTTGAATATTTGTAATTTTCTTGTCTGTGATAAGAATGAAAGCATCGTCAATTACAGCTTCCATTTTATCTGTATCAGTTACCATATAAGGTGAGATGTAACCGCGGTCAAACTGCATACCTTCAACTACGTCACAGCTTGTTTCAGCAGTTTTGCTTTCTTCAACTGTAATAACGCCATCTGCAGTAACCTTTTCCATCGCTTCTGCAATAAGCTTACCTACATTCTGGTCTGCAGCAGAAATTGTTGCAATTCTTGCAATATCGCTTGAATTTTTAACTGGCTGTGAGTTAGATTTGATTGTTTCTACAACGTTATCAACAGCACCCTTAATACCCTTTTTAACTACCATTGGGTTAGCACCAGCAGCAACGTTTTTCATACCTTCTCTGATTAAAGCCTGAGCTAAGAGAGTAGCAGTTGTAGTACCGTCACCAGCAACATCATTTGTTTTTGTTGCAACCTCTTTAACGAGCTGAGCGCCCATATTTTCAAATGGGTCTTCAAGTTCAACTTCTTTAGCAATAGTAACACCGTCGTTTGTAATGAGTGGTGCACCATATTTTTTGTCAAGAACTACGTTTCTGCCTTTTGGGCCGAGTGTAATTTTAACTGTGTTAGCGAGTTTATCAATACCGCCCTGAAGAGCCTTAC
>SVOI01000023.1 GCA_015066465.1 Oscillospiraceae bacterium
TATCAGCTAAAAAGACCTTTGTTTGTGCTATGATTACTGGTCTTGTAGAAGTTGTTGGTACAATGATTGGATACTTTGCAGTAAGTGTTGCTTCTGCAATTCTGCCATTTGCCTTAGCTTTTGCTGGTGGTACAATGCTTTATGTTATAAGTGACGAAATGATTCCTGAAACACACGCCCATGGTAGTGAACGTGGTGCAACCTACGCTTTATTAGTTGGTTTTTGTGTGATGCTCGTTACTGATACTTTACTTGGTTAGGAGATAGCTATGAAAAGGATAATTGCGGTATTTTTATCATTAAGTTTATTGTTTGTTTTTGCTGGATGTGGTAAAAGTGATAATGTCCCAACCACTACAACACCTTATATAGATAGTGGTGTTAACAATAGTTACGATAATAACTATGTGGATAATTCTGATATCTATGCTACAAATGTAAATTCAGACATTATAACAAATGTAGCACCACAGCCAACTGTTACACAGAATGTGCAGAATACAACAGAGAGCAGTGGTGTGGGGGATTCAGAGAATTCTACAACCGTTCAGGAAAAGCCAACCGAGGCACCTACAACTTCTGCACCTAAAGGCTTAATGCCAGATAGTGTTGAAAGCAATAGTGGAATTGAAAAGGCTACGTATGGGACAAGCGACAGAACATATATAGTTTATTATATGTCAGAGTTATTGACACACGATTCAAAATTTCCAATTATTTCCTGGGCTAATGGTACTGGTTGCCCACCGTCACTTTATGATGGGTTACTAAGAGAACTTGCAAGTGCTGGTTTTATTGTAATTGCAAGTGATGAAACAATGGCGGCAGATGGTACTGTGCAAATCGCACAGATTGATTTTGTAATTGATGAAAATTCAAATAAATCAAGTGCATTATATAAAAAAGTTAACACTTCACGAATTGGCGTTATAGGTCACTCACAAGGTGGCAGAAGTGCTGTTAATGCTGGTGCTATGGATGATAGAATTGCTTGTGTTCTTTCTCTTGCCGGTAGTAATTATGTAGAAGAAGCAGAAAAACTTTCTAAACCGGTTTTATTTATGGCAGGTACTAAAGATAAGGTTGTAGACGCTGACAGATGGCTCGTTACAGCTTTTGATGCGGTAAAAGGCCCTGCAGTTTACGCTTCACTTAACGGTGCAATTCACACTACTTGTTGCTCAAATCCAACTGCATATTCAAGATATATCATCAGTTGGTTTAATGGTTGGTTCTATAACGACAATAACTATAAAGATATGTTTAAAGATGGCGGAGAATTGTCACAAGATTCCGCTTGGACAGGATTTATGTGTAAAGGGTTCTAAATATGTTTGACTATTTTTTAGTAATAATTGCAACCATAATGTTTGCAGTGCAATTTTTATTCAATCAAAAATTTCAACAGAATTATGGTAGTGACACAAAAGCAACTCTTGTGTTTTCATTATATAAGAGTGCCGTTGCTTCTGTTATAATGCTTATAATAAGTGGTTTTAAAATTACAATTACACCATTTAGCGTATTGTTAGCGTTTATCAGTTCGGTTTCTGGAATTATGATGCTTTACTTCAGTTTAAAAGCATTTTCAGTTGCAAATCTTTCGGTTTATTCAGTATTTTCAATGCTTGGTGGTATGATTTTACCATTCCTTTTAGGTGTTTGTTTTTACGATGAGAATTTATCACCATTAAAAATTATTTGTTGCGTTTTAATTGTTGTTGCAGTTCTTTTAAATATTCAAAAGGGTGAGAATGGTAAAAAAGCTCTCCTTTACTATATGGCAGTTTTTGTACTTAATGGTATGGCTGGAGTTATTTCTAAAATTCATCAGTCATCAGGTTACCCTATAACTGATAGCACAGGCTTTACATTTTTAATTAACATTATTTCTGTTATTATTTGTGCAATCTGGCTTTTAGTTAAATATAAAAAGATTCCAGTTGTTAAAGGTAAAAATCTTTTATATTCATCTGGTTACGGTGTTTTAAATGGAGTTGGCAATTTGTTCTTGCTTATAGCTCTTTCTAATTTACCAGCTTCTGTTCAATATCCGCTTGTAACTGGTGGGGTAATGGTATTCTCAACTGTTATAAGTGTTTTGCAGAAAGAAAAGCTATCTAAGAAAGACTACATAGCAACTGCAGTTTCATTTGTTGCTTCTGTGCTTATTGTTTTTTAAGTTGAACGAGGTGAGTTATTCACCTCGTTTTATTCATAATTTATTAAAAGAATCTTAAAAAATATTTTAAATATTGAAATTTGTCGAAATATGTGATAAAGTTATAGTACAAAAAATTTAAGGGGGATAAATATGAGAAAATTATTTATCAGAAGAGAAAAATCATTTGTGGGTTGTTTAGGTAAATACAAGGTGTATTTGCAGGATTCAAATTCAAGTGATTTAAAAATCAAAAAAGAAAATTATAGAAAATTAGGCGTTTTAAAAAATGGTAAGGATGCTTGCTTTGAAATACCTAATGAAGAAGCTAAGCTTTATGTTATTGCTGGTAAGGCATCAAAAAGCTATTGCAATGATATGATTAAGCTTCCGAGTGGTGAGCAAGACCTTTATTTAGTGGGTAAATCATCTTACAATCCATTTAAAGGTAATCCTTTCCGTTTTTCTGATCCAGTAACTGAAGAGATGCTTCAAAACAGAAAAAGCACAAATAAAATTTTGGGCTTTTGGATTGCTTTTTACATAGCTTGTATTATTGTTGGTTTTATTATTGGATTTTCTGTTGCTATGGCAGAACTCGAGCCTGAGGTGTTCACTGCTGATGAAATGAGCATTACTCTTACCGGTGAATTTGAAGATTATTCTACTGAAGAGGATGAATTTGTTTTTGCAGATGATGATACAAGTGTTGTAATTTCTAAAACTGATTCTGATTATTTTGAAGTACCACTTACCTTAGAGGAATATTCAGAAGCTGTTTTATTAAGCTTAGAAGATACTATTCCTGGTATCAGTAAAACAGCAGTTCTTGAAAAAGTCGGTGATGCTTATACATTTGAATCATTAAATTATGAGGGCTTTTCAGAAGTTATTTATTTATATGAGTCAGAAGATGCTTTTTGGATGGTTGTTTTCACTTGTTATGAGGAAGATTATGCTTATTATGAAGCATATTTCGATGAGTGGGCTGATTCAATTACGTTTGCAGAGGCAGTTTGATTATAAAAACAGTTCTATGAATTTAATAGAACTGTTTTATTATTTTTACCATTTTTAGATTGACATATAAGTGTAACTATGTTATAGTATTCACATCCGATAGAGGTGCATTTTATCATCAGTAGCATTTGCGTGAGCATTTTACCAGAATGGCAAATGTGAAAGGGGTAGGTGCCGAAGTCAGTTTGTGGTGAAAAACTGGTCTGGCGGTATGGAATAATATCTGTATCGTTGTCGCAGAAGTGCGGAGAGCTATCTTACAATTTTAATGCATAATGCGTAAAGTGTGGGTAGTTGCTTTTCGGGCAGCTATTTTTTATTTATAAAGGAGTTATTTAAAATGAGTAACACAATTTTTACTGGCGTAGCAACAGCGTTAGTTACCCCAATGACAAAAGACGGAATTGATTACGAGAATTTAGGTAAGCTTATTGACTGGCAAATCGAAGAAGGTGTTAACGCTTTAGTTATTGCTGGTACAACAGGCGAAGGCTCTACTCTTACCGATGAAGAGCACAAAGAGGTTCTTGCTTTTTCTGTAAAAAGAGCAAATAAAAGAGTGCCTATTATTGCTGGTACTGGTTCAAATGATACAGCTTATGCAATCCAGCTTACAAAGCACGCTTGTGAAGTTGGCTGTGATGCTATGCTTTTAGTAACACCTTATTATAACAAAGCAACTCAACGTGGTTTAATTGAATCATTTACAGCCATTGCAGATGCTTCAACCAAACCTTGCATTCTTTATAACGTTCCAAGTAGAACTGGTTGCAACCTTTTACCACAATCTGTTGCAGTTTTAGCAAAGCACCCTAATATTGTTGCTATTAAAGAAGCAAGTGGCAACTTCTCACAGATTGCAGAACTCATTTCACTCACAAAGGGCGAAATTGACGTTTACTCTGGTAACGATGACCAGATTGTTCCACTTCTTTCATTAGGTGGTAAAGGTGTTATTTCAGTTCTTTCAAACGTTTTACCAAAGAAAACTGTTGAAATGTGTGACAAATTCTTTGCAGGCGATATTGCTGGTAGTGCAAAAATTCAACTCGAATTAATTCCACTCATTAATGCTCTTTTCTGCGAAGTTAACCCAATTCCAGCAAAAGCGGCAACAGCTGCTTTAGGCTTTGGTGAAAATTATTTAAGATTACCTCTTACTACAATGGAAAAAGACAATGAAGAAAAATTATTATCACTTATGAGAGAACAAGGTCTTAACGTATGAGCAATTTAATTTGTAGTAATCTTGAAATTAAAAATAACGAGTTATACTTTGGTGGCAGAAGCACTAAAGAAATTGCATCAAAATATAAAACACCACTTTACGTGATGGATGAAGTGACTATAAGAGCAAATTGCCGTAAATATGTAAATTCATTAAATAAATATTTTGGTAGTTCTGCAAAGGCACTTTTTGCCAGTAAAGCGTGTTCTTTTAAAAGAATGTATGAAATCATATCTTCAGAAAATATGGGCGCAGACGTTGTTTCTGTTGGTGAATTATATACAGCACTTAAAGCTAATGTAAACCCACAAGAACTCTATTTTCATTCAAATAGCAAAACTGATGAAGATATTGAATACGCTATTTCACAAAACATTGGTTATTTTGTAATTGATAATATTGAAGAACTTGATGCTATTAACTTTTTTGCAGGTAAAAAAGGCATTAAACAAAAAGCGTTAATAAGAATTACACCAGGTATTGATACTCATACTTATGAAGCAGTTAACACTGGTAAGGTTGACTCTAAATTCGGTTTCCCAATTGAAACTGGTGCTGGTGAATTTATTACGGGTGAAGCGTTGAAACGTGAAAACGTTGAACTTAAAGGTTTCCATTGTCACGTTGGTTCTCAACTCTTTGACTCAGATGTTTTCGTTCGCTCTGCTGACACAATGTTAGAGTTCGTTGCCGAAATGAAAAACAAATTTGGTTTTGTTACAGAAATTCTCGACCTTGGTGGTGGTTACGGCGTTCGTTACGTCGAAAGCGACCCATATATTGATATTGAAGATAATATAAGACAGGTTGCAGAATTTTATAAAAAGAAATGTGCCGAATTAGAACTTCAGGAACCGAGTGTAAGAATGGAACCAGGTAGGAGCATTGTAGCAGATGCTGGTATTACTCTTTACACGGCGAATACTGTTAAAATCATTGACGGTTACAAAAACTACGTTGCCGTTGATGGTGGTATGGGTGACAACCCACGTTTTGCACTTTACGGTTCAGAATATACTGTAATAGCCGCTTCTAAAGCAGAAGAAAAATGTGACTTTAATTGTAGTCTTGTTGGTCGTTTCTGCGAAAGTGGTGACATTTTACAAGAAAATGTTAATTTGCCATCATCAATTAAACGTGGCGATTTAATTGCAGTGCTCACAACCGGTGCTTATAACTATTCAATGGCTTCAAATTACAACAGAATTCCAAAATTACCTGTTGTAATGCTTAATGGTAACGAAGATTATATTGCAGTTAAAAGAGAAACTTTAGACGATATTATTAGAAATGATGTTTAAATGAAAGTAATAATTTCTTGCCTTAATTCAAAATACGTTCATTCATCTTTAGCGCCGTGGTGTTTGTTTTCGGGTGTTAAAAATAACGCTCTTAAAAAATATGACGTTAAAGTTATGGAATGCACAATAAACAGTAATATAATAGATTTTGCAGAAAGTATCTTAGGTGAAACTCCCAAGATACTTTCTTTCTCGTGTTATATATGGAATATTGAAAAAACTCTTGAAGTGTGCAAATACATAAAAGACAAGAGTAATATTACGATTGTTTTAGGTGGTCCCGAAGTAGCATACAGAGCAAAAAATGTATTAGAAAATTATTCGTTTATTGATTACGTACTTTCAGGTGAAGGTGAAGAAACCTATCCGTTATTATTAGACGTGCTTTCACATAATGGCGATTTATCTACTGTTCACGGGTTATCGTACAGAAAAAATAACGAAATTGTTTCTATCCCTGAAAAAGAGTACACCGGTACACCGGTAAGCCCTTATACAGATGAATATTTTAATAATCTTAACGGCAAAATTACTTATATCGAAACAAGTCGTGGTTGCCCTTACAGATGTGCTTTCTGCCTTTCCGGTAACACGTCACCTTTAAGATTTTTTGATTTAGAAAAGGTGAAAGAAGATATTATTAAAGTCGCTAACAGTGGTACACAAACTGTTAAATTTATTGACAGAACTTTTAACGCTAACGCCAAAAGAGCAAATGAAATTTTAAATTTTATTTTAGAAAATCGTGGGACTAAAATTCCCGAAAACGTATGCTTCCACTTTGAAATAGCAGGGGATATTTTAAAAGAAGAAACTTTTGAAATATTAAAAAATGCACCAAAAGGACTTTTTCAACTTGAAATTGGTATGCAGTCTTTTAATGAGGATACCTTAAAAGCTATTAACCGTAAAACTGACACTAAAAAGCTTATTGAAAATATTAAACGTTTAATTTCTTTTAATAATATGCATATTCATATTGATTTGATTGCAGGGCTTACAGGCGAGGATTTAAAGAGCTTTGAAAGAAGTTTTGATATTGGTTACTCTTTAGGTGCCAATATGCTTCAAATGGGCTTTTTAAAGCTTCTTTATGGTGCAGATATGAGAAAGTACCCTGAAAAATATCCGTGCCGATACACCCAAAATCCGCCGTACGAAGTTACTGAAACTCCGTGGCTTTCAAGTGATGAAATTAAGAAACTTAAAAAATGTGAAGATGCATTAGAAAGACTTTATAACAGTGGTAGATTTTTATTTACCCTTGATTATTTAATAGAAAATAAAATTTTTACTCCATTCCAGCTTTTCTATCAGTTTGGTAATGAAATAGATGGAACAAAAATGAATCTTTCAGATTATGCAGTTCATATTTATTATTTCTTTAAAGAATTTGCAGATGAAGAAATTTTGAGAGAAACAATTCTTTGCGATTTGCTTTCTTGTTCATCTGCTTTGCAAATACCAGAAATATTTAAAGTAAACGACCCGCTATATAAAAAAATCAAAAAGCATTTTGCAAATATTAAAGGTGAACACAATAAAATCGCAATACTTTATAAGACCGACAGAGTGTTTGTTGTAAACCAGAATAGCGAAAAAGACTTTTTTGGTAGGTTTAATGGTAAATTTTATAACTTAAACGATGTAAAAGAAAAAGCAGATAGTTGATTCAACTATCTGCTTTTTCTGCCGCAAAAACCTAAACTATTCATTGATTTTTGGGTTTTCAGTTCTTTTCATAATATAATCCATACTCACACCATAAAAATCTGCTAAAGAGATAAGAGTTTCAGTGGGGGGGACTCTTTCTCCGTTTTCAAATTTTGAAAGCAAAGATTGTTCAATGCCTGTTTTCATTTGAACAGCAAGTTGAGTTATTCCGGCGTTAGTACGCAATTTTTTTAAGTTATTTTGCATATAATCACCAAGTAAATTATGTCATATTTTTTATTGACAAATATGACAAGATGTCATATAATATATCATATGTTACTTATAGGAGGTTTTTGAATGTTAAATTTAAAAAAATCTGATGAACAAAAAAATTTAAATCTTCACGTTCGTTTTGGTTTAAGAGGTAAAATGATTACTTTTATTCTTATTCCTTTACTTATAGTGCTTTTAGTTGTAGGTACTCTCATAGTTTCACAGGTTGTTGATACTGTAAGTACATTGAAAAAGAGTGAGGTCGATTCACAAACAGATGCAGTAGCAAAATTAATTGACGACTTTTTTCATCCTTTTATAACAAGTACAGAAGTTGCAGTTGATTTGGATTCTGTTCAGGCTGTTTTTGCTGAAATCCAGTCTAATGATTCAAATTTTGATATAAGAGATGCCAAAAACTATAAAACTGTTTTAAATGAAATGAAACAAGTTGCAGATAAACAAGGTGAAGGTATGATTACCTTGTGGATTGTAGGTGACAAAAATAACCAACTATTACACTCTAATGGTAATGTAACTGACGAAAGTTTTGTTCTTGCTACAAGACCTTGGTTCCAACAGTTGGTTGAAAATAATGGTGAAACAATAGTTACAAGTGCTTACGAAGATGTTGTTTCTGGTGAAATGGTTATTTCTTGCGCTACTGCCGTATTTGCACCTGGTACAAAAGAGATAATTGGTGCTGTTGGCATGGATATATCTTTACAATCATTGATTGAACAAATTAATGGACTCGTAATTGGTAAAGGCGGATTTGTTTCTGCCTTTGACTGTGATGATATTACTTTATGTCATCCTGACGAAAGTTTGTTGTTAACAAATTTAAATAAAATACCATATAGCGAAAATATGCTTTCTGCATTGAATTTAGATGAGAATACGGGTGCATTTCTTTATTCGAGAGAAGATGATGCATTGTGTGGTTCTGTAGCATATATTCCTGATATCGGTTGGCATATTGTTGGTACAATTTCTCAAGATGAATTCCGAGAAGAAATGACTGTAATAACTTTATTTGTTATTATAAGTTTTGCTTTTTGTATTGCACTTATAACTGTAACAATAATTATCATAGCTTCTGCAGTTGTAAGACCGCTTCGTAAACTTAATACAGCTACAATGCAACTTGCGGATGGTGATTTAGACGTTGACGTAAATGCTAATTCCTCTGATGAAGTTGGTCAGATGGCTGTAAGCGTTGGAAAACTTGTTGAGAGACTTAAAACTTACATATTATATATTAACGAAGTTTCTGATGTTATTGATAAAATTGGTCAGGGTAATCTTGTTTTTGAGTTAGAGCAGGATTATGTTGGTGAATTTAACAGATTAAAGGTAGCTTTAAATAATATTAAGGCATCATTATCAGAAACAATAACCCAAATTGTTGATTCTTCAATGAAAGTTGATGTTCATACTTCACAAATTGCTACTGCTTCTCAGCGTTTGGCACAGGGTTCTGTTGAGCAGGCAAGTACAGTTGAAGAATTACACGCTACAGTTCAGTCTCTTTCTGTTCAATCAGATGAAGATGCAGAAAAGTTCATTACTTTAAGTTCAAATATGCAAAATATTGGTAGTGAAGTTGCAAATAGTAACGACCAGATGCAACAAATGGTTGTTGCTATGAAAGATATTACAACACAATCTTCTGAAATAGCAAAAATTATTAAAGCTATAGAGGATATTGCATTTCAGACTAATATTCTTGCTCTTAATGCTGCTGTTGAAGCTGCAAGAGCTGGTGCTGCTGGTAAAGGATTCACTGTTGTTGCAGATGAGGTAAGAAACTTGGCAACAAAGAGTAGTGAAGCTGCTAAACTAATTACCAGTTTAATTCAGAGCTCAATAGATGCTGTTGATAATGGTTCTGAACTTGCCGATAATACTGCAAAGGCATTAAACGAGGTTGCAGAGAATGTTAATATAGTTGTTTCTGAAATGGAGCAGTTTGCAACAAGATATCAGGAGCAAGCGTATGCATTACAAGGTATCACAAGTGGTATAGACCAAATTTCTATAGTTGTTCAGAATAACTCTGCAACATCGGAAGAAAATGCAGCAACAAGTGAGGAGTTAGCATCGCTTGTTAAGGTTATGCGTAACTTAACAGAGCGCTTTAAACTTTGATTTTTTCTCTCCCCTATAAATACAAAAGACACCCCCGCAAGTTCTAATAAACTTGTGGGGGTGTCACTTTATACTAATTATAAAGAAATCGAAACTATATATTCATCATCTTTCAAAATCTCTTTAATTTCATTAAATGAAAAATTGTTATGTGTTTTTAAATCAAATTTACAATAAATTAAATTATCTTTTTTTTCAATATCCGTTGACATAATATCAACGCCTTTTTTTAGAAGTATTTCTTCAACGTGGTCAAGAGCAACGGGGTCGTTTTTAATTTTCAATTTAATTTCAGTAGCAACTGTGTTTTCGATAGGAACAAATTTGTGAATGAAAATCTGAATAATAAGAAGAACGATAGTTGCATAAACGCCTATACCATACATACCAGCGCCAATTGCAAGACCAATGCCAGCGGTTGCCCAGATACCAGCGGCAGTTGTAAGACCTTTAATTGAACCTTTATAAATAATAATACCGCTACCTAAAAAGCTGACGCCAGTAATAATATTTGCGGCAAGTCTTGAGCCATCGAATTTAACGTTGTCATAAAGGAATAAATCGAAGAAACCATATTTACTAACAATCATCATAAGTGCAGAACCGAGTGCTACAATAATGTGTGTTCTAAGACCAGCTTCTTTTTGTCTGTAAGTTCTTTCAAGACCAATTCCAGCACCACAAATTGCAGAAACTACTAATCTGCAAAGGTAGGGTAACGCTACCTGAAAGTCATTTAAAACTTCTAATAACATCTCTTTCAAGATAAACTCTCCTTCTTCTGAATTTTTGTTGTAAAACTATAATACATCATTTTACTATAATCTATATGTAATGTCAATTGTGAGTTATGTGGAAATATACGGAATTCATTTGTTAAATATTATAGTTGTCATATTATATTGCTTTTTTACATATTCTTTACAGAAGATAAAGAAAGTACAAGGGGGAAGGACTTATGACAGATACTACTATCTATCAGGATATTGAAACCAGAACAGGCGGTGATATTTACATAGGTGTTGTAGGGCCAGTAAGAACTGGTAAATCTACCTTTATAAAACGATTTATGGAAACACTCGTAATTCCTAATATTGAAAGCACGCATAAAAAAGAACGTGCACAAGACGAACTTCCGCAATCTGCTGGTGGCAGAACAATTATGACTACCGAACCTAAATTTATTCCAGAAGAAGCGGTTAAAATTGAATTACCTGAAAAATCTTCTTTGAACGTAAGACTTATTGATTGCGTTGGTTACATAGTACCAAGTTCATTAGGGTATATTGAAAACGAACAACCACGAATGGTAAAAACGCCTTGGTATGAAGATGAAATTCCGTTTAATATGGCAGCAGAAATCGGTACTGAAAAGGTTATTACCGAGCATTCTACTATAGGTCTTGTTGTTACTACCGATGGTTCAATTACAGAAATTCCAAGAGAAGAATATGAAGAAGCGGAAGAACGTGTTATAAATGAATTAAAAGAAATAAATAAACCGTTTGTAATGCTTCTTAATTCACTTGCACCTGACTCTCACGAAGCAAAAACGTTAGCAACTTCTTTAAGCGATAAATATTCAGTTCCCGTAATTCCGGTTAATTGTCTTGAGTTATCAGAAGATGAAATTACCGAAATTTTAAGAAGCGTTTTATATCGTTTTCCAGTAAGTGAAATCTGCGTAGAGTTACCATCGTGGGTAATGACTTTAGAGCGTGAACACTGGCTTCGTTCTTCACTTTGTAACTCGGTAAAAACATCTTCAGAAGAAATTAATTGTGTTTCAGATATTGCTTCACTTTTAATTGGTGTAGAAGCTAACGAATATATAACTTCTGCAACTATTAATTCAATTGATTTAGGTAAAGGTACTGCAAAAATTTCAACTTCTCTCAGTAGCGAATTATTCTATAAAATTATTGAAGAACAAACAGGTCTTGAAATTGGTAATGAACAAGGACTTGTGAATTGTCTTAATAATCTTGCAAAAATCAAAAAGAAATATGACCGACTTGAAAACGCTTTAAATGAAGTTGAAGCAACCGGTTACGGAATTGTAATGCCTGACATTGATGAGTTAACACTTAAAGAGCCTGAAATTGTAAAACAGGGTGGTCGCTATGGTGTAAGACTTTCGGCATCAGCTCCGTCAATTCATCTTTTAAAAGCAGATATTGAAACAGAGGTTGCACCGGTTGTAGGTACCGAAAGTCAGTCAGAAGAATTAATTAAATATCTTCTTAATGAATTTGAAGAAGACCCGCTTAAAATATGGCAGTCAGATATTTTTGGTAAGTCATTAAATGAACTCGTAAACGAAGGACTTCGCAACAAGCTTTGTCATATGCCACAAGATGCACGTGGCAAAATTCAAGAAACCTTAGAGAAAATTATAAACGAAGGTTGTAGCGGTTTAATTTGTATAATTTTATAAATTTTAAGGATAGCTTTTGCTATCCTTAATTTTTTTACACATACTAATGTTTGGTGATAATATGATAAATTCAATCTGGAATACTTCTGTCGATTTGCCACGTTTTGAGCAGCTTAAACACGACCTTAAAACCGACGTTTTAATTATTGGTGGTGGTCTGACAGGTGTTTTGTTGGCATTAAAACTTAAAGAGCTTGGTGTTCAATATACTTTAGTTGAAGCAAATACAATTTGTAGCGGTGTTACGCTTAATACAACTGCTAAAATTACATCTCAGCACAGTCTGATTTACAGTAAAATTAATAAGTCATTTGGTGCTGAAATGGCAGAAATGTATTATAAATCAAACGAAGAAGCGTTAAAAGAGTTTAAAATAAGATGCAAAAATATTGATTGTGATTTTCTTGAAAAAGATGCAATTGTTTATTCATTAAACAGAAGTGATAAAATAAACGAAGAATGTGAAGTTCTGAAGCGTATAAATGCTGATTTTGAATTTATTAATAAAATTGAAGATTTACCTTTTAGTATTGCGGGTGCAGTAAAATTCAAAAATCAGGCGCAGTTTAATCCTCTGAAATTTGTTAGTGCTATTGTAAAAGATTTGAAGATTTATGAAAAAACAAAAGTCTATTCGTTTGACGGTGAAGGTTACGTAATAAACGGTGGTAAAATTACTGCAAATAAAACTATTGTTGCTACTCATTTTCCTATATTTAATAAATTCGGTTTTTACCCTTTGAAACTCTACCAGGACCGTTCGTATGTTTTAGCACTACAAAATGCTAAAAAAGTTGATGGAATGTATATAGATGAAAATCCAACGGGGCTTTCTTTCAGAATGTATGACGATTTACTCCTTTTAGGTGGTGGTGCACATCGTACTGGTAAAGAAGGGGGTAACTGGAAAGAATTAAACAAGTTTAAAAATCGGTTTTATCCATCTTCAAAAGAAGTCACAAGGTGGGCAACTCAGGACTGTATGTCGCTTGACTCTATTCCATATATCGGTCAATATTCAAAAACAGCACCCGATATTTTTGTTGCAACGGGTTATAACAAATGGGGAATGACTTCTTCAATGGTAGCGGCAAACTTACTTTGTGATTTAGTAATGGGTAACGATAATCAGTATAGCGGTTTGTATTCACCATCAAGAAAACTTTTTCAGCCACAGTTATTTACAAATATTATTGAAAGTACAATAAATCTTTTAAATCCTACAACGCCACGTTGTCCGCACTTAGGTTGTGCTTTAAAATGGAATAATGCAGAAAAAAGCTGGGATTGTCCGTGTCACGGTTCACGTTTTTCTGAAAACGGAAAATTATTAGATAATCCGTCAACCGGGGATTTAAAAATAAAGCATAGAAACCACTAAGGCTTCTATGCTTTTATATATTTTATTGGTCTTCACCGAAATCTTTAATGAATTCAGCAATGAGTTTTTCTGGCCAGTCTGAAACTGGTTCAAGCTTACCAGTGAAGAATCTGAGTGTTTTTGGTTCGTGAACAAATCTTAAACCACCAACTAAGTGTCTGTGGTCATAGAGCCATTTAACTCTGTCGATTACATATTCAGTCTGTGAAAGTGTGAATACACGTCTTGGGAATGCAAGACGAACCATTTCAACAGAAGCAATGTGTTCGCTACCGTCAGCGTTTCTTTCTTCTGAAAGAGTACCACGCTCCATACCACGAATACCACCGCAAAGGTAGAGTGCAACAGTAAGAGCACCAGCAGGGTATTGTTCTGCTGGGATGTGGTCAACTACCTGACGAGCATCAATATGAGCACCTAAACCACCGCCTGGTGTAACCATTGGAACGCCCATTGAGTCAAGAATTGAAACACAATGTTTAATGAATTGTGGACCTTGTGAAATGATGTCTAAATCCATTGTTTCTTCAAAGCCGATTATGAGAGCTTCCATTTCTTTAACAGACATACCGCCGTATGTTAAGAAGCCTTCGAACATTGTAACGTAGTCTTCCATTTCGTGGAATAACTTTTCATCTCTTATGAGAATTCCGCCGCCACGACCGAAACCGAATTTTCTACCAGAGAAGTAAATCATATCGAAAAGGTCTGCAACCATTCTTGTAATTTCAGGAATAGTTTTATCTTTCATTGATTCTTCTCTTGTTTTAATAAAGTAAAGGTTATCCTGTAAGAGAGAGGCATCTAAAACAGTTGTAATGCCATAAGATTTTGCAAGCTCTGTTGCCTCTTTCATATTTTCATAAGAAATAGGCTGACCACCGATAAGGTTAGTACCAGCTTCAAGTCTTAAGAATGCAATGTTATCTGCACCTTCTCTTTCAATACAAGCTTTAACCTTGTCTAAATCAATGTTACCTTTGAATGGTAAATCACTTTTAACAATCAAGCCTTCATCTTTAACGAGTTCTTCAACTCTACCGCCGAGTCTTGTAACGTGTGCCTTTGAAGTTGTAAAGTGATAGTTCATAATTACACAACTGTCTGGTTTAACAAAATGCTGTGCAATAATGTGTTCACAAGCACGACCCTGGTGAGTTGGAAGAAGGTGATTGATACCAAAAATTTCGGTTAACTTCTTTTCCATTCTATAGAATGTTTCACTACCAGCATAAGCATCATCTGCACGAAGCATAGCTGCCTGCTGATTATCACTCATAGCGTTAACACCTGAGTCAGTGAGCATATCCATAAAAATATCGCCATTGTGAAGCATAAATGTATTAAAACCAGCTTCTTGCATTTTCTTTAAACGTTCTTTAGCAGGTAAAAGATTGAGCTTCTGAACAATCTTTACTTTATGCATTTCAACTGGAACTTCAGGTCTGCTATAAAACTTGATTTCTGACATAATTAAAAATTCCTTTCAATATATTGTAATTATCCGTCGAATAGTATATAATACATTCAATAATAAATAAAACAAATAGTTTAGATAAACATTATCGAAAAAATCGATTAAGAGGTAAAGCAATGGAAATTCGTAATTTAATGTCTTTTATTCAGGTTGCCGAGCTTAATAGTTTTACTAAAGCAGCTGAAGTTTTAGGCTACTCTCAATCAACAATTTCTTTCCAGATAAAACAGCTCGAAACTGAGCTTCAGTGTCTTTTATTTGAAAGAATTAACCACACAATAACGTTAACTGAAAGGGGTAGAGAGCTTCTTTCTTACGCTCACGATGTTTGTAGGTTAACAGATGAATTCAGGCAGAATATTGAAGAAAACAAGGAATTAAAAGGTGTAATTCACTTAGTTGCACCAGATTCTGTCTGTGAAGATATGCTTACAACTAATTATAATGACTTTCATAGTAAATACCCTGGAATTTCTTTAAAATTTACTGCGGCAGATACGGGCGATATGTTCCAGATGCTTGACAGAAACGAAGCAGACCTGATGGTAACACTTGATAATCACATTTATAAAAGTGATTATATAATTGCTAAAGAAGAGCATATTCCTATGCATTTTGTTGCAAGTTCAAGCTCGCCACTTGCTAAAAAGAAAAAACTTTCAATAAATGATTTGTTGGAATATCAATTTATTTTAACTGAAAAAGAAATGGGTTACAGAAGAATTTTAGATAAAGCATTAGCGAAAAAATCAATTGAAATTTTACCCGCACTTGAAGTTGGTAGAACAGATATTATAACAGAGTTACTTGAATATGGAAGCGAAAGAGTTTCATTTTTACCAGATTTTGTAACTGAAGAAAAAGTGAAGAAGGGCTCTTTAGTTTTTCTTGATGTTATTGATATTGAAACAGATATATGGAAGCAACTCATATATCATAAAAATAAATGGCTTTCAAACAGCCTTAGTGCTTTAATTGAATACATAAAAAATGCGGAATTTAAAAATTAGGAGTATGTAATGCAAAAAAGTTTTAGATATAAAATTGTTGGTGGCAACGAAAACGCCACTATTAATATAAAAAAACGTGAAGCAGACGAAATTACTTATTTGGATTTGAATTTAAAATTAAATAATGAAATTCCCCAAAAGACGATTTTAAAATGTGTTGTTCCAGCAACAAATGCACTTGCAATATGGAGTAGCTTTGACAGAGTACATATATTAAGACCAGACTGGGGAATGAATGAAATTAATTCACGTTTAGCCTCAGGTATGCCAATTCAACAGCTTTTGGGCTTTGATGGTAATAACAGAATGTGTGTTTCTGTTTCGGATGTTGATACACCAATAAAAATCAGAATGGGTTATAACGAAGAAAATGCCGAAGTTATTTGTGAAGTTGAATTTTTCAGTTTACAGACAAATAAAAAAAGTGAATATAATGCAACTGTAAGGTTTGATTTCAGAAATATAAAATATTACGATAGCATTTATGATACAGTAAATTGGTGGGAAAACGAGTGTGGTTATAAAAGCGCCTTTGTACCAGAAAATGCAAAGCTTCCAATGGACTCTCTTTGGTATAGCTTCCACCAGAATCTTGATTATAAAAAAATAATTGAAGAGTGCAAAAACTCTAAGGAATTAGGTCTCCAGACTGTTATAATTGATGACGGCTGGCAGACAGACGATAACAACCGTGGTTACGCTTACTGTGGCGACTGGGAAGTCTCACAAAGAAAAATGGGTGATATGAAAAAACTCATTGGAGAAATTCACAAAATTGGAATGAAAGTTATGCTTTGGTATTCCGTTCCTTTTATGGGTATTCACTCAAAAAAATTCCGCGAGTTTGAAACAATGCTATTAGATGACTCTGGTGACAATGAAACTTTCTTTTCACTCGACCCAAGATATAAAAAGGTAAGAGAATACCTTTCATCTCTTTATGAAAATGCAATTAAAGAGTGGGATTTAGATGGTTTGAAACTCGATTTTATAGATAGCTTTGTCTTAAAAGGCAAGTCACTCGAAAGCGATGAAAGAAGAGATTATGAGTCTCTTGAAGATGCAATTCACTGTCTTTTGAGTGAAACAAAAGAAAAACTGAGCAAACTGAAAAGTGATGTGTTAATCGAGTTCCGTCAGTCTTATGTTGGTCCGTCTATAAGAAAATATGGTAATATGCTTCGTGTTGGTGATTGCCCTGGTGATGTACTTACAAATCGTAGTCAGGCTATAAATTTACGCTTTACTTCAGGCAAAACAGCGGTTCATTCAGATATGCTTATGTGGAACAAAACAGATACTGTAGAAAATGCGGCTGAGCAATTCATTAACGTTATTTACACAGTGCCACAAATTTCTGTGTTAGTTGATGAGTTAAGTGATGAGCACAAGAGAATGTTAAAGTTCTATATTTCATTCTGGAAAGAAAACAGAGATGTTCTTTTAAATGGCAAGTTAACTGCAGAAAATCCTGAAACCGATTATTCAAGTGCAAGAGCGACTTTAAATGGAATAGAAATTATTTCACCTTACACTAATTCACTTGTTGAAGTGTTTGAAAGGAAAGCGATAATTCTTAATGCGACTTTAAAAGATTTTGTAATCGTTAAAGGTGCTGAAGGCTACAAGGCAAAAGTAGTTAATTGTCTTGGTGAAACTATTTCTGAATTTACAATAAAAAATGCTCTTGAAGAAATTAATGTTTCAAGAGCTGGTATTATCTATTTGAATAAATAAAAAAATGGTCTGTGAATGCAGTTAGCATTTACAGACCATTAATATTATAACAATAAATCAGCGTCATCAGGATATTTTTGCAACCATTTTTCAAGCCAGATTTTATTCCCTAATGCATAAGATGGCTCACTTAATCTTTTTGCAAGAGCAATTTCTTTTAATGCAGCAGCACGTGTTTCATTGTCGTAATTCATAACCTCAAGAATGTGATGTGCAACCCAGATTCTTATTGTAATGCTATCAATAAAAAGTAATTGCTTGAATTGCTCTTTTAATTCAGGGTGTTCATATTCAATTTCTTGTGCAACAAAGCGTATTCTTGCGGCAGATTGATTGAAAACAAGAACTAAATCTTCATTTTCAAAATCCTCTTCTTCCATTTGAGCTAAGATATTTGCAGTTTCAAGATATTCACGAATTAAATTCATAACAAAATTCTCCTGTGAAAATGTAATTGAACTCTTATACAACTATTATTCTACAATTTTTCAGAATTGAAAGTTGTTTTCTAAAATTTAACATTTTTTAAATAATCCAACACAATTAAATGTTTTTGTTGTATTTGTACTAAAAAAACGAAAAAAATCTAAAAAAACTGGTTACATTACTGTAAAAAATCTTGACAAATCAGAAAAAATCTATAAAAATAAAAGTATATGAATATATATTTAAGGGGTGGTATTATGGCTGAATGTCCAAAGTGTAAAGAACATTTAAAAATGACCGATTGGAAACAACATTGCCCACATTGTGGTGCTAATGTCGTTATTTACGATATTCAAGAGCGTTTAATGAAGGATGCAGATATTGCAGAAGTGCAATATTATCACTTTCAGAAGAAAATAGATAGATTAAAAGCATCGTTTGTCGGTTCACGCCTTGCAGTAATTAGAATTTTTACAAGTCTTATACCAATTTTAGCAATAGTTGTCCCGTTTTTTAAGTGTGAATTTAAAGCACCATTTGCTGAATTTAATGGTTTTTTAAGTTTGTTTTCACTTTTAGATATCATTGAAAACTTAAATGTTGATAATATATTAGGATTGCTCAATACTGCAGATGGTAAAATACCTTTGATTTTGTTTGGGGTACCAATAGTTTTATTGGTGTTATCAATAGTTTTACTTTTAGTAAGATTTGGTTGTCTTACTATGGCTTGTTCTAAAAAGGGTAAAGCAATCTGCTATGGGTTTGATATTACTCTTGTTTTACTAACAGTTATTGCTACGGTTATGTTTTTCGTTATTCCAGACAATCCGTATTTTAGTATTGGCTTTGTTTTAGCACCATTTGTTTACTTAATTTTATTAGGTGTTAATTTCTACGTTGATATTTTAATATTTAAAAAGGGCATAGAAGTAAAACATGCACCTTGTTTTGTTGGTGGAATTCCTATTGAAGAATACTTTAAAATGTTAGAAGATGGCATTCCACAAGAAGAAATCCGTGCAGAAATGTACAAACGACTTGCAAAATTACAGGAAGAAAAAGAAGCAGAATTAAATGAAAAAGAGGGGGCTAAAGCATGAGCGAAGAAAACAAAACTACAGAAGTTCACGAGCGTGAATATGTTTTTGAAATGAATGAAACCCCTGCATATATGAACAGAATGTTCTGTTCAACTAAAGAGCGTGTAGCTTATATTTTGAAATGTGCCGCATCAGAATTATCAATGGGTAAGTATGATACTAACTCCGAATTGTTTATGTACAAAATTTTAGGTCTTGATGCCGAAGCACATGGTAACGCCGCAGTTGGTTTAGGTATTTATGATTTGTTTAATGACCCACTTTCTGCAGTTATTATTGACAAAATGCGTACTCGATGGGGTAAATTCAAGCCTTTTCAATATCTGTCACTTATTCCAAGTTTGATTATTGGTTTTGTTACTTGTATTTTACCAATAATTTGTGATAGCTATGCATTAGACGCTGCGCAAAGACTTATTTTATATATGATTCTTTCATACATAGGTGAAACAATTGGTGCTTTTTTCGGTGGCGGTGGTTATATTGATAATGTTTTCACACCTAACCCGAATGAAAGAACTTCTCTTTTGGTTTCATCACGCTTTGCTGGTGACTTGTTCAAGCGGTTACCAGAACAGATTGCAGGTGTAATATTTGACCTTGTTGCTAATGGTAAAATTAAAATTAACCTTGCAAGAGTTTTTTCAGGAATGAAGCTTTGGTGGTGGGTTATTATAACAATTCCAGGCATTATCTGGATTTTTGTAAGTAAAGAGCGTGTACCACAATCTGAAAAACCGCCAAAGATTATGAAGGGTATGTTCTCAGTATTCCGAAACAAACCGCTTCTGATTTATACACTTACAGGCTTTGTAGGCGGAATTGATATTGCAACATCTGAATCATTATATTATGATAGCGTTTTAAAATTCAATATGATATCAACTATTGCAGGTATTCCGGGTATGCCTATTTCTTATGCCAGCTACCCGTGGGCAGCAAAATTCAGAAGAAGATTTTCTACAAAATTTCTTTGGATTGCTCAAAGTGGTTCGATCTTTTTCTCAGAAGGATTTTTCTTCCTTGTTGGTTTAATAGGTGGCAAAAAGAATGGATTTTATAAAAAGAAATTACCAATGACACTTGCAATGTGCGTTGGTAACTGCGTAGAGATGGTATTCTATGCAACAAAGAAAATTGTTGACGCTGAAATAAACTATGAAGTTTTAGACTATTGTGAATGGCAGAATGGTTACAGAGTTGAAGCAACAGTTAATCTTTTGACAGGTTATTTAAACAAGGTCAGAGGAATAGCTTTAACAAAAATAAATTCACTCTTACTTGCTCGTTGGGCTGGGTTTGAGTCAGGTATTACAGCTATACAATCTGAAGAAACAATGTGGAGAATGTTTATTGCAGCGTTCGGTCCAAGACTTATTTTCGATTTCCTTGGCATGATTCCAATGTTCTTCTATAACATTGACCAGAAAACAAGAGACAGAATGTATCTTGATTTAGAGCGTACTCGCGCCGCAACTGCCGCAAGAGCTAAAGTGGAAGAATAAAAAAATTTACGCCATAGTTCTTATTGAACTATGGCGTTTTATATGGCGGAGACGGTGGGATTCGAACCCACGTCCCTCAGGGGGCATCATGATTTCGAGTCATGTCCGTTATGACCACTTCGATACGTCTCCAAGCGAAAGTAATTTTAACAAAACTTTTCGGATATGTCAAGGTTCTATCGATAATACAAATTTATATTTTTTCTTGTTGAAAATACAGTTTTATTATGCTAAAATTTATGAAAGGGGTGTGTTTAATGAAAGTAATTTTAATTTTGTTTTTGGTCGTTTTTGTTTTTTCAGGATGTAATTCTAACGTTAATAATAAACCAACCGATATAAATATAACAGAACTAACAACTGAAATAAATAACCATGATTTCGATACAAATGAATTATTAATTGGCGATACAATAGCAGGTAATTGTAATAAAGATTGCGTTAGTGAATTTATGACCGCTTTGAACAGTTTGGAATTAGAAAATGATTTTTCTACTGAATTTAAAGAAGAGAATTGTTACAACGTAACGCCTGAATCTGTATCTGAAGTTACAGATTTTAAGATTTTTAAATTTAGTGATACTTGTGCATCTTTTGTTTTCATAGATAATGAAGTTTTTGGAATATGTAATTCTTTTGGTGGATATGGCTTTGTTAATGCAGTTCCATGGGATTATGATAATGACGGAAATATAGATTTACTTGTGGCTTCTTCATGGGGGTCTGGGGTTCATCGTTCCGAAATTTCCGTTTTTAACACTAAAACAAAAGAGTATATTGCTATTTATAACAATATGTCTAGTTATATTAATCCATGCTCAGATTTGTTCGTTGCTGACGATTTTAAAGTATATTCTTGTAATATTAATGGTAATAATTATGCTAATTTATCTGTTACACCATATGATTTTATTGGTACAGTTTCGAATATTAATGGTATTCCTGTTTTTGTTTCATCAAACGAGAAACTTTCTTCGTTTTCCTATGACAATTTTTTGAGTATATACAAAGATGACTGCGGTTTTGTGAGTTCTGGATTTCTAAACATTGAAAAAGTTGTTGTAACAAATATTGACCAAGTAATTGAACTTGCAGAAAAAGAATGTACTGTTGAATATGATGGCATTAATGTTTTGTACGACTCGAAAAATAAAATTTATTGTGTTAGCTTTGGTAAAGAAGATTATTGTGGTGGAAATCAAGATATTTTAATTAATAAAGATGGTGTCACTCAATTTATTTATTATGGAGAATAGTTTTTTAGCACTTGCATTTTTGCAGGTGCTTTTATTTTAAATATGAAAATTTTGACCTTTTATCCAAAGATTTTCTATTTTCAATTATAGAATAATGTGCTATACTAAAAACATAAATTTTAAAGGAGTTTTGTTATGAATATTGCTGTTGCTCAATCTGGCGGACCAACTTGTGCTATTAATGCATCTCTTTTAGGTGTTTTTAAAGGTGCAATCCGTTCAGATAGAATAGATATTGTTTTTGGTTCTCTTAATGGTATTGAAGGTATTATTAATGATGATTTAATTATTCTCAATGACTATATTAAAACATATCTCGATTTTGAAAAATTAAGACAGACTCCGTCAACAGTTTTAAACTCTTGTCGTTATAAATTACCAGAGTATACAGAAGATTCGTCTGTGTATGAAAAAATTGTAAAAAATTTAAAAGCTCACGGCATTGGTGCTTTTTTCTACATTGGTGGTAACGACTCAATGGATACTGTAAATAAACTTTCAAAATATCTTACCGAAATAGGTAGTGATATTAAAGTTATTGGTATCCCGAAAACAATTGATAACGATTTAATGATTACAGACCATACCCCAGGCTTTGGTTCTGCCGCTAAATACGTTGCTACAACTGTTCAGGAGATTGTTCGTGACTGTTCTGTATATAGTATAAATTCTATTACCATTATTGAAATTATGGGTAGAGATACCGGCTGGCTCACAGCGGCTTCTGCGGTGCTTCGTGCAAATGGTGAAATTGCGCCACATCTTATTTATTTACCCGAAGCTCATTTCTCAGTTCAGAATTTTATTAAAGATTTAAAGCGTGTTCAACAAAGCCGTAGGGCAGTAGTTGTTGCTGTATCAGAAGGCGTTACTTTAGATGAAGAAGATATAAATTCAGAGTTTTACAACGAAACAAGTGACGAATTCGGTCACAGATATTTGTCTGGTGTTGGTAAAACACTTGAAAATATAGTCCGTAAAGAAATTGGTTGCAAGGTTCGTTCTATTGAACTCAACGTTATGCAACGTTGCTCTTCACACTTAAGCTCAAAAACTGATATTGAAGAAGCTGAGCAAATTGGTGTTATGGCTGTTGAAAGAGCGTTAAAAGGCGAGTCTGGTAAGGTTATGTACTTTAAACGTGTTTCAAATTCACCATACACAGTTGTAATTGATTCAATTGATGCAAATGAAATTGCAAATAAAGTTAAATATTTTCCACTTGGCTGGATAAATTCAAGTGGAAACAATGTAACAGATGAGGCTGTTGATTATATTTTGCCGCTCATTCAGGGTGAACAGGATATTCATTACCTTAATGGTATGCCAATTCATTTTAAGTTGGGTAATTAAACGTAAAAACCACGGGTATCTTAACCCGTGGTTTTGTTGTTTTCAAATATGTTAAGAAATGGTTACAATAGTGTCATTTAATTGACTTTCGCTTAAAAAAATGTTATTATACATAAGATATAATGTGCAAAATATGGGCAAGTGTGCTCGTATGTAATTTGTTGTTTCTTAGAGGTGATTTAATTTGAAATCTAATTCAGTTATTTTCTTTACAGAGAATGTAGAAGCTAATTCAGATTTAATTAAGTTGTATGAGGGTATTGCTACCGTTTCTGTTTGTGGCTATAACTCACAAACCTGGGAAGACGTTGATTTATATGCAAAAAATATTGTTGCATTTGTTTTTGATGGTTTAAAAGAAAATAAAAGTTTTCCTTGGATTGTTACAAAACTTTCAGAAGAAGGCACTTTTAATGAAGTACCGGTTATTTTTACTTCAGATGAATCAATGTATGCTTTTGAAAATATGGGCTATCGTGCCTGTGCTATGGATTTAATTTCTTATCCAATACGTCAGGATGTTTTTGTAAGACGTTTTGAAAATCTTGTTGAGATTTATCATTTGAAAAAGCAAATGAATAAAATGTCAAGTATTCAGACAAAGCGTATTTTAAATCAGGCAAATATGCTCAAAGAACAAACAAATAAAATGAATACTATGAACTTTGAGCTTGTTGAGCTTCTTGTTGCGGCTATCGAAAGTCGTGATATGGAGTCTGGTCAGCATATCAAAAGAATTAAGTATTTTACAAAGGCTCTCACAGACGTCGTTGTTAAAGAATGTCCTGAATATAACATTTCTGCAATTCAGGCTGAATATATTTTCCTTGCTTCTTCAGTTCACGATATTGGTAAAATTGCAATACCAGATGCAATTATGTTAAAACCAGGTCGTCTTACTAAAGAAGAATTTGAAATTATGAAGACTCACACCACTCATGGTGCGAAGCTTCTTGATATGATGGAAGAAATCACTGACTCACAATATTCAAAATATTGTCGTGATATCTGTCTTTATCACCACGAAAGATGGGATGGTAAAGGTTACCCTAAAGGCTTAAAGGGTGACGATATTCCGATTTCAGCACAGATCGTTTCTGTTGCAGACTGCTACGATGCTCTTACAAGTGACAGACCATATAAAAACGCTCTTTCTCACGATGAAGCTGTTGAGCTTATTATGACTGGTGCTTGTGGTACTTTTTCTGAACAGTTACTTAATTGTTTCAGAATTGCTTTACCAGAATTTGAGCGTATTGAAAGAAACTTCAAGGCTGCAAGTAATGAGGAATGTGGTTCTTGCGAGGCGACTAAAAATCAATATACAACTGAATATCAGCTTTATGCTGAGCATCACATTGATAATGAAGATTCTGATGCAGAACGTGCATTAAAAGTTTCAATTTGTGAAGATAAATTACTTTCTGCATACAATGTTATCTTTGAAGCAGATATTAATGAAAATGATTTTCAGGTTATTCGTGGTTCGTGGTCACCACTTTTCCCATTCTTACCTAAAAATATTTATGAAGCGTTCACACAATGTCACAAAATCTGCCATCCTGCAGACTCTGCAAGATTTTTACAGAATGTTTCAATGTCTGCGTTTCAGGAGCTTGTCAAACAGGGCATAATGAAAACTCGTGTTGAGTTCAGAGCGGTTAAAAAAGATACTGAATACGTTATTTTGGGTATTCTTGCTTTTGAAGCAGATGAAAACAAAGAAATTACAAAGGTTTTCGGTGCATTTGACGCTTATTTTGAGGATGAAATAGAAAATGAAATTCAACGTAGTTTCACTGTTTCAGATGGTCTTACAGGTATTCCTCTTCAAAAGAAATTGTCAAAAGATGTTGATAATTTCTTAACCCTTATGCCGAATTCACAAAATGCATTGATTTTCATCGATATTGATGAAATGGGTCTAATCAACAATATGTTTGGTTATGAATATGGTAATGCATTTATAAAAGAAATTGCAAACAAACTCCGTGATTTTCAGGAGAAGCAAGATATTTATATCGGTAAAGCATCTGCTGATAAATTCCTTGTTTTTGTTAAGAACATTACAAAATTAAGAGAACTTATTGTACTTATTGATAATCTTCATAAGAATTTAAGAAAAACTTATCACACACCAACCGAAATGGGTATTTTTACAGTAACGTTAGGTGTTTCAAAATTCCCTCAGGATGGTAAAAACTTCAAAGAACTCTTTAATAATGCTGAATTTGCTTGTAAAGCCGCAAAGCTTAATAAACGAAGCACTTATGCATTCTTTAATCCATCTATGAAGGATTTCTCTCAGATTTCTTCTGAAATTAAGGAGCTTGAAACTTCGTTTAATTCTGATGGTTTACAAAAGTTCTTCCCGGTTGTAAGTAAAAAAACAGGCAAATTAATTTGTTATGACTACAATCCATTTGCTGGTTCTTTAAGTAAAATTGCATTTACCTCAGATTTATATCATGCAATAAATAATTCTGAAAGTAATGTTAAAAACTTCAGTTTGTTAGCAATAAAAAATCTTTTACTTACACTTATTGAAAAGCGTGATAATGGTGAAACAATTCCGCCTGTATCTATTTACACACTTTTAGTACCAGATGACGTTCTGACTCTTGTGCAGAATCTTAATGATTTTATTGCACAGAACGACTGTAAGGGGATTAATTTAACAATTAATGTTCCTCAGGATTTCCTTGAGAATATTGATATAAGGCACCTTAATTCATTCTCAACGTTCTTAAACAAAATTGGATTTTCTCTTGGTGTTTATTTGGTTGGTGAAAGATACGTTCACAATTCTTGCTTTACACGTGGTGTGTTCAGACGAATTGTTATGGCACCAACGTTCCTTGATACAGCATTAACTTCTGCAGAAGCTGCAAGCTATGCCGCTTTAACGCTTAATAATCTTAAATCGGTATCTGACTACATTTCAATTCCATTGAGTGTTACAGATGCAGATGCAGAGCAGTTCTTCAATTGTGATTCAGTAGATTTCACACACACTTTAGAGCCAGTTAACGATATTAGCGGTATGCTTGATGACTTTAAGTCACGTGAGGTTTATAACGAAGCAACCGTAAAAGAAAATCCATTTATAACAAGCATAAATCCTGCAATGTTCTTACATGACTTTGTTAATTCATCAATTGTTCTTGTTGCTTATGACCCATTAAGTGGTAAGATTCAGATTTCTGAAAACGCCAATGATGTTTTTGGCTTTGATGTAAAAACAAGCTTTGGTGAGTCTTCTTTGGATTTTGTAAGAAAATTCTTGTATAAGGAAGATTTCGAAAGATTTATGTTAGCAGTTTCTTCTGCAAAAGAAACTATGAAGCCTACTATTTGCACAGTAAAATGTGTTTCTGGTAAAGATTTAAGTGAATATAAAGAATTCACTATTTCAATTCAGTGTATTCTTAACCATTTAGGTCAGCCGACACGTTTCCAGTGCATTCTTATTCCTGTTCAGTGAATTCATTACGAATAGTTTCAATTATTCGTTTTTCAATTCTTGAAACATATGAACGTGATATATTAAGTTCTTTTGCGACTTCTCTTTGTGTTTTAGGAATATTTCCATCAAGACCATATCGCATAATGATTATTCTTCTGTCACGTTTATTTTCAATGTTGTTAATGATTTCTATTGATTTTCTCAACTTGTTTTTGTAGTCGATATCATCAATTATGGTGTCGTCAACTGCAATTATATCAATTAATGTCAATGGGTTTCCTTCATTATCAACGTCAATAGGCTCGTTGAATGATATTTCTTGTGAAGTCTTTTTTAAGTTTCTGAAATACATTAAAATTTCATTTTCAATGCACCTTGAAACGTAGGTTGCAAGCTTTGTGCCTTTTTCTGGCTTAAAACTATTTATTCCTTTTATGAGTCCTATTGTGCCAATAGATATTAAATCATCCTGGTCGCTGTATGTAGAGTAATATTTCTTTATGATGTGTGCAACGAGTCTTAGGTTATGTTTAATAAGTTTATCTTTGGCAGCTGTGTCGCCCTCAGCCATTTTTTCAATAGCTTCTGTCTCTTCTTTTTTTGAGAGCGGTGGTGGAAAAGACTCTGCATTTGTTACGTGGAGAATAAATACAAGCAAATTACTGAATAAAGTGAAAATATCCATAAAAAACACCCCTTTTTTAAGTTATATTCACTTTACAACTGTACTTTGCCAGTCCAATAAAAAAGAGTGATTATATGTCAAAAATTGAACAATTTAAATTGACGATTCGTTTTTCGTCAAACTTTATACTTTGTGCGATTTTGTCGTTTGTATATTACTGGGTTTGGAATAACGTATATAACCCTGAATTTGAAAACGCTTTCAGAAACCAAGGTAAAATGTTCCTTGTCGCTGTTTATTTTCTTGTTTTACTTGTGACAAGTATTGCTCTTGGTGCCTCAAAGGTTGATAAATTCAGAAAAAGTGAAATTATCTTTTATCAGATTTTAGCGGCAATTTTTGCTAACTGTATTGCTTATGCACAAATTTGTTTGCTTGAAGCTGTTCTTGCAAATGTATTTGGTATGCTTTATATTTTGCTTATTCAGGCAGTGGTTATTGTTGCGTGGACTCTTGTTGCGACTGAAATTATAAGACGTCTTAACCCACCAGAAGAAATGCTCATTATTTATGGTAGTCATCTTGCAACTGAGATTGTTTACAAAATGAGCGAGATGGAAGAGCGTTATAAAATTAATGAATCAATAAATGTTGATGCGGGATTTGATGAAATCAAAGATAAAATTGATAAGTTTAAAAGTGTTATTATTTGCGACGTTCCTGCACGTATGCGTAATGACGTGCTTAAATATTGCTATCAGGAAAATAAGAGTATCTATATTGTTCCTAAAATTTCAGATATCATTGTAAGAAGCTCATCTGAAATTACTTATTTTGACTCTCCGATTATTCACGCACATTCTCAAGGTCTCACTATTGAGCAAAGAGCAGTAAAGCGTCTTATGGATATTGTGTTGTCGTTACTTGCTTTGATTTTGTTCTCACCTTTATTTATTATTATTGCTTTGGCAATTAAGCTTTATGATGGTGGTCCTGTTTTTTATAAACAGAAAAGAGCCACAAAGGATATGCGTGTTTTTGATATTTTAAAATTCCGCAGTATGATTGTTGATGCTGAAAAAGATGGCCCTAAGCCTGCTACAAATAACGATTCGAGAATTACTCCGGTTGGTAAGGTTATAAGAGCGTTACGTGTTGACGAATTACCGCAGATTTTAAACATTTTAAAAGGCGATATGTCAATTGTTGGACCAAGACCAGAACGTGTTGAACACGTTGAAAAATATTCAAAAGAAATTCCTGAGTTTTCTTGTAGATATAAAGTCAGGGGAGGCTTAACAGGTTACGCTCAGGTTTTTGGTAAATATAATACTTCTGCCTACAATAAACTTAAAATGGATTTAATGTACATACAGAAGTATTCACTTGCTCTTGATGTTAAATTAATTATAATGACAGTCAAGATACTATTTAAAAAAGACAGTACGGAAGGATTTAAAGAAAAAAAAGGAAAGAGTGCAGATAAATAATGTTATATTATATGATTATGGCGGGTGGCATCGGTTCAAGAATGAATTCTCCGGAGTTACCTAAGCAGTATCTTAAAATTGATGATGAACCAATTATAGTAAAAACTATCCGCAATTTTGAAGATTTTGGTTCGTTTACAGCGGGTGTTGTATGTTGCCCGATAGACTGGATAGAATATACAAAAGCTATGCTTTTAGAATACGGAATTTCTTCTGATTCAATATCCGTTATTTCTGGTGGTAAAAATCGTAATTGCTCTGTAAAGAATGGTTGCAGATTTTTAAGCGAAAATTATAATATAACTGAAAATGATGTTATATTGACTCACGATGCAGTAAGACCTTTTATTAATTCAAGAATTATAAAGGAAAACGTTTCTGCAGTTAATGAGTTTGGTGCAGCAAATACAGTTATGCCAGTGTATGATTCAATAATTCGTTCTACTGATAGTGAATATCTTAATGAATGTGTAAAGCGTGATGATATTTACAGAGTCCAGACTCCGCAATCGTTCAGATTAAAAGAATTGGAGTTTGTAATTAATTCATTGACTGATGAAGAATTGGAGAGTTACACAGACGTTGCTTCAATTTTTCACAATAAAGGTTATAATGTCAGACTTGTTAAGGGTTCTGATAATAATATAAAAATTACAACACCATTTGACTTGGCAGTTGCTCAGGCAATTATTGCCAATAGTAATTAAGCGTAATTCGTAGGAGGCGTTTCTTGATGGCGAACAATAAGAAGAAAGGGTCTATGAAAAAACCAGAGTTAAAATTTAATGGTATAAAGCGTAACCCTGACAAAAAGAGGAAACAACGAAAACCAATGAACCCGACTTTAAAAAAGGTTCTTACGGCTTTTGCGATTCTTTGTTCTATTGGTGTAGTTTGTGCAACTGTTGCTTGTGTTTATGTTTTTGATTATGCACACGATTATGTTTATGGTCCTAAGGTTATTGACCTTGAGGAATATAAGGCAAATCAACAACAAACAAGTATCATTTATGGTTACGATGAAAATAATGAGCCAGTTGAGCTTCTCAAACTTCACGGTGCACAAAATCGTGTTTGGGTAAAATATGAAGATATCCCAGACGAAATGATTGAAGCATTCCGTGACCTTGAGGATAAGCGTTTTAATGAACATAGTGGTGTTGACTGGGTAAGAACTATTTTTGGTGTTATTAAAAGTAAATTTGACCACGGTGGTTCTACAATTACTCAACAGTTAATTAAGAATCTTACTGGTGAAAATAACCGTGATATTTCACGTAAATTCTACGAAATTCTCAATGCTTTGAATTTAGAGCGTTTTTATTCTAAAAAAGTAATAATGGAAGCATATCTTAACACTATTTATCTCGGTAATGGTTGTTATGGTATTAAAACTGCTGCAGAAGAGTATTTTGGTAAAGATGTAGAAGATTTAAACGTTGCAGAGTGTGCAAGTATTGCGGCAATTACAAAAGCTCCTGCAACTTATGACCCATTTACCAACCTTGATAAACATATCGAAAGACAACAAGACTGCCTTTATCTTATGTATGAAAATGGTACTTTAACTGAAAAAGAATATAAAAAAGCAGAAAAGTATGAATTAATCTTTACAAACAGCGAGAAATACAAGGGTAGTCAGGTAACTAAGGACGACGAGGAAGAACCAGAATATACAGAAGATGATATCAAAATCACCGATAAAACAGGTGATTCTGAGTGGGCTTCATATTACGTTGAGTATGTAATTGATAAGGTTATTATGGACCTTCAGGAAGAGTATGATTTAACTTATAATGAAGCTTGGAGAAAAGTTTTCTTTGGTGGTCTTCGTATTTATACTGCTATTGATTTAGATGCACAGGCTGCTGCAGAAGATGTTTATGAAAATAGAAAGACATTCCCTGATGAAAGAGATACCAAGGAAAGTCCAGCAGTTCAGTCTGCTATAACAGTTATGGATTATAGCGGTAGGGTTGTTGCAATGGTCGGTGGTGCTGGTCCAAAGAAGGATTTCCGTGTGCTTAACAGAGCATGGGATTCACCACGTCAACCTGGTTCTTCTATAAAACCACTTTCAGTTTATGCACCTGTTATTGAAAATAATGTTGCAACCTGGTCAACTATGGTTCAAAACTATGGTATTAAATTAGGTTCAGGCAGATGGCCTGTTAACTATGGCGGTTCTTATGGTAAGGCTGATTCTTTTGTAACAGTTCAGTATGCTTTACAGGTTTCATATAACACTGTTCCTGCACAGCTTGTTAAGAGACTTGGTATTTCACCTTGTTTCGATTTCCTTGTTGATGATTTAAAATTCTCTACACTTGTTACTGATGAAAATGACCCTAACTATGATGGTAACTATTCATCAATTTGTGTTGGTGGTGTAAGTGAAGGTCTCACAACACTTGAAATGACTGCAGCTTATGCAATTTTCGGCAATAATGGTTATTACTTTGAACCATATTGTTATTATAAGGTTACTAACAATGATGGCACTGAAACCTTGTTGACAGATGGCGATTCTAAAGGCGAACAAGTTATTTCTGAAAGTACAGCTGGTGTTATGAAGCAACTCTTAAAAACTGTTTCTTCATCAGGTACAGGTGCTGGTTACGGTGTTAATGGTTTTGAAAACTTCTCAAAAACAGGTACAACATCTGACGATAAGGACCGTTGGTATGTAGGTGGTACACCACACTATGTTGCTGCAGTATGGTATGGTTATGATAAACCAAAAGAGATTACAAATACTTCTGGTAACCCAGCTGGTAAAATATATCGTGAGGTTATGAGAGCTATTCACGAGGATTTAGAACCAAAATCATTCCCATCATCAAGTGGTGTTGTAGCAAGAAAGTATTGTAAAATTACTGGTGACTTAGCGGCACCAACCTGTGCACAGACTGCAACTGGTTATTACAGAACTTCTAAAATTCCTGCTACTTGTGCGAATTGTGCTATGATTCACGCTATTGGTTCTGAAATTCCAGATGAAGCTACAACAGCACAACTTACAACAACTACAGAACCAACAACATTGGTTACAACACTTCCTCAAACAACTATTCCGCCAACAGTTCCTGTTGACCCAAGTGCAACTGTTGCACCTTCTGAGACTGTGCCAGTTGAATCGGTACCACCTGTATCTGATACAACTCCTGTTCCAGTAGACCCTGCAGTTCCGGTACAATAATAATTTTAAAGCCGAAAAGTGTAATTCTCTTTTCGGCTTTTGGAGTTAAAATATGATAATTTTGTCAGTAGATTATGGTGATAAACGAACAGGAATTGCTGTTTGTGATAAATTTGAAATGTTAGCTTCACCTGTATGTGTTATTACAGAGTGGAATATTGACACATTAGCAAATAAAATTATTGAAGTTGTAAAAGAAAAACGAGCAGAAGAAATAGTTGTCGGTCTTCCTAAAAATATGGACGGAAGTGAAGGCTTCAGAGCTGATGCTTGTAAAGAATTAGGCGAGAAGCTTAAAAACTTAACTGAAATTCCAGTGAATTTTTGGGATGAGCGTTTAACAACGGTTTCTGCTCATAAAATTCTTAGTGAAAATAATGTTCGTGGTAAAAAGCGAAAAGCAGTTGTTGATGCGGTTGCGGCAGATATTATTTTGCAGGATTACATAGATTTTAGAAAAAACAGATAGGGGATTTAACTATGAAAATGATTAAAAATGGCGTTTATCCAACAATGATTACACCTTTTACCGATGATAATAAAATTGATTACAATGGAGTTCTCGAGCTTTTAGATTGGTATAAATTCCGCGGTGTAGATGGAATTTTTGCAATTTGTCAGAGTAGTGAAATTTTCTATTTATCTTTTGAAGAAAGATTAGAGCTTTTAAAATTTATTATGGCAAATAAGCCAGAGGGAATGGATATTGTTGCTTCTGGCCATGTTGCAGATGATTTAGAAACACAAATTAAAGAAGCAAAAGCTTTTATTGAAACAGGCATTGATGCTTACGTTTTCATTTCTAATCGTTTTGCTAAAGCAGATGAAAGCGACGACGTTTTGTTTGAAAATATGAAATATGTTGCAGATGCTTTGCCTGATATTCCTTTTGGTGTTTACGAGTGTCCGTATCCATATAAACGTGTGCTTACACCAGAGCTTTTAAAGAAAATGGCAGATGATGGTCGCTTCCAGTTCTTAAAAGATACTTGTTGTGATACAGAAATGTTAAAAGCAAAACACGAAGCAGTAAAGGGTAGCAACCTTAAAATATTTAACGCTAATGCTGCGACATTCTTACAGAGCTTAAGAATGGGTTGCAGTGGTTATTCTGGTGTTATGGCAAACTTCCACCCAGAGCTTTATAGTCAACTCATAAAAGCTTATAATGATGGTGATATGGCATTAGCTGAAAAATTGCAGAATATTGTTGGTTATATGTCAGTGACAGAATGCCAGTGCTATCCTGTTAATGCAAAGTATTACTTAAGCCTTGAAGGTCTTGGGATTGGTATTCATACCAGAACAAGAAATCCTGCTGAATTAACAGAAACCAGAAAATTAGAAATTGTTCAGATGTTTGAGCTTACAAATGAAATAAAAAGCACAATTTTGAAATGAAAATTACCAATAATTTTTTATAAAAACTACAATAATTTTTTTATGAAAAATTATTGACACTCAAAATGATGGTGGTATAATAAATTGTCAAAGTTTTTTATAAACTATGCTAATTCTACCGAATGAAAGGTGAAGAAAATGGAAAGAAAAGTTGGTACTGTTTCGAGAGGTATTCGTTGCCCTATTATCAGAGAAGGCGATAACCTTGCAAAAATCGTTGCTGACAGCGTGCTTGAAGCAGCAGAAAGTGAAGGCTTTAGCCTTCGTGACAGAGATGTTATTTCTGTTACTGAGTCAATCGTTGCAAGAAGTCAGGGTAACTATGCATCTGTTGAAGCTATCGCAAAAGATGTAAAGACAAAGTTAGGTGGCGAAACAATCGGTGTTATTTTCCCGATTCTTTCAAGAAATCGCTTTGCTATTTGTCTTAAAGGTATTGCTATGGGCGCTAAGAAAATTGTGCTTATGTTAAGCTACCCAAGTGACGAAGTTGGTAACTGCCTCGTTTCTTTAGATAAAATTGATGAAGCTGGCATTAACCCATACAGCGATGTATTAACCCTTGAAAAATACCGTGAGCTTTTCGGTGAAAACAAACACGAGTTTACTGGTGTTGATTATGTTGAATATTATTCACAAATCATTCGTGATGCTGGTGCAGAAGTAGAGGTTATCTTTGCTAACCAGCCAACAACAATTCTTAAATATACAGACTGTGTTCTCAACTGCGATATTCATACCCGTGCAAGAACAAAGAGAATTCTTCTTAAAAATGGCGCAAAAGTTGTTTGCGGTCTCGATGATATTCTTAATGCATCTGTTGATGGTAGCGGTTGCAACGAAAAATACGGTCTTTTAGGCTCAAATAAATCTACAGAAGATACAATCAAACTCTTCCCAAGAGAATGTAAAGATTTCGTTCTTGAAATTCAGAAACTCATTTTAGATGCAACTGGTAAGCACGTTGAAGTTATGGTTTACGGTGATGGTGCATTCAAAGACCCACAAGGTAAAATCTGGGAACTTGCAGACCCTTGTGTTTCACCAGCATTTACTGACGGCTTAGTTGGTACACCAAATGAATTAAAGCTCAAATATCTTGCAGATAATGACTTTAAAGATTTAAGTGGTGAAGAACTTAAAAAAGCTATTTCAGAAAGCATTAAAGCTAAGAGTGATAACCTTGTTGGTAATATGGCTTCTCAGGGTACTACCCCAAGACAGTTAACCGACCTTATCGGTTCACTCTGTGACTTAACAAGTGGTTCAGGCGACAAAGGTACTCCTGTTGTTCTTGTTCAGGGTTATTTTGATAACTATACAAACTGATAAATTTCAGTTTTTCGTATAATATATTTACAACGGAGGCAAAATTATGGAAATGTTAAAAAGACCTGATGATATGCAAAGAATCACCACAAAAGAACTTGCGAATGCATTTATTGATGAACAAGTAAAAAAGGTGCAAGAACAAGTTGGTGATAAGAAAGTTTTACTCGCTCTTTCAGGTGGTGTTGACTCTTCTGTTGTTGCAGCACTTCTTATTAAAGCTATTGGCAAACAATTAGTTTGTGTTCACGTTAACCACGGTCTTATGAGAAAAGGCGAAAGTGAACAGGTTATTGAAGTTTTCGGCAAACAGCTTGATGCAAACTTAATTTATATTGATGCTACTGATAGATTTTTAGATAAATTAGCAGGTGTTTCTGAACCTGAAAAGAAAAGAAAGATTATCGGTGGCGAGTTCATTGAAGTATTCAATGAAGAAGCAAAGAAATTAGAAGGTATTTCTTTCCTTGCTCAAGGTACAATTTATCCTGATATTCTTGAAAGTGACGGCGTTAAAGCTCACCACAATGTTGGTGGTCTTCCAGAAGATATGAAAATGGAACTCGTTGAGCCTGTTGCACTTCTCTTTAAAGATGAAGTTCGTGTTGTAGGTTCTGCACTCGGTCTTCCTGATGAAATGGTTTATCGTCAACCATTCCCAGGCCCAGGTCTCGGTGTTCGTTGCCTTGGTGCTATTACTCGTGACAGACTTCACGCTCTTCGTGAAGCAGATGCAATTCTCCGTGAAGAATTTGACAAAAACGGTCTTGCAGGTAAAGTTTGGCAGTACTTTATTGCTGTTCCTGATGTTAAGAGCGTTGGTGTTAAAGATTCAAAGCGCTACGAGGGTTGGCCGGCAATCATTCGTGCAGTTAACACAACTGACGCTATGAGCGCTACAATTGAAGAAATCCCTTACAACGTTCTTCATAAAATTACAGACAGAATCACACACGAAGTTGATGGTATCAACAGAGTACTTTATGACCTTACTCCAAAGCCGATAGGAACAATTGAGTGGGAATAATTCAAAATCCGTGAAACTCCTTATTTTACAAGGGTTTCACGGTTGTTTTTTTATTTTTGGCAAGGTTTTGACAAAATGAGACTACTGAATTTTTAGTAGTCTCATTTTTAGTTA